>JAPOJR010000009.1 GCA_029978325.1 Alphaproteobacteria bacterium | reverse complement strand
GCCTTCAGGTCCGGCAGGGTGCGGCGCGCGCCCAGCATCCGTACGGTTGAACCGATTTGGTCCGCCGTATTCAGGTTGCCATGGATCAGCGGCGCGATGGAGTTCCGATGCAAGACCGGGAAGTGATACGATTCAAGGAAGGTGTCTACGCAAACCTTCCAATTCATCTGCCGGGTCAGGTGTTTGGTTTCGTAGTGGTGATAGTCGCCGAAATTGTAGGCGGCCATCTCCGCATTCATTTCGGGACCTAGGATGTCGTCGACGCTGAATGTCTTACCGGGCGTTGGGCAAACCCAAATATTGCCGTCGCGCTCTTCGCACCAAAGTTCGGTCAGCCGGTAATCCGCGCGGACCAGGCCGTCGAAACCATATTCTTCCGGCCTGCCGACCAACGCGCCGTCCAAGCCAAATGTCCAGGCGTGGTAGGGGCACACGAAGCTGCGCGACGAGCCGCAGCCGGTCGCGACTTTCGCGCCTCTATGCCGGCAAACGTTGAGGAACGCGCGGGCCGTGCCGTCGCGGCCGCGTACGACCAGGATGGGAATGCCGGTCAGGTCGTCCGTGAAATAATCGCCGGGATTGCGGATCTGCGCCGTCGCTCCAATGCAAAGCGGGGCTTCCCGAAACAAAACCCTTTGTTCTTTCGCGGCATGCCCGGGACAGGTGTATTCGGATGTCGGTTGGTGATACGGCTGCAGCTCTGTAGCCGTGGTCCTGGTATCCAGAAAATGCAGGAGGCGTTTGGCCTGGGCGATCTGCTCAGCGTGTTGCATAGAATTCGCGTCCTTTCCACTGTCGCGCCGTTTGTCAAAAGCGCAGGCGCGAGATTATCCGATCCCCGCAATCGATGCCAGATGGGCGATCACCGACGCCAGATAGCGGCCGGCGAACAGGATCAGCACCAGGGCCCACAGCCCCATGATCGCCAAAGGTACGATCAGAGGCAAAAGCGATGCGCGCTCATGGCCGGCTTTGGCGATCATTTGGCTGCAAATGAACGCGACGCCGGCAATGATCGGGTACAACACCGTAATCTGTAGAACCAGTATGACGATTGCCGGCTTGTCCGTTCCTTCCTGGGGAGCAGCGTACATGATCGCCGTCAGCGCCGCGGCTGGCCATAGCACGAACGACTGACCAACCGCCCTGACCGGCTCGCGCAGGGGATGGGCGAGCGAAAACTTGCCCTCAGGTTTTGGTCGGCGGAACAGCTTAATAAGGCTAGGCTTCTTGCGGTCCATAGTTGTCCATTGCATGCGCCGCGGGCGCAGGTCCTGTTTTAATGCTCGCCTAAGACTTGGGGCGATCTGTAAGCAAAGAATCTCGGACAGGCCAGAGGCGCGCCTCGGCATTAGGGCCACAGGCGCCGCATCGAAGCTATTTGTGCCGGAATGTAATCCGGCCTTTGGTCAGGTCGTACGGGGTCATCTCCACAGCGACTTTGTCACCGGGCATAACGCGGATGCGGAACTTGCGCATCTTGCCCGCTAATCGAGCGATGATTTCATGCTCGTTTTCGAGCTTTACCCGGAACATAGCATTGGGCAGCTTTTCTACAACTTCACCCTGAAACTCCAGCAGGTCTTCTTTAGACATCCAGCCTCACTAATGTAATGGTCCATCGTGCGGTTGCAGTCGCAACCAGCTTCGCGTTTAGGGTGGTTCTACCCCCATCCTGTCCGGCAAGCCAGAAAATCCTTTACGCAATGGGCAATACGACCTCCGTCGGATGCGACCACGCGCAACATTGTCCGAGCGTGGCAAGCCTGCGAATACCCTGAAGATCATAGTGAAATACACTAACGGCTTTGCCCTGATCGCCAGATCACATTGTTCTGCCAGCTTAAACCCGTCTCTATTACGTTAGGGCATTGACGAAGACGGAGTTCCCTTTTTGCACCCGCTGCATGTGCAGCTACGACGTCGAGCGGCTCAATCCTAGGAAACCAACGCAATGAATGACCTGGATCATCTTGAGGCGGAAGGCATCTATATCTTCCGCGAAGCCTTCAACAGGCTGGATAACATCGCCATGCTTTGGTCGTTGGGCAAAGACTCCAACGTGATGCTTTGGCTGGCGCGAAAGGCCTTTTTCGGCCATGTGCCGTTTCCGGTGGTGCACGTCGATACCGAACGCAAGTTCCCTGAAATGATCGAGTTCCGCGACCGCAAGGCTAAGGAATGGGGGCTGAACCTGATTACGGGCCTTTGCCCGCCGGTTGAGGAAATGGACCCGACCCTGCCGCCGGCCGCTCGTTCCGCCGCGCGCAAGACCGTCGGGCTGAAGTGGTTAAACGACAAATACAAGTGGACCGGAATTTTCGCCGGCATTCGTCGCGATGAGCAGGCGGTACGCGCGAAGGAGCGCTTTTTCTCGCCCCGGGGCGAAACCAGCGAATGGGATTTCCGCGATCAGCCGCCAGAGTTCTGGGGCCAGTTCAATACCGATTTCCCGCCCGGCACTCACCTGCGAATTCACCCGCTGCTTTCGTGGACCGAAATCGATATCTGGCGCTATACCCAGCGCGAAAAAATTCCGACGATTTCGCTGTATTTTTCCAAGAACGGCAAGCGATACCGCTCGCTGGGCGACCAGGACATTACGTTCCCGGTGGATAGCGAAGCGTCGACCATTGACGAGATTATTCAGGAACTGACGACGACCACGGTTTCGGAACGCGCCGGACGCGCAATGGACCACGAGCAGGAAGACGCTTTCGAGCGCCTGCGCCGCGCCGGCTACATGTAAGCCGCGCCGATCGAACCCATTCCTGCCGATACCTCGAGAACGAGACCCAAAGATGTCAGCTGCCTCCAAGCCACATGTGACCCTGTCCGGCCAGAACCCGTTCCAATTGGTGATTGTCGGTCACGTCGATCATGGCAAATCCACTTTTGTCGGCCGTCTGTTATATGAAACCGGCGCACTGCCGGAGAGCAAAGTCCAGCAAATCCGCGCGGTCTCGGAACGCCGCGGCCAGCGGATGGAATGGGCGTTCCTGCTGGATGCCTTTCAGGCCGAACGCGATCAGGGCATTACGATTGACGTCAGCCGCATTCCCTTCAAAACGGACCGGCGGCAGTACGTGATCATCGATGCGCCGGGCCACAAAGAATTCCTGAAGAACATGGTGACGGGCGCTGCCGATGCTGAGGGCGCGTTCCTGATGATCGATGCGAAGGAAGGCCTGCAGGAGCAATCGCGCCGCCATGCCTACCTGCTGTCGCTGATGGGCACGCACCAGGTCTCGGTGCTGGTGACCAAGATGGACTTGATCAACTACGATCATGCCAAGTTCCAGAAGATCGAAACCGACATCCGCGCCTATCTGCGCGAGCTTGGCTTCTCGCCGCGGGCCGTTGTGCCGATTGCCGCGCAGGGCGACGAGGCCGACAATATCGTTCACCGGTCCACCAACATGCTGTGGTACACGGGGCCGACCGTAGTCGAGCTGCTGGATATTCTAGAGCCGCGCCCGCAAAACGAGCAGTTGCCGCTGCGCATGCCGGTGCAGGACGTCTATCGCCTGGATGAGCGCCGCATCGTTGCTGGCCAGATCGAGACCGGACGCCTCGCCGTTGGCGACACTTTGATCTTTTCCCCGTCCGGCAAGACGGCGAAGATCAACTCGATTGAAGGCTGGAATATCAGCTACAAGCCAAATGAGGCGAGCGCCGGCCAGCCGGTTGGCTTTACGCTTGACCAACAAATTTTCGTCGAACGTGGCGAGATCGCAAGCCACGCCATTGACCCGCCGATCCTGACCAATGTGTTCCGCGGCAGCATCTTCTGGTTTAACGACAAGCCGTTGCGCGCTGGCGATGTCCTGAAGATGAAGCTGACGACGGCTGAGCATATGGTGACCGTGCAGTCGGTCGATGAGGTCATTGATACCGAGAATTTGGGCGGCACCGGCCGTAACGAAGTGCAGCGCAGTGAGGTCGCCAAGGTAACGCTGCGCGCCCGTGGCCTTATGGCTTTGGACGAGGCGTCCCGTGCGCCGCTGACCGGGCGGTTCGTGCTGGTCGACAATTTCCGCATTGTCGGCGGCGGCACGATCTCGATGGATGGCTATCCCGACCAGCGCGATCTCGTCACCAAGCGTGGCACCAACCTGACGGCCAGCGTCACCCAGGTCGACCGCGATGCGCGCTGGAAACGCAATGGCCACAAGGGCGCAGTGCTGTGGATGACGGGCCTGTCCGGCGCCGGCAAATCCACTATTGCACGCGAAGCCGAGAAGGTCTTGTTCCTGAAGGGCTTCAACGTATACGTGCTGGACGGTGACAACGTGCGCGGCGGGCTGAACGCCAATCTTGGCTTCTCGCCGGAGGATCGGGCGGAGAATATCCGCCGCGTCGGCGAGGTGGCGGCATTGTTCGCCGATGCGGGCATTATCTGCTTGGCCTCGTTTATTTCGCCCTATGCCTCCGATCGTGAGCGGGCGAGAACTGCCGCTGGCGACGCCTTCCATGAAGTCTACGTGCGGGCTGATCTGGAAGTTTGCGAGGAACGCGACCCGAAGGGCCTCTACAAAAAGGCGCGGACGGGCGAAATTCCGGACTTCACAGGCATTTCGGCGCCATATGAGGCGCCGGACGCGCCCCAGTTGGAAATCAACACAGCCGCGCTTTCCATTGATGAGGGGGTTGCAGCGCTTGTTGCCTACGTTGAGCAGCAAATCCGGCTGACGTAACCCCGTAGCCGCATCCTTAACCGTCGATTTTGGTGTGTGTTCCGATGCCGACCCGAAAGGGTCGGCATTTTTTGGTTGTGTTCTGTGTTGAGGATGCAGAATGCTTTGACAATAACAACAGATGTATTTTATTGTGAATTGATCGCAATGGTTGTGTTGGAGCTGTGCCTTGCCAAGCTGCGCACTGAAGAACCGGTGGTTTTCCTTCTGGTTGGCCCTGTTCATGCTCGTCGGCGCTACGCCTCCGGCCTGGTCGGCAGGTCCTTGGCCGGCCTCGGTTGTGACGGTGCCGGGTGGAGATCGGGTACAGATTGGCGAACAAGGCGTGGAATTGCTGGACGCCGCGGATTCCGGTCGCCTTGAAGACGTGCTGCATGTTCTGGCACAGGCCGGGCGAGCCGCTGATGGCGTCGCCGTCCTGATCTATGTCGCAAAGAACCGACCCGAACTTGCTGACGGGTTAGCGGCTTTGGGCCTCGCGGTATTGGCAAAACCGGATAGTGGCGTGGATGCCACGACCCTGCTGGATGCAATTGCACAGGCAGCGCGGGAAGGTGCGGAATTCGATGAACAACTTAAAGGTGAAAATTCAGTCTCAGGATCAGGTGTCGCCAGCGTTGATCTCGCCGGTCTTCAGCCTGCAGCCGGCCCCCATGGTCGCGAAGGCGACAGTGAACCATCCGTTGGCGCGCAACTGTCGCCGTCGGTGACCTATGGTGCCGCCGGTGGGTTTAGCGGCGGTGCTGGGACGGGGTTGCCGGCAGGACTTTTTATCGGCTCTAGCAGCGGCGTTCGTACACCTACGGCAGGCGATGCCAATGCGGGTCAGACGCCGTCCGCCGATCCATCCCCTGCAACCCCTACAGCGCCGCCGGCGCAAACGCCGCCGGTTGTGGCGCAGCAACCGGATCCCGGCGTGGTCGACCCGCCTGCGGACGGCGGGGTCAGTTGACATGGTGGCTTGGCAGCAGGTTGTGATCTGCGGGTACTGGCCCGCATTCGCGCTTGCTGCCGGTGTTTTGATCTGCCTTGCGCGTTACCCAATGGCGGCTTCGGTTGAGGCGCCGCCATATCGCCCCGGCCCTTCAGCCGAGACGGATGCGCCGGGTCGGGGCTTAGGCGGCACCGTCCGGAACCGGCCTCGTCCCGATTATGACCCGATCGGCATGTCGATTGGCGCGTTGCATATCTTTCCGGGCATCGCCGTTGGCGTCGACTACGACAGCAATATTGACCGCACCGACACGGCCGAGCGCGCTGGTCTGTTGGCGAGGGTCCGGCCAGCGCTGCGGATTGTCACCGACTGGAGCCGGCATGCTTTGGAAGTGTCCGCCGAGGCTGAGTCGGGCGAATACGCGGTCTATCGGCGTGAAAACTATCTGGACGCGGCAGTGCGCGCTGCTGGGCGGATCGACATCGGCCATGGACTGAAAGCCGAGGCAGGTCTGGGGCTGGCGCATCTGCACGAGCCCCGTGGCGGCGTCGATGAGGCTGGCGGGGCCGAGCCGGTCCGGTTTCTGCAGTGGTCGGCGGAGGGTGGGCTCAGCCTGCAATCCGGCCGTTTCGCCTATACAATCGGCACGGCGGTCAAGTGGTTGGATTTCAGTGATGTCCCGGCACAGGGCGGCGGCGCGCTGAATCAGGATGACCGCGACAGCCAAACCTGGTCGGTTGAGGCGCGCGTCGATTACGATCCTCTTCCCGATACTGGTGTGTACCTGGCCGGTCGATACGGATTGATTGATTTTTCTGCTGCAACCGATGACAGCGGCGTCAACCGCGATGGCCGGCTACAGCAAATCGTGGCCGGTACCGAACTCGATCTTGGTGGCGTTTCGATTCTGAACCTTGCTGTCGGATGGATGGGCCATCAGTTTGCCGATGCCCGGTTGCAACCTGTCATGGGATTGGCGATCAGCGGCGATGTCACTGTGAATGTCACCGCCCTGACAACGGTCACTGGTGCGCTGACCCGCGATCTGAGCGCGACTGTCACGCCTGGCGCATCGTCCTATACCCAAACCGCTGCACGCCTCCAGGTCGATCACGAGTTATTGCGCAACCTGTTGTTGTCCGCATCGATTGCTGGGCGGCGGCTGGATTTTCATGGCGTGGATCGCCGCGATACCCACGGGGGCGTCAGCTTCGGCGGGGAATGGCTCGTCAACCGGCTGGCACGGTTGTCGTTGCACTATGAACTTGGCCAGCGGTTTTCCGAGGGCTCAGCCGCAACCCACGATTGGGTGCGGCAGGCGGTGATGCTGCGCCTGGAGTTGCAGCGATGAGAGAGGCGGTGATGATCTTGCGGATGGCCGTTCTGGCGATATTACTGACGCATTGGGCGCCCAGCCCCGGCACAGCCGCGGCGGACCAGCTGGTCTACCGACTGGGCAGCGGCGACCGGATTATCGTGACCGTATTCGGCCATGAAGACCTGTCTGGTGAGTTCGAATTGGACGGCGAAGGGCGCATTGCACTGCCTCTGATCGGCGATGTCGTCATAGGCCAAAAATCATTGCGGCAGGCCGAAACCGCCATAACCGACCGGCTCAAGCCGGATTATCTGATCAACCCGAGAGTTAGCATCCAAGTGGCGAACTACAGGCCATTCTATATCCTCGGGGAGGTGAAGCAGCCTGGCAGTTATGCATTCGTCAATGGCATGACCGTCGTCCAAGCCGTCGCCATTGCCGGCGGCTACACCTATCGCGCCCGGCAGAGCCGCATCAGCATCCAACGCGCCAGCGATCCCGCGCGTCGGCAAGTGCCGGCTGGGCCGGACACGGTGGTTCTCCCTGGGGACATCCTGAATGTACCGGAGCGCTATTTCTGACGGCGACCCGCTGGCCGGTGGCCGGGTTACGCCGCTTTATCCCGTGCCGCCGCCGGCGGTCCTATCCGAGGCCGACCGCTGGATGCGGCGGGAAGTTGACCTGGCGATGCTGGCGCGCGCCTTGTGGCGACGGCGTCTGCTGGTGGCCTCGGTCCTGGCAGGAGCATTGCTGCTGGCGGTTCTGCTGATTTTGCAGTGGCCGCGGGCCTATCAGGCTGAAGCGGTGGTGTTGCTGGACCCCGGAAGCCAACCGGCAGTGAAATTCGAGGAGTTGCTGACCGGCCTGCCGCCCGATGACCAGACGCTCAGTAGCGAAATTCTTGTCCTGCGCGCGCCGGCGCTGGCTGCCGACGTCATTCGCAACCTGCGATTGGCTGCACATCCGGATTTCAATCCCGACCTGCCGCAAATTCTCGCGCCATTTCAAATTCTCCCGGCCCTGCGCCAAGCTGGCATTGGGGCTTTGCCGGTTTGGCTGGGGTTATCTGAAGCAGCGCCTTTGACGCCGGAGGGCCGGTTGGATCGCGCCGCCGTCCGCATTCTCAACGCCTTTGCCGAGCGTCTTGCGGTCGATCGGATCGGCCGCAGTCTGGCGGTGCGCGTCGCCGTCACCAGCCATGATGCCGGTTTGGCGGCCGATGTCGCCAATGCGTTGGTGGACCGATATTTGGCGGATCAATTGGCGGCCAAGCATAAGGCGACAGAGTTTGCTGGCGTCTGGCTCGACAAGCGCGTCGCTGATCTGCGGACCAAGGTTGAGACGGCGGAACGGGCGGTCGAAGATTACCGCGGCCGCTCCGGTCTGGTCATTGGCGACGGCCTGACCGTTTCGGCGCAGCAATTGGCGGAACTCAACAGCCAGTTGATCTTGGCGAGGGGCCAGACCGTAGCCGCCAGGGCCCGCCTGACCCAGGTCGAACGGCAGTTGCAGCGGCAGGGCGATGCTTTGTCGGCCTCCGAAGTTCTGTCGTCGGCGCTGATCCACCGCCTGAAAGAGCAGGAAGCCGAAGTCCTGCGCCGCCGGGCGGACCTTGGCCAGGAATACGGGCAGAAGCACCCGCGGATGCTGTCGGTTAAGGCAGAGTTGCGGGATATCCAGGGACAGATTGCCGGGGAGGTCGCCCAAATCGTCGCTGGGCTCAGCAACGCGGTCGCCGTCGCTTCGGCGCAGGAAGCGTCGTTGCAGCAGGCGTTGCAAAAGGCAGAGGCAGCGGCGGCTGAACAAGGAAAGGCTCAGGTGCGCCTGCGGGCGCTGGAACGTGAGGCGGAAGCGAGCCGCAGCCTGTTGCAGACGTTTTTGCAGCGGTACAAACAGACCAGCGACCAGGACAGCATCCAAAGGCCGGATGCCCGTATCCTGGCACGCGCAACAGCACCGGAGGCGCCATCAGAGCCGCGGCGCGCCCTGATCCTGATTGGCGCAGCGATAATCGGTCTGGCGGCGGGTATAGGATTGGCGATCCTGCTGGAATTGCGGCAGATGGGTGCCGTGACGCCCGCGGTTCTGCGCACCCGCGTCGGGTTGCCGGTGCTCGGCTTGATCCCATTAGTCCGGCACCGACGCGGCGAACCGGTGGCGAACGTAGTCCTCGAAGCGCCGTTGGGGGGCTTCGCCGAGGCGATGCGGATGGTCGGCGGCGGCCTTGGGGATGCTCGCGTAGTTCTAGTGACGGCGGCAGGGCCGCAGGAGGGCAAGACCAGCACTGCGCTGGCGCTGGCCCGTATTCTGGCCATGCAGGGGCGGAGTGTATTGCTGGTCGACGCTGATCTGCGGAGAAGCACGCTCAGTGGTCAGTTTGGTCTGGAGGAGCAAGCCGGGTTGGCGGACCTGCTGGCTGACCCATCCGGCTGGCCGTTGGCGACCCGGTCCGACGCGGTATCGGGTCTGGCCATCGTCGGCGCTGGCTCCCGTCGAGCCAGAGCAGGGGAACTGAGTATTCCTGCGCCGGCGCTGCGTCATCTGCTGGGGCAATGGCGGCAAGAATACGACCAGGTCATTATCGATGCGGCGCCGGCCCTGTTGATCTCGGATGTGAGAGAGGTGGCCCGGCAATGCGATGGTGTTGTCCTCGTCGTTCGCTGGCAGCATACGCAATTGGCCGCAATTCAGGAGGTCGCCACGCACTTACGTGAGGCGGGAGCGCCTCTGTTGGGCGCCGCGCTCACGCACGTCGACCTGAAACGCCTGGGCGAAGAAGGATTGCGGTATGGTGATGCCGGCGCTTACAGCGCGGCATTGGACACCTATTTCCGCGAACGGCGACAGGATGGAGGCCAGGGTGCCTCCGTTTAGCCACCGACTGGCTTGGTTTTGGCTTCTGCCTGCAGTGTTGCTGCTGTGGTGCGGCGGCTGCCGCCTGAGCGAGGGGGTCAGCACTTGGCCGCTGCAACGGTATCTTCACGCCGCCTGGTGGCAGAGAGGCCAGCCTCCTGCGCTTGCGACCGTTATTGCGCAACCGCCGGGGCGCCAGGATGGCCGCGCCTGGTCAGGGTACGGGCAAGCACTGCTCAGCGCTGCGCATCGAGCCGGCGATTCGGAGGCGCGGCGGCTATTGCTGTCCAGTGCGGATAGCGCGACGCGGCGCGCGGTGCGGCTCAGCCCTGCCATGGCGACGACGTGGGCGCGGCTGTCCCTGATCGCTTTGAACCGGGACGATCGCGCACTGGCTGCCAAGGCATTGCGGCTGTCGCTGACGTTTGCGCCGAATGGTATCAATCTGGCTTGGCCCAGGGCAAAAATTGGCTTGTATCTGTGGAGCGATCTGGATGACGCGGCTCGCCGCGGCATTGCGAATGATATCCGACGATTGTCGCGCCAGCCTCCTACTGTGGACTTACCCTACCCGGTGGCAGCGCTGCGTCGTTTCGCGGGCGATATTGGTCGTGGGGCGTTGATGGAGACTTTGATTGGCAATGCGGTGGCCCATGCGGATTGAGCGGTTTGCCATCGCGGGCCCTGCGTTGCTGCTGCCGCAGCGCCATTACGATGACCGTGGCTACCTGGCTGAGACCTTTCAGTTCACGCGATTCGGCGCGGCTATCAGCATGCCGAAGATCGTGCAGGAAAATCTGGTATGGTCTGGCGCTGTTTCCACCGTGCGTGGTCTGCATGCCCAGGCGCCACCGCACGCTCAGGCCAAGCTGGTATCGGTGATGGTTGGGCGGATCTTGGACGTAGTAGTTGATATACGGCGTGAATCGCAGACTTATGGTCAGCATTTGGCTATAGAGTTGACGGCGGCGGCCGGTGCGATGCTCTATGTCCCTAGCGGATTTCTGCACGGATATCGAACCTTGGAGGCGAACACTCTCGTGCAATACAAGCTCGATGCGCTTTACGCACCGTCCAGCGAGTTGGCGGTTCGGTTCGACGACCCTGCTCTGGCGATAGAGTGGGGCGCGGCTGCGGACGATTGCCTGGTCAGCGACAAGGACCGAAGCGCGCAGTGCTTTGCAATGTTCGCGTCGCCGTTTTCGGATGCCGCGGCGTCGTGACGGGCGCGCCGGTCTCCGCTTTGATCGTCAATTTTCGCAGCACGGACTGGCTGTTGCCGTGCCTGGAATCGTTGCTGGACGTCGGTCCGGACCTGACGCGGGTGATCGTGGTCGACAATGCGTCCGGGGATGGCAGCATCGAACGGATTCAGGCTTGGGCAGAGGGCCGGGAAATGGCGCGTTCTCATGCCGCGCCGGCGTTGGATGGGCTTTGGCAGCCGCCGCTGGACAAACCCATTCCGGTCTATACTTCGGCGGAGGATGGCGATGTCGATCCGGCCGCGCGTCTGGTTCTGATCGCGGCAAACGCCAACCGTGGTTTTGCCGCCGGCAATAATATTGGGCTCCGCTATATCGAAGCTTGCCGGGATGCGAGCGACGTCTGGCTGCTGAATCCAGATGTGCTGGTTGCGCCCGGCGCATTGCGGGCCATGCGGGCCCGTATGGCTGAGGACCAGAGCATTGGCACCTGTGGCGCCTTGCTCCGCTATTTGGAACTGCCTGACCATGTTCAATGTTATGGCGGAGCCTGGTTCAAAGGCTGGACCGCGCAGGCAGGTCATTTGGGCGAGGGGCATCTGTTCGAAGATGACGTCGATCCCGAATTGGTCGAGCGGCACCTGGCGTATGTCATGGGTGCCTGCCTGCTGGCGTCGCGGACCTATCTGAACCGCGTTGGCCCGATGGATGAACGCTTTTTCCTGTATTTTGAAGAAATGAGCTGGCAGGTGCGCGCTGGCCGTCGCTTCAAAACGGCGTTTGCCGCCGAAGCTGAAGTGTATCACCATCACCATGCAAGTGGCGGCCGGCATGACCGCCTTCTTTATGGTGGCCGCTTGCGTTTTGCGCGGTATTACAGGCCTTGGACCCTGCCGACGGTCGCTGCCGGGGTTTTGGGCGCTGCATGGCGTGCCTGGCGTCAGGGCGAAAGCGCCAGGGCGAGGATGCTTGCCTCGCGCAGTTTCTGGTGGGAAGCCCTGACCCGGCCAGGGAGTGCGCCCGGCTGATTGGCCTTGCAATTGCGATGTGCTAGGCATGGCCTGTAATCTTGTCTGAAGATTTAGGATACCACCGCCATGAATTTCGTCCCGCCGGTTTGGGTGCCCACCCGCCATGACAATGCGCGTAATCCTTCGGAGCATATTGCGCCGGACGCCAGCGGGCAGAATTTTTATGATATAGACCCGTCACTGCATCACATTCTTGATCTGTACATGGACCCGGCCGAACGCGCGCATTTCCTGCCGCACATGCGCCGCCTGGGCGAGATCGCCGGCAACGAACTGGATGCCCTTTCGCGGGAAGCCGACCGTCACCAGCCCATTCTGCACCTGCGCGACCGCTATGGCCGCGACGAGGATCGCATCGAATACCATGGCAGTTATAAGGAAATGGAGAAGATCGCCTTCTTCGATTTCGGCTTCCAGGCGATGACCAACCGCGGCGGCGTCATGGGCTGGCCGGAGAAGCTGAGCTTCATCACCAAATATGCCTTCCAGTACCTGTTCGTGCAGGCGGAATTCGGCCTGATGTGCCCGATTTCAGCGACGGACACCTCGGCCTTCCTGATCAACCGCTACGCTGACCCGGAAACGCACGCGCGCTATTTCCCACGCATGACCAGCACCGACCCGGCGGACTTCCTCTCCGGCGCGCAGTTCATGACGGAGAAGTCCGGAGGCTCCGACGTCGGCCAGATCGAGCTCACCGCCGTCAACGAAGGCGGCGAGTGGCGGCTCTACGGCGAGAAATGGTTCTGCTCCCACACCGACGGCGACGTGGCCCTGCTGCTGGCAAGGCCGGAGGGCGCGCCGGAGGGCTCGCGCGGGCTGGCGCTGTTCGCGCTGCCGCGCGTCTGCCCGGACGGCACCCGCAACCGCTACCGCATCGCGCGCCTGAAGGAGAAAATGGGCACCAAGTCGATGGCCTCCGGCGAGTTGATCTTCAATGGCGCCCTGGCCCATCTGCTCGGCGATGAATCCCGCGGCCTGAAGCAGATGATGGACCAGGTGAACCTCTCGCGGCTCTCCCACGGTGTGCGCGCCGCCGCCATGATGCAGCGCTGCTGGAACGAGGCGAAAGCCGTCGCCAACAACCGCCGCGCCTTCGGCAAGGGCCTGATGGAGTTCCCGCTGCTGCGCCGCCAGCTGCTTGACGTGCTGCTGCCGACCGCCCAGTCCGTCAGCATGTTCGCCTACACCGCCCACATGATGGACCGGGCGCAGAAGGGCGAAGCAGCGGCACAGAAACAGCTCCGCATCATGACGCCGCTGCTCAAATACCAGACGGCACGGGACAACATCGCCGTCGCCGACGCCTCCATGGAGACCCGGGGCGGCAATGGCTATATCGAGGATTGGGTGAATTCCCGCCTGGTGCGCGACGCCCATATCGGCGTGTTGTGGGAGGGGACGAGCAATATCAACGCCCTCGACATCATCACCCGCGCGGTGGCGAAGGAAGACGCTCACCGCGAGCTTCAGGAAGGTATCCGCGAGAAGCTGGACGAGGTACCGGCACAGATCCGCGGCCGCTACCAGGCCCTGATGGACAAGGCTGCCGACTTCGCCGAACGCGTCGCCCGCGAGCCAGATAGCGAACACCTCTGCCGCAAGGCGTCCTCCGCCCTCTATCACGCCACCAGCGCCGCCCTGATGGCCTGGGAAGGCGCCACCGCCGAGGCCGCGGGCAAGACCACCAACCGTGTGGCCCTTGCCCAACTGGTGGAGGATACCAGGCTTGCGCCGCAGGACCCGTTCGGCTCGGACGATCTGGGCAGGGCAGGGGCGTTGGTTGATCAGGCGCTGGCGGCGAGTGCGTGAAGCCCCCATGATCCAAATCGCCGAAAGCCCCTGGACGCCGGAAACCACGGACAGCCGCATTCCCGCCCGCAACAAGGTCGTCACCCGCTATCTGATCGACCGCTGGGCGGCGGAGCAGCCGGACAAGGTGTTCCTGAAGTTCGACGACCCGGACCACCCGACCGGCGGGGAGGAATGGACCTACAGCGCGTTCAAGGACCGCGTCGTCCAGGTCACCCTCGGCCTCCAGCAACTGGGCGTGGAGCAGGGCGAACACGTGCTGGTCTGGACGCCGAACAGCCGCGAGCACGCGCTGGCCTTCTTCGCCATCAACTACCTGGGCGGCGTCTACGTGCCGATCAACACCGCCTACCGCGGCAACCTGCTGGCCCATGTCATCAACGTCTCGGATGCGAAGCTGGCCATCATTCACAAGGACCTTTGCGAGCGCCTCGGCGACGTCAATCTCGCCAGCCTGGAGCAGGTCATCACCGTCGGCGGAGCCGCCGAAACGCCGCTGCCGACCCAGCGCTTCGAGGATATGCTCTACCCAACCGAGGGCACGCTCGCCCCGCTGGAGCGCACCATCGAGCCCTGGGACCCGTTCGCGATCGTCTTCACCTCCGGCACGACCGGCCCCAGCAAGGGCGTGCTGGCGTCCTACCTGCACATCTACACCAACGCCGGCCCCGAAACTTGGCACATGGTGACGGGTGAGGACCGCTGGCTGATGAACTTCCCGATGTTCCATATCGGCGGCATGGGCACGATGTACGTGATGCTCTGCCGCGGCGGTTCCATCGGTTTCTGCGAGCGCTTCGATACCCGCACCTATTGGGATTCGGTGCGCCGCATGGACTGCACCGCCGCCTTCCTGCTGGGCGCGATGGCGACGTTCCTGGCGAAAGAACCGCCCTCGCCGAAGGACGCCGACCACCCGCTCCGTCTCGCCTTCATGGTGCCGCTCTCCGGTGATATTCCTGCGTTCAGCCAGCGCTTCGGCCTGGATGTCTACACCATCTTCAACATGACGGAGATCTCCACCCCCATCGTTTCCGAGGCGAACCCGGAGAAGCGCGGCACCTGCGGCCTCGCCCGGCCCGGTGTCGAGGTGCGGCTGGTGGACGAGAACGACTGCGAGGTGCCCATCGGCCAGGTCGGCGAGATGATGATACGCACCGACCGGCCGTGGGGCATGAACTCTGGCTACTACAAGAACCCGGAGGCGACGGCGAAGGCCTGGCGCAACGGCTGGTTCCACACCGGCGACGCGTTCACGCAAGACGCGGACGGCTATTTCTACTTCGTCGACCGCATGAAGGACGCGATCCGCCGGCGCGGTGAGAACATCTCCTCGCTGGAGGTGGAGATGGAAGCGCTCGCCCACCCCGCCGTGCGCGAGGCCGCCGCCATCGCCGTTCCCAGCGACATGGGGGAGGACGAGGTCATGCTCTGTCTCTCAGCCCAGCCGGATGCCAGCATTGATCCGGCGGAGATGATCGACTTTCTCACTCCGCGCATGGCCTATTTCATGGTGCCGCGCTATCTGCGCATCATGGACGACCTGCCGAAGACGCCGACGGCCAAGGTGATGAAGCATGAACTGCGCGCCCAGGGCGTCACCAACGACACCTGGGACCGCGAAGCCCATGGCATCCGGTTGAAAAGCGAACGCTTTGGATGACGCCTGTTGACCGCCGCGATTCCGTGACACCAACCAAAAACTGAGGAACCCGAACCATGCGCATCTCCATCGGCATCGGCAGCCACTCCAGCCGAGACATCAAGGGCGCGGTCGAATACGTCCAGGCGGCGGATCGTTTGGGCGTCGATTGTGTCTGGTCGGCAGAGGCCTGGGCGCATGATGCCTGCACCAGCCTGGCCTATATGGCCGCCAAGACCGAGCGCATTCACATCGGCACCGCTATCATGCAGATCAGCGCCCGCACCCCTTCTATGACGGCTATGACGGCCTTGTCGCTGTGGGATATTTCGGGCGGGCGGTTCAAGCTTGGCCTCGGCGTGAGTGGACCGCAGGTGGTGGAGGGGCTACAGGGCGTCTCGTTCGCCAAGCCGCTGACGCGCTTGCGCGAGACGGTCGATATCTGCCGCATGGCGTTCCGCGCCGAGAAAATCCAGTACGATGGTGAGATTTTCCAACTGCCGCGTCCAGGTGGCGAGGGCAAGGCGTTGCGTCTGGAATTCCCGCCCTGTCCGATCCCGATCTATCTGGCGACCTTGGGGCCGAAAGCGCTGGAATTCACCGGGGCCGCAGCGGATGGCTGGCTCGGCACCAGCTTCTCGCCGGATCATCCGGGGGCACACCTGGATTACATCGCCAAGGGCGCCAAGTCTGCCGGCCGGACTCTGCGCGACATCGACATTTGCGCGACTGTCAGCGTTACGCTCGGCGACAATGTCGAGGAATTGATCGACAGCAAGCGCATGGGCGTTGCCTTCCAGATGGGGGCCATGGGCTCGAAGCAGACCAATTTCTACAACGAGGCGTTCCAGCGCGCCGGCTATCAGGACGATGCGTTGGCGATCCAGGCGCTGTGGAAGCAGGGCAAGCGCGAGGAAGCGGCAAAGCGGGTGCCGGATGCGATGGTGACGCAATTCCAGGCCGTCGGGACGCCGGACATGATACGCGAACGCTTTGCTAAGTATCAATCAGTTGGCGTCAATGCGCTCAGCATCCGAGGCGACGAGAAGCTGCCGACGCCAGACCGGATTGCCCTGTTGGAACAGGTCATGGACCTGGCGAACAGCCTTGAGAAGGCCGCGTAGGCGCGTTGCCTATTGTTGCCGGACGGACAGTTTGGCGGCCAGGCCTTTCGATAGCCAAGCCTCCAGCGCTTCCGCTCCGGCTGCGTCCGCTTCGCTCCGCCAGGCAGCCGCCGCCGCTTCGCCGCGGAAGCGCATCCGGTCTTCAATGTCGTTGATCACCTGGGCAGCGGAGGCGTCGCCAGTCGCTGCGGCCATGGAGGCCCAGAATAGCGCGCGGCGGTAGCTGCGTTGGCTTCCCAAACCACTGAGATGCGCAACAGCTAGCTGGCGCATGGCTGAAATCGACGCAAACCCAGCCTCGTCCGGCTCTGGCAAATTCTCTGCTTGGAGCCCAAGAACCTCGGCGGTGGTCAATTGCTGTTCCAAGGTGTCCAACAAGCGTGCAGCGCCATCGGTCCTATTTTCAGCCGCCTTCAGGACCAGCCGATAGGCGGCTGCGGGAGCCTCGGCCATCAAATCCTGGGCGATGGCCATGGCCGCGGGCCCGTCGCCTGCTTCCGCCATCGGCTTAAGCAATGTCCGGCCGGTGGCGGGCGATTTTGGCGCGCCGACGCCATTCAACAACGCCATTCCGATGCTGCGTCGTTCGGCGGTGTCCAGCATTTGCGGCGCGACCAGAGCCGCTTTCAACTTTGCGGCATTGATCAAAGCCGTGCGGCTGGCGACGCCATTGGACACTTTGGGGCGCAGAACGCTGACAAGGTGTGGGAGATCTTCCGCAATTTCAGCGTTGAGATACACGGGCTGCGCCGGCCTGACGTCAATGGCGATGGTCCCCGGCTGGGTGACAAAGCGGCGGATCTCGCGCGCCAAAGAGTCTACGAATTCCTGTTGCTCTGGCGGCAAGGCCTGCGGGCGATTTGGGCCAGGCCCAGCCGAGCTTAACGCATCTTTCAGGCCGCCCTGGACGATTTGGGCAGCGTTGTTTGGATCGGTCATCGACGGCGGCAGGATCGGTTTGATCTTTTGCCAAAGCCCCAAATCTTCGATGGATACCGATGCCGACGACAACATGGCGGCAACATCTTGTTGCTTGACCGCAAAATACTCAAAATCCAGGTTGACATTGACAGCGGCCAATTCCGCAAGGCCCATTTGGGTGCTGACGAGCAGGCGCCCTGGGCCGACGGTATAAGTGAGTTCGACCTCGAAACGGTCGAGCACTATCTGCTGGGTGCCCGTTGCAGCCAATTGCTGGCTGAGTTCTGGCATAGCGCAACTAGGCGATGCGGTGGCGCCATATAGCGCCAGGCGAACCCGCATTGTATCCCACTGCGCCGGGTTCGATCCTGCAATGGATGCCCGTTCGGCTGATACCACGCACGGCGTTTCAGCAGGCCACGGAACCTCCGGATAGATTTTTAGGCCGTGTATTGCAATCGTCGATGACAGGAAATCGCTGGAAATGTCCGTGTAGGTGAAATCGACTTGTTCACGCAACGCCATGGCGCCGACTTGCATCAGAGCCTGAACATAACGCTCGACCGAAATGAACTCCCACAATGCGGGGCGAGGGTCGCCTCCCGCCAGGGCGGCTGGGCCTGACGTGAAAGCCACCGCGCTCACTGCAGCAAAAAGAATGGTACGCATCGTCTATCTCTCACCAGTTGCCTGCATCGCACATTCATTGTTCGATCAAATCGACCACATGTCCACGATGAACGATCAATCTCGACTAATCGCCCTCGTTGACGGTATAAGCGGGCCGAATGTTACAGTCGATACAGAAAGACACGTAAAAATGGCAGAAATCACGACGGATGTGCTTGTTATTGGCGGTGGGAACGCTGCGATGTGTGCCGCCCTCTCAGCTCGCGAGCAGGGTGCAAGCGTTCTGGTGTTGGAGCGCGCGCCGAAAGAGGAGGCCGGCGGCAACTCGGCCTTTACCGCAGGCAACATCCGGACTGTGTTCAACGGCGTAGACGATATCCGCGCGCTGTGCCCCGATCTTTCGGACGATGAAGTCGCTATGACCGACTTCGGCACCTACACCGAAGACCAGTTCTACGACGACATGGGCCGTCTGACCGAGTACAAGACCGACCCTGACATGTGCGAGTTGCTGGTGACCCGCTCGCTCGATACGATGAAATGGATGCGCGGCAAGGGCGTGCGCTTCCTGCCAATTTATGGCAAGCAGGCGTTCAAGATCGACGGCAAGTTCAAGTTCTGGGGCGGCCTAGTGGTCTCTGCATGGGGCGGCGGCCCCGGACTGGTTGAGGCGTTGACCGAAGCCTGCGCCAAGAACGACATCAAGGTGATGTACGGCGCCCGCGCCACCTCTTTGATCCATGATGACGAAGGCGTGCACGGTGCCCGCGTCCGTCTGCGTGAGGAGGGTAAGACCATCTCCATCGCTGCCCGCGCCGTGGTGATGGCCGCCGGCGGCTTCCAGGCGAATCCGGAGATGCGCACCCGCTATCTGGGCCCAGGCTGGGATTTGGCCAAGGTGCGCGGCACCCGCTTCAACACCGGCGACGGCATCAACATGGCGCTGGCCGCCGGCGCCCGCCCCTATGGCAATTGGAGCGGCTGCCACGCGGTCGGCTGGGACTACAACGCGCCGGAATTCGGCGACTTGGACGTTGGCGACAACTTCCAGAAGCACTCCTATCCCTGGGGCGTGATGATCAACGCCGACGGCAAGCGCTTTGTCGATGAAGGTTACGACTTCCGCAACTACACCTACGCCAAATACGGCCGCATCATCCTGGAGCAGCCGAAGCAGATGGCCTGGCAGGTGTTCGACAACAAGATCATCCCGGCGCTGCGCGACGAATACCGCATCCGCCAGGTGACCAAGGTCCGCGCCAACACCCTGGAAGAACTGGCGGAAAAGCTGGAAGGCGTCGACGGCAAGCAGTTCCTGCGTGAGATCAAGGCCTACAACGCTGCGGTTCGCCAGGACATCCCCTACAACCCCAACATCAAGGACGGGCGTTGCACCGAGGGCTTGGCCGTCGATAAGACCAACTGGGCCAACACCATCGACGAAGCCCCGTTCGAGGCCTACCAGACTACGTGTGGCGTCACCTTTACCTTCGGCGGTATCCGCATCAACACCAAAGGCCAGGCAATGGACACGGAGGAAGTGGAAATCCCGGGCCTCTATGCGGCGGGTGAGAATGTCGGCGGCCTGTTCTGGTTCAACTATCCGGGCGGCACCGGCCTGATGGCCGGCGCAGTGTTTGGCAAGATTGCTGGCGAGAGCGCCGGTAAGGCTGCGGTCGGCAACAGCTAGGCTCGGTTACCACAGCCCTCGGAAAGAGGGCCGTCTATCCTGGACAGGGCCGGCGCAGCGATGCTCCGGCCCTTTTCTGTCGCGGCTCCGGTCCAGTACACTGAGGTCGCCGCGTTCCTCTATCCGCAACCGTTGAAAGAAGCGCGCAGCCGCGAAACTAGCCGCCCAACATCTCTTTTGCGACAACGTCGCGGACCAGTTCCGTATCGAGCCCGTGTGCTGCAATCTCTGCCTTTGAGGCCGCGACAATGGCGTCGGCGTCAGCCATGGCACGCAGTTCTTTGAACCGGTCGGGTCGGGCCAGTCCCATGCTTTCGCCCACCAGTTCCATATAATTGGCGATGCGGAACGACCGCCTTGGCTCGTGTCCGGCCAGTTCGCGGTGCTCGCCGTGATAGATGCTGAGCAGCGTATCGACGCCCGCTGCCTCGGCCTCATCCAGCACGCGCGCCGTCGTTTCGGCGTTGTACCGGCCGAGCGGGGCGAGTGACGTGCCGTTGTAGCCGATGCTGGCGGTCTGCAACTCGACGACCTCCACTCCCGGCACAGCAGCCAGCAACTCGCGCACCGCCTCGTTGACGCCCAGCTCGCCGGCGAATTCATAGAGAGCGACGTGGCGCTCTACCCGTTGCGTCATCATCGGTCGCAACCGATCCAATTGCCCGGCGAGCCAGACCGGGAACATGGTCATGTCTAGGCTGGAGCCAGTGACCTCTCGGTAGCTGGGGATCATGGTCTCGCCGAACTGGATCTGGCAGGTTGGGCACCAAGATAGCACTTGGCTGGTCTTGGAGGCCGCCATCTTGTCCAGGGTGTTGAACGCCTGCCTGCCGGAATTCTCGGTATCGCCTGGGCGAGCTGGCAGGATGCCGCAACAGGCACTGGGGCCGCCCTGGACCTCGTAGGTCACATTCAGCTTCTCCAGCACATCCAGGCAGAGCAGCCCGATATGCGGCGTCTTCAGCATGTTGCAGCCTGTATAGAACACCATGTCCGGCGCCTCGTCCCGCTCCGGGTGCGAGCGCGGGCTGAGTTTGGCCAAAAGGTCCGGTGGCAATGACAAGCGCGAGAGCACGCGCACGCCACGGCTCATCTTCTGGAAAGCGGCCTTGCCGGTGGCCCGCCGCTCGTCCGGCGCGTTGCGCCTTGTGAGCGTTCGCCGTGCCATCGTCAGCATAAAGCGCGGATTGATCCCCTCCGGACAGACAGTCAGGCAATGGCCCGACCCGCAACAGGTGCGAGCCCACGTCTCTGCATCTTCTGGCCCAGCTCCACTGCGCAGAATATCGCGCACACCGGAGGTAAGGCTTTCTGGCTGGCTGTTATCGATGCCGGCAATGGCGGGAGTCGGGCAGACAGCGGCACAGGCGCCGCAGGCCGTGCAGGCGTCGGCAATGGCGCCGACTCGCTGGTCGAGGGATGCGATAAAGGCGTCGCTACGGTCGGACATGCCGCGTCTCCCATTGGATTTGCGGCATGGTAGCCGACCGGGCCGGTCGGGGCAAACCGGATTGGCGTTAGGCGTTGGCGCCGTGGCAGTGCTTGAACTTCTTGCCAGAGCCGCACGGGCACGGCGCATTGCGCGGCACCTTACCCCAGGAATCCGGAACATTCGGGTTCATGGTCGGCGAGGGGGCCGGGCGGCTGTCCATCGGGCGGGGGCGGGGCAACGGCTGGGTGCCGTCGTCGGAGAAGGACGGACCGTCTTCCGCACCAGCCATCACCAACTCAGAGCCATCCTCATGGGTCTCCTGCCATCCCTCGCCAGACGGAGATTCTGGCATGGTCACGCCCTGTTGCTGGCGGATTTCCAGATGCGAGAGCGAACTGGTCGTCGATTCGCGCAGGCGGGTCAGCATCGACTCGAACAGTTCGAACGCTTCGGACTTATACTCGTTCAGCGGGTCGCGCTGGGCATAAGCGCGCAGGCCGATGCCCTGTCGCAGATGATCCAGATGCAGCAGATGCTCTTTCCAGAACTGATCGAGCAGCTGCAGCAGCACGCTCTTTTCGGCCAGCCGCATCAGGTCTTGGCCCCAATTTGCAGTCTTGCTGGCCATGCGTTGGTCGATGGCCTTGGCGATGCGTTCCCGCATTTCCTGGTCGGCGATGCCCTCTTCCTTGGCCCAATCGGCCAAGGGAAGGTTTAGGGCGAACAGACGCTGCACCTCTTCGTGCATGTCGCCGATGTTCCATTGGTCGGGCAGTGCCTTTTCAGGCATATGGGTGGCGACCAATTCGTCCAAGACCTGCTCGCGCATTTCCAGCACGTCGTCATGGACATTTTCAGTCTCCATGATTTCGCGGCGCTGTTCGTAGATGACCTTGCGCTGGTCGTTCATGACGTTGTCGAAGCGCAGCAGGTTCTTGCGGATGTCGAAGTTGCGCGCTTCGACCTTCTGCTGGGCCTTTTCCAATGCCTTGTTGATCCAGGGATGAATGATCGCTTCACCCTCTTTCAGGCCCAGCCGGCGCAGGATGCCATCCATCCGCTCCGAGCCGAAAATCCGCATCAGGTCATCGTCGAGCGAGACAAAAAACTTGGATGCGCCCGGGTCGCCCTGGCGGCCGGAACGACCGCGTAGCTGGTTGTCGATGCGGCGGCTTTCATGACGCTCGGTGCCGATGACGTAGAGGCCACCGGCCGCTTTCACCAATTCCTTGTCGCGCTTCACCTCGGCATAAATTTCTGCGGTGATCCGCTCGCGCTCGGCCTCATCCGCGACGCTCTGGCATCGCTCTGCCGCCATCAGTTCGGCATTGCCGCCAAGCTGAATGTCGGTGCCGCGGCCGGCCATGTTGGTGGCGATGGTGACGGCGCCCGGCTGGCCCGCCTGGGCGATGATCATTGCCTCCTGCTCGTGGTAGCGCGCGTTCAGAACCTTGTGGGCGATGTTTTTTGACTTCAGCAGGGCCGACAGCGATTCCGAGCGCTCAATGGAAACGGTGCCGACCAGGACCGGCTGCTGTTTCTTGTTGCACTCCAGAATTTCGGCGACGATCGCCTCGTTCTTTTCCCGCATCGTCCGATAGACTTCGTCGTCATAGTCCTTGCGGATCACATCGACGTTGGTCGGCATATCGACGACTTCAAGACTGTAAATTTCGTCGAATTCCCCGGCTTCGGTCATTGCCGTGCCGGTCATGCCCGCCAGTTTCTCATAGGCGCGGAAATAGTTCTGGAATGTGATGGACGCGAGGGTCTGGTTCTCCAACTGGACCTGGACGCCCTCTTTCGCCTCCAATGCCTGGTGCAGGCCCTCGGAATAGCGCCGGCCTTCCATGGCGCGGCCGGTGAATTCGTCGATAATGACAACCAGGCCGTTGCGGACCATATAGTCCTTGTCGCGTTCGAACAGCGTGTGCGCACGCAGCGCCTGGTTCATGTGGTGCACCAGCGAAATATTCGCCGTGTCGTAAAGGTTGCCTTCCTGCAGCAGCCCAGCTTCGCGGAACATTTGCTCGACAAATTCGCCGCCGTCTTCGGTTAGGGAGACGTGCCGGGATTTTTCGTCTTTTTCGTAATGTTGCGGCTGCAGGTTGGGCATCAGCGCGTTGACGCGAACATAAAGTTCCGACGAATTTTCCGCAGGGCCAGAGATGATCAGCGGGGTCCGCGCCTCGTCGATCAAAATCGAGTCCACCTCGTCGACAATGGCATAGTGGAAGGGCCGCTGGACCATATCTTCCAGGCGAAACTTCATGTTGTCGCGCAGGTAGTCGAAGCCGAATTCGTTGTTGGTGCCATAGGTCACGTCGCAGGCGTATTGCTGGCGCCTGGCGTCGTCATCCAGCCCATGCACGATGCAGCCGACCGACAGGCCTAAAAATTGATAGATCTGCCCCATCCAGCCGGCGTCGCGGCGGGCTAGATAGTCGTTGACGGTGACAACATGGACGCCGCGGCCGGTAAGCGCGTTCAGGTAGACGGCCAGCGTCGCGACCAGAGTCTTACCCTCGCCAGTCTTCATCTCGGCGATCTTGCCTTGGTGCAGAACGATACCGCCCTGCAGCTGCACGTCGTAGTGGCGCTGGCCAAGCGTGCGCTTCGCCGCCTCGCGGACCGTGGCAAACGCTTCCGGCAACAAGGCGTCCAGCGTCTCGCCACCGGCTAGGCGCTGTTTCAATGTATCGGTCCGGGCGCGCAATTGAGCGTCGTCGAGGGCCTCCAACTCCGGCTCCAGCGCGTTGATAGCGGCGACGGTCGAGTTCAGTTTCTTGATGACCCGGTCGTTAGCTGTGCCGAATAGACGTTTCGCGAGCGCGCCGAGCATGGCGGTCCTCGTGGGTAATTTCAGGGAAGGCAGACTGCCGGAGCAGCGGCTATGTCCAGCGTTGCGCTGAAGCATCCAACAGCCCCACATGTCGCGCCACGGAGGCACGATTGCGGATGCTGGCTCAGATAGGACTGGGCAGCCTGTAAGTCAATTGCGGCCTAGCGCGCGTTAAGTTCTGCTTTAGCCTTGCGGCGGCATTTCCTTTGCGCCTTGTGCCTGCCCGGCCTCACCGGATTCGAGCCGTGCTTTCAACGTCGAAAGCAGTGGGAACAGCGCAGCCATGACTGCGATCAACAGGCCGTAGCCGCCCTCTCGATACCCCTTGCGCTGGATATAGCATTTGAAGAACCGGGTGAACAGGCGGCGGACATCGCCTGGCAGCGACCCGCGTACGCCCTGTTCTCTTAGGTCGCGTGCTCGGTTGGTGGTGTAGCGATTCAGGCGGGCAATCATGTCGGTAATGTCTTTATCGACATAGTGGATCATCCGCCCTTTGAGGTTTGGGCCGCGCCTGCCCTGGAATGAAACCCCAGGATGCGACCGGGCAGTACCCCATGTTTTGGCCCCTTTTCGGAAAAGGCGCATAACGCCGCTGGAGCCGAACGAGCCGCCCCAGCCATAGCGCACCAAGGTATCGCCAACATAATTGTCGAACGGGATCAGCGCATAGTCGAACGCAGCATTGGCAGCGTCCAGTGCCTGGATTTCCGCGGCAAGCTGCGGCGTGATGCGCTCATCAGCATCCAATTCCAGGATCCAGTCGGCAGTGGCGAGGTCAATGCCGGCATGGCGCCGTTCTCCCTGGTTCGGCCATGCGCCTTCAACGATTTTGTCGGTAAAGCGCCGCGCCAACGCGACTGTGTCGTCAGTGCAGCGGTCGGCAACCACGACAATCTCGTCCGCCCATTTGGCGGCGTCCAAGCACGCGAATATCTGGTGCGCTTCATTGTGGGCACACAGCACCACGGATACTGTCATGTGGTGGTCTCCAAGAGCGACTGGGCGGCTGCCAACACCGCCTCCGGTGTAATTTCTTCCATCAGGCTGCCGGTCGTAAAGCGGTTATAACCTGGCCGGGCGATGAATTCGTCGAATGTGGTTTTGGTGCGCACTATGGTAGCTTTTGGGCCCCATGGCGCGTAATGCTCCGGCCGTGATGGGCCGAACAGGCCCACAGTGGGTGTGCCGACTGCGGCGGCCATATGCATCAGTCCAGAATCATTACCGATATACAGATCCATTTTCGATAACGCCGCCGCAAGGACCGGCAACGGCCACCCAAAGGCGGCGACGACGCGGTCCGATGGCAGAGCGGCCAGAACTGGCGCCGCCATTTGCTCCTCGCCAGGCGCGCCTGCGACCAGGATGTGTGCGTTCGAGCAGAGGCCATCGGTTGCCGTTAGGGTGCGGGCCACCTGACCAAAGCGTTCGCTTTGCCATTGTTTGCCCCGCCAGTTTGCAGTCGGACCGATTGCGATCCAGCGTTCGCCGCCGCTTAGCAGGCGCTCCGCCTCAGCGGCATGCTCAGGGCGCCAGTGCAATACAGGCGCCGTGGGATGGGGGGCGTGCAGCGTTTGGGTGAGATGCATCACGCGGTGTTGCATACTGTGATCCGGGGGCAGGATTGAGCGCCGCCGCGTTAGGACGGTAAAGGCAAACGCAGACCCACGCAGATCGACCACGTGCTGCCAAAATTGCGGCGCGGCCTTTTTCCACAAACTCCACCAATGCCGGCTGTACGATTTCTTCTGAATACGCCACACCTCCGATACTCCGGGCATGGCTTCGAACAGCGGCGCCGGCAGCGCGCCGCATGCCACCGTCAACCGGATTCCGGGATAACGCCCGAGCAGGTACGGCACCGCTCCCGTCGTCAGGACAGCGTCGCCCAATCGGTTAGAGGTGATCAATAGGGCGCGCATTGGTCCTACAAATTGTGACTGGCGGAACCGGAAGGTGGCCTCTATAGCAGCATTCCCATGCCGTCAAAGCCCTTGGTCCCTGACGTTAGGACAAAATCGATGACCGAGCAGGATGTGTCTCCCATCAATGCGAGGCTGATCGCCGCGATCGAGCCGCTGGCGGCTATTGATCCGAGTGATCGCGTTGTAGCGCCGCCGCAGCGAGTGACTCTGTCGGAAGGCCGGGAATGTTTGGTCCTGTGGCAGCCGGATTCGGTCGGTGGTGACTGGAGCGTGGTATTGCATGCTCGACCGGCCGATTTGCACGATGCTGTGACGCCGATCGGCCGCTTGGCCGTATATTTGCCGACCGACGGTGCGGCGACCGTGTTTTGGGAGAACGCCGACCGCGAGTTTCGGGCGTTTGCCGCCGATCGGTTCGCTTCAATCGTGCAGGATCTGGCGGCGCGGCAATCGATAGAGGCGGCAAACGTCCGCAAACGAGCCGGGCTTTCCAGCAGCGCCGCCCGCAAGATGGGGGCGTACATACCCCATTTGGTCGTGCTGGGCGGCCTGGCAGCGTTCGCTTATATGTTTGGCATCGTCCATGTCAAATAGCGATGCCAGCACAGCGTAAATCACCTACAGAGTATCGAGCGCTTCGTTCAACAGGCTCATCGCCTCGACGGAGAACAAGAACATGTTGCCCTCGCGGTCGCTGCTCGCCGTCTCGAGGGTCCGTGCAACATTGACCGCGCCGGAGATCGCCACACAGGTATGCCCCGCCGCATCGCCATAGCGGTTACCGGTCGGCCCAGCAGCGCCGGTTTCGGCCAGGCCCCAGGTCGTGCCCACCCGCTCGCGCACGGTCTTGGCCAGCAGGGCCGCATAGGGTTCCGACGACGAGCGGATGCCCATCTGGCGGATATCATCCTGGCTGATGTCCAATAAGCCTTCGCGGCTCCATTGCGAATAGGGGACCGCGCCGCCGCGCATATAGGCACTGGCGCCGCCAATGCTCAGCATCGCTGCCGAAATCAATCCGCCGGCGGACGTTTCGGATACGGCGACGGTCTCGCCGCGGGCTTTCAGCTTTTCGCCGATTTCAGCGGCAAGCTTGGTCAGGTCGTTCCAGTCGGCCATTGCAGGCGTCCTTCAAAAATTGGAGGGTGTTGGATTATGCGGCCCTTGCGTTCCGCATCTTCAATTTGATCCCAGCAACCTGGTAGATGTCCAGTTGGGTGATGTCGGCGATCTCCTGTAAGGACATGCGCGTCTCCCGCAATAATGCTCCAGCAAAGTCGTTAGGGTTGCGACGCCTGCGGCTGCGTGGCTGCTGGTACGACCGTGATTGCGTCTTGGTCTTTTCTCTTTTCTCTGCCTCGTCCAACCCACGGGCGCGGGCCTCGCGCCAGGCGCGTTCCCAATGGGATTTGTCGGCTTGACGGCGGATTTCCTCTTCCCGGGCACGGCGGACCGCCTCACGCTCCGCTTCGCGCCGTGCTTTCTCAGCGGGCGTCGGCTCCGGTTCCCAGTCGACGGGGTCGCGTTGCGCGGCTTCGTCCAAAGTCATGCCGTGCTTGGCCACAAGCCGCTCGGCCGCTGCCAGAGCCGCGCTGCGTTCGCCCTCATAGGGGCTTTCGGCCGCGAGCTTCAGCAGGTTGTGGAAGCGATCCTGCTCTTTTTGGGTCAAACGGGTTGCGATGACGACAGGCTCCGGCTCGGTTGGAAAAATCACAAAGCCGAAACTCTATCGGATTCCGCGTGGAAAATCGACAGTTTTGGGGATTGTTGAGCGAAAGTCCCGCAACCCTGCGAATTCGGGCTCCTGTCCGGCTGTAGATCGACTATCGTCGCGACGCCAGCGTGATCGCGGGCTCCTAGGTACCGGTCGGAAACCGAATGACTGAAATTTCGTCCTCAAAATTTGATGCCTCCCGCGCGGGAGAATACGCCGAGCAGAGCCGGATCGCTCTGGCCGGGTACGACGCCTGCCATGAATTATCGGCTTGCATGCTGTCCGCCGCCCTCGGCGCGGGGAGCGCGGCGCGGGTGCTGGTCGTTGGCGCGGGCGGCACGGCGGGAGAGATCATCGCGGCGGCGCGGTTGGAGCCCCTCTGGTCGTTCGTCGCCGTCGACCCGTCGCCGCCGATGCTGGAACTGGCGCGCGGATTTTTGGGGCAGTCCGGTGTCGCCGACCGTGTCGAAACCGTTCTGGGTGCGGTTGCCGATCTGGACTCAGAGCCATCGTTTGACGCAGCGATTATGATCGGCGTGCTGCACCATCTGCCCGGTGATGCAGCGAAGCAAGATATTTTGGAGCAGATCGCGAAGCGTCTGCGGCCCGGCGCACCCATGGTGATGGCCGGCAACTACCGGGCGTATGCCTCGCAACCGCTATTGTTGGCGGCTTGGGCGGCCCGCTGGCGCATGAAGGGCGCCGACGCCGACGAAGTCCAGGCGAAGATGGGCAAAATCCTGCAAGGCGCAGAGCCGCCGGTGTCGGAAGACGCGGTGATCGCCCTCCTGACCGGGGCTGGCTTTGAAGCGCCGCTCCGGTTTTTCGCCAGCCTCTTTTGGGGCGCGTGGCTGGCCAGACACGCGGGTTAGCCAGATACGCGGGTTGACCTGACGCGCGGGTTCGCCTGGTCCATACCCGTTCGGGTCTGCCTCAGCTGCCCGGCACGATCCCGGCGGGCAGGCTGGTGATGTGCGCGGCGATTTCGCCCGGCCGGGTCAGCCATATCTGGTCCCGATGGCGGTCGATATGCTCGAACACGCGCCGCAGTGCGCGCAGGCGGTAGGGGCGGCCGACCACGAACGGGTGCAGGCTGATCGGGCAGACGAGGGGGTATTTCGCCGACTGCTCCAGCATCTCGTCGAACTGGTCGATCAGCATCTGCGCGAATTCTTCGGACGTATAACGAAACCAGACGATGCCGCGGTTGTCGTTGCATTCGATCGGATAGGGCATGGACAGGATCTTGCCGCCGCTGCGGGTCGCCATCCAGATCGGCTGGTCGTCCATGGTCCAGTCCATGTGGTAGAGGTAGCCTTCCTCCTGCAGCAGATCGAGCGTGACGGGCGAATTGGAGAGCCAGGGGCTCATCCAGCCGGTCGGGCGCTTGCCCTCGTGTTGCTCAAGAACGTCGGTGCAGGAGCGGATGAAGGCGCGTTCGTCCGCCTCCGAGAGCTTGCCCTGCTCGTCGGAATTGGTGTGGCCGTGGCCCAGGAACTCGTCGCCGCGGGCGCGGTGGCGTTCGGCAATGCCGGGGCATTCGTCATAAATGGCGGTGTTGAGCTGCACCTCAGCCGGCAGCGCATATTTGTCGAGCGCATCCATCATGGTCCAAAAGCCAACCCGGTTGCCGTAATCGCGCCAGGAATAGACGCTGTCGCTGGTCGCCTGGTCCGGCGGCGCAATGGCGGCACCCTTACCCTCGCCATAGCGGAACACCTCGACATTGTTGGCGATATAGACCGCCAGGCGTTTGCCGTTCGGCCACTCATACGTCTTGCGGCTGTCGATGGCGCTATAGGCATAGCGGCGTTGGCGTTGAAAATCGGTCATGAGGCTTCTTTCAAGGTAGGCTATGGCGAACCGTGTCGATTGCGGTCAGATTACGAGCAGCAGCCCGGTCAGCACAAGGAACACCCATGGCTTACGAACACATAGCGCTCACAAAAAATTCCGGCGTCGCCACGCTGGCCTTCAACCGGCCGCGGGTTCTGAACGCGTTCCACAACGACCTGATGCACGAGACGCTGGCCGCTATGCGCGCATTGAACGCCGACGCGGAGGTCGAGGCGATTATCGTACGCGGGGAAGGTAGGGCGTTCTCCGCCGGCTTCGACCTGAAGGCCGCCGCCGGGCGCCGCATGGAGACGGTGGAGGATTGGGAGGCGCAGATGGGCTTGCAATTCGAGTTCATCACGCAATTTTGGTACTCGCCTAAGCCGACAATCGCCGCGGTGCACGGCCATTGCCTGGCCGGCGCATTCGAATTGGCGTTGGCCTGCGATGTCACCATCGCCGCCGAAGGCACCCTGTTCGGCGAGCCAGAGGTGCGATTCGGCACCGGCATTATCGCCATGCTGCTGCCCTGGGTGGCGGGGCCGAAAGCGGCAAAGGAATTGCTGTTGACGGGTAATGACAGGGTCAGCGCAGAGGATGCGCTCCGCATGGGAATCATCAACCGCATTGTGCCGGGCGATGGCGTTTTTGCGGCGGCGGAGGAGATCGCGACGGCGATGGCGCGCGCCTCCACCCGCTCGGTTCGCATGACTAAGCAGGCAATCAACCGCACCTATGAGGCCATGGGCCTGTCCAACGCATTGCGCAGCGCCTTGGACCTCGACGTGCTGTTGAACGCCGGCGGCGGACCGGAGAAGCGTGAATTCGCCCGCATCCGCGACACGCAAGGCCTGAAAGCGGCGATAGCGTGGCGGGATGCGCGGTTTCGCAACGACGGTTAAGGACTATTTGATCGGCGACAGGAATTTCGGATCGGCCACCAGCTTCCGCACGCCATGCGCGTGATCCTCGCCAAAGACATTCCCGCTGGCGCACCACTTGTTGACGGATGCCAGGTCGAGCGAATGGCAGGTTTGATCGACGCTCCAGCTAACCTGGTACGGCGAACAATGTTCGTTGGTATAGCTGGGGCCGGTGGTCGAACCGGTGTATTGTACCCGGTCGTTGGCGGGCAGCAGCGATACCAGGTCGTTGTCTTCCAGGGCGGTCAGCTTCATGAAGTCCAGCGGAGCGCCCTTTTTCAGCAGGAAGGTTCGCGCCTCCACCCGCAATTGCGGGTTGCCGCAGCCGGCCGGCACGCACGAGCCCAGGCCTTTGCCGGGCTTTGCAGTCAGGCAGGAGGTAAAGACCCAGTGCACCTCGATCGTGTCGCCGTCGGCAATGCCGCCACAGCCGCCGTCCGCCGCTTTGCCGTGGGCCTCGGCCTTGCCGTGTGCGTTGCCTTTGCCATGGCCATCATGCTGCATGCCTTTGTGGTCTTTTTCGGCGGGTGAGCAGACATAGCCCTGATGGTCGCCTTCACCCGTCAACTTTGTGTAGCCCTTGGCCTTGTGCTCGGCATTCTTGTGAAAATGGATATTGCAGAGCTGCATGGCGCCCGCTTCCGGCGCTAACGAGAATTTTGTCGGGTTGACGCCGGCTTTCGCGGTGACGTCGCGCGGCGACTGCGGTCCGGCAACAGAGCACATCGGCTTGTCGCCGCCCGACTCTTTCGCTGCAACCGGGGCACTGACGGCGATTGCCGCCAAAGCAGCGCCAACGACCGAGGATCGGATCAAAGAGGAAATTGCAAGACCAGTCATCGGGTAAACCTTCAGGATGTTGGTGCCAGGTCCATAGTACCATAGCGCAAGAATGGTTACGAGCTTGACAAACAGGCCATAATCGCTGTGGCGGCGCTCAGCAGCCTTGGGTCCTGGCCGAAATGGCCGACCAGTTGCAGGCCGATGGGCAGCCCGTTCGGTCCCTTGAACAGAGGCAGGGTCACGCAGGGCAGGTGCAGGGAGTTCCAGAGGCCGTTAAACACGGCGCTGCCGGTGGCGGCCAGGCCCTCCGGTGCTTCGCCTGGGGCGCTGGGGCAGAGGAGCAGGTCCAGGTCGTGGCTCGCGATGGCGGTTTGAGCCCGGTAGATGCCGAGGCCGGCAAGGGCGCCGCGGTATTCCTCCAGCGTCACGCCCAGGCCATCCCGGACACGGCCCTGCAGCAGGGCTTGCGATAGCTCTGCCTTGCGGTTCAACCGTTCCCAGGCCATGGCGCCGGCGAATTCGTAGCCGGAGACGCGGCGGATGGCGTGTTCGAACGCCTCGAAGCCCTTGGGCAGGGTGAAGTCGCTGACCTGTGCGCCGGCTTTCTCCAACCGCCGGGCGGCGTCCTCGATAAAGCCCTGCGTGGCCGGGCAGGCCTGGTCCCAATGCGGCGTGCGGCAGAGGCCGATTTTCAGCGACCCCACCGCCGGCGGCGTGATGTCGACGACGGATTCGGTGGTGACGGCGGCGCGGATCAGCGGCAGGTCCTCGACCGCGCGGGCCATGACGCCGATGGTATCGAAACTGCGCACATTGCCATGCACGCCCTCGACATTGATCTCGCCGTAAGAAGGCTTGTAGCCGACGACGCCGCAATAAGCCGCCGGGCGGATGACGCTGCCCGCGGTCTGCGTGCCGAAGGCCCAGGCGACCATGCCCGCCGCCACCGCCGCCGCCGAGCCGCTGGAGGAGCCGCCGGGTGTATGCGCCGGGTTGTGCGGATTGCGGGTCTGGTTGGGCGAGACGTGCGCGAACTCCGTCGTCACGGTCTTGCCGAGCAGCACGCCGCCCCGCTCGCGCGCGTAGGCGACGCAGGCCGCGTCCGCGGTCGGCTGACGGCCCTTATGGATGGGCGAGCCGTGCTCGGTCGGCATGTCGTGCGTGTCGATGATGTCCTTCACGCCGAACGGCACGCCGCGCAGCATGCCGACGCCGGCGCGGTTGTCGATGATGCGGGCCTGGGCGAGGGACTGCTCCGGATTGGTGTGGGCGAAGGCCTGAACTTCCGGCTCGCGCTCGGCAATGCGTTCCAGATGCGCGGCGGTGATGGCCTCGGCGCTGGTGTCGCCCTGGGCGATGGCGGCGGCGAGCGCACGGGCGCTCATGGTGCAGGGGTCTTGCATGGTGAGATTGATACTCTGAAAAGCGGACGGCTGTGTTTAGTATTGGTATCCAGCATCAGAAACACAATCCGGGAGACGCATGCCCATGCCCCGCCCCATCACCCTCGCCGGCGCTCAGCTAGGGCCGATCCATAAGGCTGACAGCCGGGAGAGCGTCGTCAAACGGCTCTGCGACCTGTTGCGGCGGGCGCATGCGAAGGGTGCTCACCTTTGTGTGTTTCCGGAACTGGCGCTGACCACGTTCTTTCCGCGCTGGTACATGGAAGGCCAGCAGGAGGTCGATACCTGGTTCGAGGAGGAGATGCCGAACGCTGCGACCCGGCCCTTGTTCGAACTGGCGGCCAGCCTGAAAATTGGCTTTTACCTGGGCTATGCGGAGAAGTGCGTCGAGAATGGCGAAACCCATCGCTACAACACCGCCATTCTGGTTGACCGCGATGGCAAGATCGTCGGCAAGTACCGCAAGGTACACCTGCCCGGCCATTCGGAATTTGTGCCGAGCTATCCGTGGCAGCACCTGGAAAAGCGCTATTTCGAGGTGGGCAATCTGGGCTTCCCGGTCTGGCGCACCATGGGCGGCGTCATGGGCATGTGCATCTGCAATGACCGCCGCTGGCCAGAAACCTACCGCGTCATGGGCCTGAAGGGGGCGGAGGTCATCATGCTCGGCTACAACACGCCGACCGCCAACCGCGAGAGCAACACAATCGAGCCGCCGCACCTGCGCATGATGCACAATCAGATGAGCATGCAGATGGGTGCGTATCAGAACGGCTGCTGGGTGGTCGGCGTTGCCAAGGCGGGGGCGGAGGATGGTTTCGATATGATGGGCGGCAGCGTCATCTGCGCGCCGTCGGGCGAGATCGTCGCCATGGCGCGGACGGTGGGTGACGAGTTGATCTCCGTCGATGCCGACCTGGACGAGTGCACCTTCAACAAGACCACGATCTTCAACTTCGCCGCGCACCGCCGGCCGGAGGCCTATGGCATCATCACGGCACAAGCCGGCGCGACGCCGCCGCCAGAGGGGGAGGAGTGAGGGCGATGATGGGGATTCGTGCCTGTCGTGCAGCGTCGTTGCAAGAAGCCGGAGGCGACGAAGCACACCGGCCGCAATCGCCTCTGGCCCGTGGTTTGCTTCGCTTGGCTCGCAATGACGGTGAAGGGCGATGGCTATGACCTCGGTCTCCCAACCTGCTGCTCCCTCCCTAGGCCGCATCATGTTGATGGTGCTGGTGCCGTTTGGCAGCGGCTATTTCCTCTCCTACCTGTTCCGCGCGGTGAACGCGGTCGTTGCGCCGGATCTGGTGAAAGAGATTGAGCTATCCGCCAGCGGGCTGGGATTGCTGACGGCGGCCTATCTCTTCGCCTTTGCCGCGTTCCAGTTGCCGCTTGGCATCCTGCTGGACCGGTTCGGGCCCAGGCGGGTGCAGACCTGCCTGCTGCTGACCGCCGCCACGGGAGCGCTGCTGTTCGGCATTGCCGAAAGCGAGATTGCGTTGATCGCGGCGCGGGCGATGATCGGCCTGGGCTTCGCCGGCGGCCTGATGGCCAGTTTCAAGGCGGTGGCGTTGTGGGCTCCGCCCGGTCGGATGCCGCTGCTCAATTCCTGGGTGATGGCATTTGGCGGCATTGGCGTCATGGCGGCCAGTACGCCGGCCGATATGGCGGTGCAGGAGTTCGGTTGGCGCGCTGTGTTTGTGGCCATGGCGTGTGCAACGGCCCTGGTCGCGCTGATGATCTGGGTAGTGGTGCCGCGCCGGGGCGAGGCTGGCGATGCGCCGCGCGAGAGCCTGGGCCAGCAATTGCGAGCGCTGCGCACGATTTATTCCGATGCGGAATTCTGGCGGGTTGTGCCGATTATCACGGTCATGTGCGGGGCTCATGTGGCGATCCAGACGCTCTGGGCCGGCCCGTGGCTGGCGGATGTGGCGGATTTGGATCGGGATGCTGTGGCGCTCACGCTCACATTGATGGCGGCGGCATTTACCGTCGGCGTTCTGGGCAGCGGCGCGCTGGCCGACTGGGTGCGCCGGTTCGGCTATGGGCCGTTGAGCGTCATGTCGGTGATGACGGTGCTGTTTCTGATCAGCGTCGTCGGCCTGATCCTGGCGCCGGAAGGCTGGACGACGCCGCTCTGGCTGTTGTTCGCCATGACCGGGCAACTCGGCATTTTGGGATACCCGCACATTGCAGAGCACTTCGGCACCGCCCTGGCGGGCAGAGCAGGAACCGCCGTCAACCTGCTGGTGTTCGGCGCAGCCTTTGCCATTCAATACGGCTTCGGCGCAGTGCTCGACCATTGGCCGAGCGATGACGGCTATCCACCGGAAGCCTATGCTACCGCCCTGGGGATTGTGTTGGGTATGCTGGTGGTGACATTCCTATGGATGGTGCTGCAGAAGCCAAAAGTCCGGGTTTAAAACAGTCTTTCGCTGGCGATTTTTGCGCCATCTACCATTGCGCCCAGCTTGGACCAGACGACGCTGGGCGCCACCCGGCCGGCGCCGGCTGACGTGTCGAAGCCGCAGTCCGTGGCGGCCAGGATGCGCGTCGGGTCGCCGAGGGTCTGGGCCACGCGCTCCAGCCGGTCGGCGACGGTTTCCGGGTGCTCCACATAATTGGTGGTGGTGTCGATACAGCCGACGATCACCGCCATATTGTCCGGAATATTCTTTGGCGTGAAGGCGCGGAACTCGTGCTGGTGGCGCGGGTTGCCCATCGGCAGCAGCAGGGAGCCGGCGTGCGCCTGGGTCAGGATTGGCAGCATCTCTGCAATCGGCACGTCTGCGTCGTGCGGGCCCTCGTAATTGCCCCAGCAGGCGTGCAGCCGGATGCGGTCCTGTGGCAGGTCGGCGGTAACGCGGCGGATTTCGTCGATCACCTGCTCGACAAAGGCCAGGAACTCGCTCCGCGGGCGCTCGGCGAAGTGACCATGGCCTTCCAGCGCCAGGTCGGGCGCGTCGATCTGCAGGTCAAAGCCGTGCTCGATGATGGTGCGGTATTCGATGGCGACCGCATCGGTGATCGCGCGCAGATAGGCGTCGAACGAGTCGTAGTACTCGTTTGGAATCGCGGTGGCGACGATGCCGGGCGAAGGCGCGGTGAAGAAGGTGCCGGTTGGCTTCTGCCCTTCCAGCGCGCGCTGGAACTGGCGGCATTCGGCAGCGACCGCGTCCGGGTCCAGGTATTTGAGCGCTCCCACCACCTTTGGCGGCGTCATGTTGGAGACGACGGCCTTGCCCTCGAAGATCGCCTGGCGGATCGGTGCGAAGTCGGGGTGGTTCTTGATGTCCTTGAAGGGCTCGCGGTAGCCACCCGGGCCAAAGCCGCTTAGGCGGCGTTGCAGATAGAGGAAGAAGGCCTCGCGCGGCTGCTCACCATTGTTGACGAGGTCGAGTCCGGCTTCGATCTGACGGCGGACGTTGGCGCGCGTTGCCGCCTCGCCCATCTCGGCGATCTTCGCTTCGTCCACCGCCTGGCCACCGGCACGCTCGGCGTAAAGGCGGGTCAGGTCCAGCGGGCGTGGCAGGCTGCCGGCGTGGGTGGTGAGAATACGGCCATCGGAACGCAGCATGGACAGGGGCCTTTTGGCTGAACGGAGACTACAGAACGTGATCGTAGAGCATTAGCGCGGCAAATCCCAACAGGATTGCGCCGGTTGTCCAGTTGATGCCGCGCTGCACGTTTGGCCGGGCCAGCCAGCCACGGATGCTTTCGGCGAGTAGGGCCAGCGGCACCTGCCAGGCCAGGCTCATGGCGATGTAGATGACCCCCATGATGGCGAGTTGCTTTGGCACACTGCCACTCTCTGGCCCGATGAACTGCGGCATCAGCGAGAGGAACAGCAGGATGATTTTGGGATTGAACAGGTTGGAGATCAGGCCGTCGCGCAATGCCCGCCGTGCCGAGACATAGGGAGCGCCGACAGAGGCTGTGACATTGCCGAACGAGATCACGCCGGCGCTGAACGCCTGCCAACCCAGCCAGGCAAGGTAGGCCGCGCCGACGATGGCGATGACCGCCAGCGCTGTCTTGCTGGCGGCGATGATGATCGATAGTCCCAGCACGGTGGCGAGCGTGTGGCCGGCCAGTCCCAACGTCGTCCCCGCCACCGTGCCGAGCCCGGCCGGCAGGCCGCTGGTCAGCGTGTGGCGCACGATCAGCGTCGTGTCAGGTCCTGGGGAAACGACTATAGCGCCGGCGGTCAATAGGTAGGCGATCAGGGTGGTTGTGTCGGTCATGCCGGCGGTATTGGCCTTGTGCGGGGGGCGACCTGTCCGATAGTGGTCCGGCCGCGCCGGGTGGAATCTTGCTAGCGCGACAGGCCCTTTTGGCAGAGCAATATTTCAGGCATAACGGAGCCTCGCAAGTTCTCCGTACCCAGGATTCCCGACACTATGCGCATCGAAATTATCTGCACCGGCGACGAGGTGCTGAGCGGCAAGACCGTCAACACCAACTTCAGCCATATTTCCCGCCGTTTGCTGGAAGAGGGATTGCCGGTTACCTGGGAAACCACGGTCGGCGACGATCGCCCGACGCTGATCGAGGCCTTTCGCCTGGCGTCGCAGCGGGCCGATGCGGTGATCGTCAACGGTGGGCTGGGCCCGACCAAGGATGACCTGTCGCAGGAAGTGGCGGCCGAGGCTGCGGGAGTCGGCTTGGTGTTGTGGCCGGAATGGCTCGCCAAGATCGAAGCTTTTTATGCCGAGCGCGGCCGCGCCATGCCGCCGAACAACCGCAAACAGGCGATGCTGCCCGAGGGTGCGGATTTGGTGGATAACCCGGTAGGCACCGCCTGCGGCTTTCAGATCGATATCGGCAAGGCGCGGTTCTACTTCACACCCGGCGTACCGCGCGAAGTCTATAAGATGCTGGAGGACCAGCTGATTCCGCGCCTGCGGCAGTTGTTCGGGGTCAAGCAGGTGAACTACCTGAAGCGCTTCCACTCGTTCGGCATGGGGGAGAGCCGGGTCGATAACGTGCTGTCGGGTGTCGAGGATCTGGCGCCCGCAGGTGCGGTCAAGCTGGGCTTCCAGGCGCATTACCCGCAGTTGGAGACGAAGCTGGCGGTGCAGGCACCGACGCTGGAGCAGGCCAAGGCCATTGTCGCACCCGTGGCCGAGGAGGTGCGCAAGCGCCTGGGCACCGTGATCATGGCGGAAGACGATGAGACGCTGGAAGGCGTGATCCTGGACGGCCTGCGCGCCATCGGTGGCGATGTTGCCGTGGCTGAGGTTGGCACGTTCGGGCATGTCGGCGTGCGCCTGGCCGCGGCCGATCCGAATGGCGAGGTTTTCCGGCGCAGCGCCAACACCAACCGCCGCCATGACCTGGCGACGCTTCTGGACCTCGCCAGCGAGGACGAAGCCCTGGTGGAAAACGCTGCAACGGCGGTGCGGGTGCAGACCGGTGCGACGCATGGCGTGGCAGTGCTGGTCGATACCTCCGGCGCGCGCGATCCGCAGATCGAAATCGCGATTGCAACCGCCGACCACGTTATCCGCCGCGGCTCTAACCTGGTTGGAAATGCCGAGCGGGTGCGTGTCGGTGCGGTCGAGATGACGCTGGACAGCCTGCGTCGCCTGTTGACGGGCCAGCCGGTTACCGAAACATTGGATTTTGAGAAGGCGCCGAAATAGTCCGAGGGGTGGAAAATCATAGGCTTAGAGCGTTTTTTCCTCGCGGCACTCTCGTCCTTCGACAGGATCAGGACGAGAGGCTAGAATAATAGCCTGAATGGCGGCCGTGCCCGCCGATGGCCTTTGGAGCACATAACACCCATGAAAGCCTTTCTCCGCGGGCCGATGCCCTTTCTTTGCATCGGCCACAGCTTTGACCACATGCTGATCCTGCTGTTTGCCACTGTGATCGTCGTCGGGCCGCTGCAAAGCGACTTTGGCATGAGCTATGGCCAGTTGGTCGGGCTCGCGTGGCTGGGGTTCGTGTTGTTCGGAGCCGGTGCGCCGTTGGCTGGATGGTTGGCGGATCGGTGGAGCAGTGTCGGCACGATGACCGTGTTTTTCATCGGCATCGGCACCGCCTCAATCGTTGCCGGGCTGGCCAGCTCTGCGATTGAGATTGCGATTGGCCTGTCTGCCATCGGCCTGTTCGCCTCGATCTATCACCCGGTCGGTATCCCAATGGTGATCCGGGCGGCGGGCAAGAACCGGGGCAAGATGCTGGGCGTTAACGGTGTGTTCGGCTCCCTGGGCATGGCGAGCGCTGCGATTGTGGCGGAGTTGCTGACGGTAGCCGTCAGTTGGCGGGCGGCGTTTATCGTGCCGGGCGCGGTGGCGATCCTGACCGGCATTTGGTTCTATCTGCGCTGCCGCGGCATGAACCTGGACGTTTCGCGCGCCAAGGCGAACGAGAATGCCAGCCTGAAAGACTTTATCGCCGAATTCGGCATGGGCCCCTTTGTGCGATTGATGGGCCTGCTGGCGTTGTTGACGTTGTGCATGGGCATGGTGTTTCAGGCGATGACGGTCTCGCTGACGCAAGTGGTGGATATTCGGGTGGACCTGCCGGTGATCGCCCTGGTCGGCGCCGGTGGCCTGACCTCGTTGATTCTGGCCGTGGCTGGCGGCGCGCAGTTGCTGGGTGGCGTGCTGGCAGACAAATATCCGCTGAAACGCCTGTTCCTGCTGACCTATGGCCTGATGGCGCCGGCGCTGCTGCTGTGCTCGACCGCGGCGGATGGGACCATGGTGTTCTCGCTGTTCATGGTGATGGCGGTGACGGTCGGGACGCAGCCGGTTTCGGACGCGCTGTTCAGCAAGTATGTGCCGCAGCGTTGGATCAACACGGCCTATGGCCTGCGCTTTGCCATTTCGCTCTGCTCCAGCGCCGCCGCGTTGCCGCTGGTGGGCTTTGTGTTTGACAGCACGGGTGACTTCTATGCGCTGTTCCTGGTGCTGGCGGTTTTGGCGGCCATCGCCATCGCTGCCATCGCCATGTTGCCAACACCGGCGGATGAAGAGGGCCGCCGTGTTGCGGTGGCGGCGGAATAGAGGGGCGAGTGCATGCGTGTTGCTTTCCATATCCCCAATGATGACCTGCGCGCCGCGCAAGCTGCCGCGGTTGCGGCGGAGGCGGCGGGCTTTGATGGCGTCGTCGCGCTGGAGAACGCCCATGGTCCAATCCCGCCGCTTTCGGTAGCCGCGCTGGCGACGGAGCGGGTGCAGTTGGGCACTGCCGTCGCCATCGCCTTTCCGCGCAGCCCTACGATCACGGCGCATTTCGCCTGGGACCTGCACAAGGCCAGCGGCGGGCGCTTTTACCTGGGCCTTGGCAGCCAGGTGAAGGGGCATAACGAGCGCCGCTATGGCCTGGAGTGGACGCCGCCGGCGCCGCGCATGCGTGACTATATCGGCGCGGTCCGGGCAGTCTGGCGGGCGTGGGAGACGGGCGAGAAGCTGGATTATCACTCCGACGCCTACACCCTGACGCTGACCACGCCGAACTTCTCGCCAAAGCCGATGGGCCTGCCGCCAATTCCCATCGCCATGTCCGCCGTCGGGCCGGTGATGCTGCGGGTGGCGGGAGAGGTCGCGGACGGCGTGCGCCTGCATCCGTTCTCCACCAGGCGCTATCTGGCGGAGGTCTCGCTGCCTCGCATCCAGGTGGGTCTGGACAAGACCGGGCGGGGCCGCGAGCAGATCGAGGTGGTATGCGGCGCGTTCATGGCGACTGGCAAGGATGATGAGGCCGTGGCGAAGATGCGGGAATATATCCGCTTCCGCATCTCATTCTACTGCTCCACCCGCGCCTATTGGGACGTGCTGCGTCTGCACGACATGGAGGAACTGGGTGAGAAGCTGCGGCCTTATCCGGCGGCTGGCCGCTGGAGCGAGATGGCGGCGCTGATCCCGGATGATGTGGTCGACCTGTTCGCCATCGTCGGCCGCCACGACGAACTCGCGGCCAAGGTGCGCGCGAAGTATGAGGGGCTGGCCGACACGCTGTCCCTGTTCATCCCGACCGATACGGCGCCGGGACCGTTGGGTGAGGTGATGCAGGATATTCAGAAAATTCCGATGCGCTTCGGCGGTTATCCGACCGATTGGTCGGCCAGCCAGGCGTCAGCCGCGTAGGGTCCATTCCGCGCGGCGGCGGGCGGTGGGGAAGCGATCCTCCAGGCCCAACTCGGCGATGCGTTCGACCGAGGCGTCGAACATGGAGCGGGCGACGGGCACGGTTTCCGGCTGAAACGCCACGTTCCGCAGCAGGTCTTCCTGATCGCCATAGGCTGCCAGCAGGTCTTTGAGGGCTGCAACCGCCTCATCCGCCCGGTCAACGCGCAGGTCGCAGCGGTCCATGCCCTCGCTGCCGGAAACGCGCAACGCGGCGGAGCGCAAGGGCTCCAGAATTTCGCCGCCGGCGTCGCGCCCGCCCTCCAGCGCCCGGACCAGGCGAGCCTCCAGCCGGTCATCGGGATTGGCCATGAAGGCGTCGATCATTGCAGCGGTCACGTGGTCATTGGCCAGGATGTTGCCGATGGCGACACAGCCAGGGCCGATAGCCTCCGTCGCGATGGAATAGAGCCGGTTGCCATGATGCACGGCGGCCTGCCCCTGGATATCCAGGACCGCCAACTGGCGCCAGCCAATGTCCGGCGCTCGGGTGAGGGTGGCCATGACGGTTGCGGCGGACTGGCCCTTGGCCAGAAGCGCCAGCCCCTGCTCCCCCAGGCGCGGGTCGGTGCGGTGCTGGCTGAGGACGGCGCCAATGCCGTGGGCGATGTGCAGGCAGCGATTGCCGACGGCCAGGGATGACGTCCCGACGGCGCCGCCGAATGCGCCGGTGTGCGAGCAGCGGGCGATGATGGAATAGGTCATGGCTCGGGCCTCGACAGTGAAAATTGGAAAGGTCCTTACCAGTCGTTGCACTTGTTGGCGTGTGCCGCAACCTCATATCTTTAGCCTGGGTGAGGCTTTGGCATGTCGCTTGAGCCGTCGCCCGACTGAAAAGGGAGACCGGAAGTGTCCAAACGCTTGTCTGCGGGCGACGTATTCCCCGCGACGGCCATCACCCTATCGGACGGCAGCACGATGAACCTGCCAGGCGATATGGGAGAGGGCTGGAAAGTTATCATCGTCTATCGCGGTAGCTGGTGACCGTACTGTCGACGTCAGTTGGGCGGCTTCAGTAAGTTAAAAGCGGACCTTGAGACCAACAATATCACCTTCGTTGCGGCC
>JAPOJR010000099.1 GCA_029978325.1 Alphaproteobacteria bacterium | reverse complement strand
CCATCGGCTCCATATCACTTTGGATGACGGCCCCCAGAGCTTGATTGCGGCTTACGGCAAAGCCGATCATCTCACCAGTGGCGGAGAAGATGCCGAAGCCGCGCATGCCATCGACCACGCTTGGCCGGAGGTATGCGATCTGTTGCAGGCCCCAATTTTGCAGGTCGAAATCGGTGGCGGATTGCTGGCTGTGTCGGTTTTCCATAGTCATGCTCCCTCGGTTATATATCGACGGTCTGGGTTTGCTTGAGCTTGCCGGCAGTGCCGGTGTTCTTGATCGCAATCGTGCGGCTGCGCACCGTTGGTTCCGGCCGGAACAGGTCGATGTGCAGCAGGCCCAGCTCCATTGTGGCGCTGCCGACCTCAATGCCCTCAGCCATGATGAAGCGGCGTTGGAATTGGCGACCGGCTATGCCGCGGTGCAGGTATATGCCTTCGCGGTCTTCGCTTTTTTGGCGGCCTCGGACGATCAGCTGATTGTCCTCAACGGTGATCTCTAACTCGTCCTCGGCAAATCCGGCGACGGCAAGCGTGATCCGCAACGCGGTCTCACTCAATTGTTCGATATTATAAGGAGGGTAACCATCGGCGGAGGCTTTGCTGACGCTGTCCAATACTCGCTCGATATGGTCGAAGCCCAGCAGAAGTGGGCTGTTAAATAAAGATACCCGTGTCATCAGGCGTATCCCCTAATACCGCATCGGCCAACGACGATGACGGCTCATGATCCCTAGTACAGCCTGCACCATGCAGCACCGCACAACCAATCGCCTGTGACAGCCGATTAGCATCGCCAAAAGATAGGAACCGGGCGCGCAAATTCAACTCTGCCGTTTGCAGTGCCGGCGGCCATTGCCATTCCCTTAGCCGATGAGCCAAAATGCGGCTGTAGCGACGTTTCTGGAGGATACACTATGCCCAAGCGCCTGACCGAGGCCCAGATTGCGGAATACGCGGCGGAAGGCTTTACCTGTCCGGTGCCAGTGCTGGCTCCAGGCGAGGTTCGCGAGGCGCGGGGCGCTATCGAAGCGTTCGAGGCGCGGTCCGGCCGGACTTTGGACTACCCGGAAAAGTCAAAATCATACCTGCTCTTCGACTGGGCGGACCGGTTGATCCGACATCCCGCCGTGCTGGATGCGGTGGAAGATCTGATCGGGCCAGATATCTTGGTCTACCATTCGACCATGTGGATCAAAGACCCAGGCACGCCCCAATACATCGCCTGGCACCAGGACGGCACCTATTTCTATCTGGACCCGGCAGAGCACGTGACCGCCTGGGTAGCCCTGTCCGACGCCAGCGTCGAGGCCGGATGCATGCATGTACTGCCGGGCACACATCGGGACGAATGGCATCATCACGACGACGACACCAATCCGAACAACCTGATTCTGCGCGGCCAGGCTATCTATGACCGTTTCGATGGCGAGGTGGGGGTCCCGATGCCGCTGAAGGCCGGAGAGATGAGCCTGCATCATACCAAATTGGTGCATTGCTCGCATCCAAACCGCGCCGCCGACCGGCGAATGGGGTTCGGCATCAGCTATATTCCGGCCCGGGTCCGGGACATAGGCCCAACACCTGGCTCGGCCATGTTGGTGCGGGGCGAGGACCGCTTCGGCCACTTCGCGCCGGAGAAGCGGATTGGCGCGGAACTGAGCGCCGAGGCCTATGCCAATCATCAGACATTGATGCAGCGGTTCCGCGCCCGGCAGGACGCCCAGGCGCAGATCGCTAAGAAAGTGGAATATGCCGCGGTGCGTTAGGCCCGGCTAACGCCTTCGGCGCTGCCGATGGTTTAGGCAGCGTCAATCACCAGGAATGTGCGGGTTTCAATGCTCTCGCGCGGGGGAGCGGTCGGGTCCTGGTTCGGCAGTTGAAATGCGCCGTGCGGTGTATAGCGGGCAACGCTGCCGTCCGCGACCGTATCCCACCCTTTGATCAGGATGACCTCGTCGCGTTGCATCAGCGGCGCGTAGTACCACTGGTGCGTCTTGCCATAAGCCAGTTGGTATATCTCGCCGGTACGGTCGGGAAAGCGCTGGTCGGTCGCGATCAGGTCGGCTTTGGGAACGCTGGCGGCGGTGGCGAGGGCCAGCGGGGCGCGCTGCACCGGCGCGTTGCCGATCGGCCGCCAGACATTGACCTGGACGATCCGGCCGCCGGCGGCAATGACACGCTCGTACTCTGCCTCGCCCATAGCGTCCTTCGCCCGCTGCGGGCCGCTTTTGTCGGTATAATCGCAATGGACGCGCACGGCGGGCCCGCGGGCGCCATCCGGGTTGCTGGCGCCCTTGCCATCATCGGAACGGCGGGTGTGGTCGAAGATATAGACGGCGGATGCGCCAAAGCGCTGTTTCAGCAACGCCACGACTTCGGCGTTATAGGCTGTATCGACCTCGGCGACGTCGTAAAAATTCCGTACCTGGCTGGGCGAGCGCATCACCTCAAAGCCTTCGCGGTCCACGTCGGCCGCAATACTGCGCATGTTGTTGATTGCGACGGTATGCTGCTCGGTCTTGAAGTGTACTTCCGGCTCGCCGCCAGTAAGGGCGGAAGACAAGAAGTACGGCTTCTCATCCTGGCGGACAATGTAGGTGAGCGCGCCGGTCGTGGCGCCGGCGGCGGTGTTCGCCGCGGTGACGTGGTTCATGGCGAAACTCCTGAAAAATATCCATGTTGACCAGGAAATAGGGGTTCCGGCAGCGAATGGGAATATGCAATGGCGGGCTGCGCATCGGGAGGAGCTTTGCGTTTGATGCAGCATCGGGGTTCCCCCGGCAATGGGGAATGACTAGGTAGTAGGGCAGGCTGTTTTCCCATGCGGCCGGATGCGGAGTGGTGATCGCGATGACGGATGACAGGCGGAAACAGGCGAAACCTGCCCGGCAGGATCGCGTCCGGTATGAGGTCTATGGCATGCCGGTCGAGGATATCATCGCGGACGCCCTGGCATCCGATCAAGCTCCGCAACCGACAGCGGCGCAACCAGAACCGGAGCCGGCGTGGCCGAGCCTGGATGAATTGAAGGCCGGCGGCCCCAGGCGCAGAGGCGGGCGGCGACGGGGCTAACCTTCGCTGCAGGGTGCGGCGCGCGCCAAATGAATTTGCACGGAATGAATTTGCACGGAATGAATTTGCGCGGGCCCGCCGGGGCGGGTAGCATAGCGTCCAATCATGATAGCCGATGGGAATTCCGCTATGTCCGCTACTACCGCGCTTCGCAATGCCGTTTCGGTCAGGGATCAGGTTTCGGAGGAGGAATGGGCGTTGCGCCTCGACCTCGCCGCGCTGTATCGCCTGGCCGCCAAGCATGGCATGACCGACCTGACCTACACGCACTTCTCCGCCCGCATCCCGGGCGACGAGGATGTGTTCCTGCTGAACCCCTATGGTCTGCGCTTCGATCAGGTGACGGCGTCGAGCCTGGTCAAGATCGACGTCGATGGCAACATTCTGCTGGATAACGGCTATGGTGTGAACGCCGCGGGCTTCACCATTCACTCTGCCGTGCATATGGCCCGCCACGACCTGAAGGTGGCGGCGCACACCCATACGCCGGCGGGCATGGCAATCTCTGCCCTGAAGGATGGGCTGATGCCGCTGACTCAGAAGTCTATGCGCTATTACGGTCGCACCGCTTATCACGGCTTTGAGGGCCCGGCGCTGGATCTGGACGAGCGCGAGCGCATCATTGCTGATTTTGGCACCGACAAACACACGATGATTTTGCAGAACCATGGCATTATGGTTTGTGCGTCGTCGGTGCGATTGGCCTGGACGCGGCTCTATACGCTGGAAAAGACCATGCAGGCGCAATTGCTGGCCATGGCATCGGGCGCCAAGCTGCGCGTGCCGCCAAAAGAGGCTTGCGAAAAAGTGGCGGCCCAGTGGGATAAGGGCGACGACACCTACCGCCAGGATGGTTGGGAAAGCCAGTTGCGCCTGCTGGACCGCGCCGACCCGACTTGGAAGCACTGAGAAGGGCCAGCGTCGATGAGCGTTACCGCAATGAGCGTGCCCACCCAACCCGGTGTGCGCGAACAAGTCTCTGAAATCGAATGGCAGACGCGGGTCGATCTGGCCGCGCTCTATCGTTTGGTGGCGTTGGAGGGCATGACCGATCTTGCCGCCACGCATATCTCCGCCCGGATTCCAGGGCCGGAGGATCATTTCCTGATCAACCCCTATGGGCTGATGTATGAGGAAGTGACCGCCTCTAATCTGGTGAAGGTGGATATGAACGGTGAGAAGGTGATGGAGAGTCCGTTCCCGGTAAACCCGGCCGGCTTTACGATTCACAGCGCCGTGCACATGGCCCGCCCGGACGTGCAATGCGTTGCGCACACGCACACGGCGGCCGGCATGGCCTTTGCCAGTGTCGAGACCGAGGTGCTGCCGATCAGTCAGACGGCGGGCTATTTCTATAAGAATGTCGGCTATCACGCCTGGGAAGGCATTAGCACCAACCTGGATGAGCGCGAGCGTATCGTGCGTGACCTGGGCATGAACCGGGGTCTGATCCTGGAAAATCATGGACTGCTGGTCGCCGGGCCGACCATCCCCGCCGCCTGGGTGATGATTTATCAGTTGGAGCGCATTTGCCGGACGCAGCTGGAGGCGATGGCCGCCGCCCGCGCAGTGGGTCAGGACGTCGTGCTGATGCCACAAGCGGTGGCGGACAAGACCGCCGCCAACTTCAACCAGAGCTTCAAGAATGCCGCCGAAGGCCGCTCGAACTTCGATTGGGATGCCTATCTCGCCAAGCTGGATTCGACCGACGACAGCTATCGGCATTGATTTCTAGAACGATACAGAGGAACGCCCGCCATGCCAGCCACCGCCGTAGACACTATCCCCAGCCTAAAGGGCAAAGTCAGCCCGGAAGAATGGCAGACGCGGGTGGAACTCGCCGCATTCTACCGCCTGGTCGCCCAGCATGGGTGGGATGACCTGGTGGGAACGCACATCTCCGCCCGGGTGCCGGGAACGGAGGGGAAAGAGTTCCTGCTAAACCCCTATGGCCTGTTGTTCGACGAGATCACGGCGTCGTCGCTGGTCAAGATCGATTTTGACGGCAACGTGTTGCAGGAAAGCGCCTATCCGGTGAACGCAGCCGGATTCACCATTCACTCCAGCGTGCTGGCGGGGCGTCCGGACGTAGAATGCGCCGCGCACACGCACACGGTCGCCGGCATGGCGCTGTCTGCGGTTGAAGGCACACTGCGGCCGGTACACCAGAAAGCGCTGCGGTTCTACAACGCTCTGTCCTACCATCCATACGAAGGCATCGCCGACGATCCGGATGAGTGCGCGCGGTTGCAGCGCGACCTGGGCCAGAACGACGCTATGGTGTTGGAAAACCATGGGCTGCTGACATGCGGCCGCAACATTCGCTCAACCTGGGCGCTGCTCTATAACCTCGAAAAATGCGCTCAGGTGCAAATTGCACTGGAAGCCGCCGGCGGAGAGATTATCGAGCTTTCCGACGACCTGAAGCAGAGCACCTACGCTCAGTTCCAACGCACGCTGAAGTCGAACGCCTCGTTCGGCAGCAAGCTTGACGGGTGGGAAAGCTCGCTGCGGCTGATGAAGAAGGCCGACCCGAGCTTTATGCACTGAGTATAAGGCGCCGTTGTGCGGCGGCGCTGGCTGCTCCGCGCAATGACGGTGCGACATGAGGAAGGAAACGACCATGCCCCTGGACTATCTCGACATCATCCCCGCCCCCTGTATCAAAGACCAGGTTTCGCCCGAGGAGTGGGAGATTCGTGTGGAACTCGCCGCGTTCTATCGGCTGGCGGCCAAGCACGGCTATACCGACCTGGGCGGAACACATTTCTCCGCCCGTGTGCCGGGGCCGGAGGATCATTTCCTGTTGAACCCGTTCGGCATGATGTTTGCCGAGATCACGGCGTCCTCGTTGGTCAAGGTCGATGTGGACGGCAACATCCTGATGGATGCCGGCGGCCACGGCGTCAATGCAGCCGGATTTACCATTCATTCCAGCGTGCACATGGCGCGCCACGACTTGATCTGCGCGGCGCACACGCACTCGGTGGCCGGGGTTGCGGTCTCGTGCCTGAAGGAAGGGGTGTTGCCGCTCAGCCAACACGAACTGCGCTTCCATGGCCGGCTCAGCTATCACGACTATGAAGGCCCGGCGACCAACCTGGACGAGCGCGAGCGGATCGTTAAGGACTTGGGTGCAAACAACAATATCGTGCTGCGCAACCACGGTCTGATGTGCTGCGGCCGCAGCGTACCGGAAGCCTGGCGCAACCTCTATGCGCTGGAGATGAGTTGCGAGTCGCAGCTTCAGGCTATGGCGATGAGCCGGGCGAGCGGCAGGCCGTTGAAGTTCGTGCCGGAAGACGTGGCGCAGGCGACCAGCGACAAGATCGAGGCGCGCCACGGCAAGGATACTGTCAGCCGCGACTGGCCGACGCAAATGCGCCGGCTCTATGCAGAAGAGCCCGACTTCGCCACCTGATACCGACTGCTAGCTACCGACGGTCTGGCGCGCCAGTGCTGTGACGCTGGGCCGTTCACGTGCTGCAAATGGCATTGGGCGGGTGGCCTCCAAGGCCGCAACTCCGATGCGAATGGTCAGGATGCCGTTGACAGCGCCTTCGCCGACACGGCGGGCGACGGTGCGAACGATGCTGCCGGCGACGGCGGCGGGCATCATGTCCCCCAACGCCTCCATGCCGCCGGCTGCCACCATGGCCAGGATGGTGCGCCGAAGCAGTGCCCAACTGGCGGCGGCGCCCGGGCGTAGTCCCTGCATATGCGCGACGCGACGGATCGCGCTGAGGTTCAACCACAGCACGAACACCGCATCCAGGATCGGGTTGGGCGCAAAGGCGGTCAATACCGCCGCGCGGCGGGCGATGGTGCGGATTTCGGCGACGCAGGCTTCGTCCAGAGGACCGAGAACCAGGCGTTCGTAAACGATAAGCTTGTCGGCGGCATCGGGGATATCGGCGGCAGCTTCTTGGTATTGCGCCAGCGACCAGGCAAGGTCAGGGCGTTTTGCATGTAAAGCGGTGAGGGCGGCGAGGGCTTTTTCTGCTTGAGCGTCATCGCGGGTGCTGCCGGCTTGGTCGACCATGGTGCGGATGCGGCTGCGATTGCGCAGGCGGGCGAGCGATACGAACTCGCCAACGATCAGGCAGGCCAGCGCCAGCCCTAATAGCCCCAAAGCGCCGGCCGTCAGCAGGCCGAGAGCTGAACCGGAGGTTGCCGAAGCGATGGCGTTATCGACAAGCCTCGCGGCAAGCGCCGTAGCCCCCAGGGCTAGGCCGGCAAGGAGGAAGCGCCAGGTCCATGACGTGCGCGTGCTAGCAGCAGATAAGCCTGTTGCTTGAACTGTCGCAGCGTCCTGTTGATTTGCTTTCGACCCACCTTCGCGATAGATGTCCGGATCGGGCGCAGCGCGGCGGGCGTGTGGGCGCGCAGGGGCCTCACCTGGTTCCTGGCCGGACTGACCCGCGGCGGCGCGGCGGAATGGGCGGGGGCCACTGGCGGTATTTGGGTGTTCGGCCTGGCTCATCCGAGGGCGTCTCCCAGCAAGAATTCCAAGGCGCGATCCATGCGCAGCGAAGCCGGCCCTTGGTCCTGGCGGATGTCGCCTGGCCGCGGGCGGAAGGCGACCGGGGCGAATTGGTCGGACCCGGTGACGGCTTCGAGCGTTAGCGGCAGAGCGCCGGGCAATACTTCCTCAACCCGGTCAGAATCGAGCGGCAAGCCGGCGATGCCGGGCCAGCGTCCCGACGGGGTTTCAATGGTTGTCTCCCGCGTTACGCGCAGCGCGGCAATGGCCTCGCTATGGATGCGGGCGCCGGCGTAGGACAGGCGGCGGGAGGTATCGCCGACGAGGGCGTCGAGAAGCCCCGCCAGACCCTGATGGTCGGCGGCGGGCAGGTGATCTGCCTTGGTGGCGGCAAACAGCACCCGGCTGATGCGTTTGCCGAACAGCAGCGACAACCAGGAGGACTCGCCATGGCGAAACGCGCCAAGCGTGCCGTCGATCGCAGTCTTCAGGTCGGTCAGGCTTTCCGGTCCGGCAGCCAGATGCTCCAACATATCGACCAGCACCACTTGCCGGTCGATGCGCTTCAGGTGATGATCGAAGAATGGCGCTGCAATCTCGCGCTTGTAGGATTCGAAGCGGTCGGCCATCAACCGGGCAAGTGTGCCTCGCGGCGCATTGTCTGCGGCGTCGGGCAAGGGAAAAAAGGTGAGGGCGGGCGCGCCGGCCATCTCGCCCGGCAGCAGGAACCGGCCGGGTTGCAACATCGAATACCGCTGCGGGGCATTGCGTGCGGCTTGCAGATAGGCGCGGAAGGCGGCGGCGGTATGGGCGATGGCAGGCTCATCGCCGGCAGCGTCTGCCGGCATAGATTGTGCCAGGGCCAGCCATTCTGCCGACAATACCTGCCGGCCGCCCCGATGGGCCTGGGCGACGGCCTGGCGCGACCAGTCCGCATAGTTCAGAGACAGCAATGGCAGGTCGAGGAGCCATTCGCCGGGATAATCGACGATATCAAGATGCAGAGTGTTCGGACGCTCCAGCCCGAAGGCCAGGGGCGAGCGGAAGCGGATGGAGAGCCGCAGCTCGCTGACCGCTCTGGTGCCATCCGGCCAGCGTGGCGCCTGGTTGGCAGTGCCGGTCAGATCCCGCAGCACGGCCTCGTAGGGAAACCGCGGCACAGAGCCCCCGGGCATGGGTTGCAGCATGGCTGCATCGAACCGGCCTTCGGCCAGCACCGACAGCAATTTCAGGCGGTTCGGGTGCAACAGATGATGCACCATAGAGGCGATGAAAACGGTTTTACCGGCTCGTGACAGCCCGGTTACGCCAAGGCGCACGCGGCGGTCCAGCAGGCTGCCGGCGTCAGTCAGCCAGTCTTCGACTTGATCGACAATGGAGGTCATGGCAGCGCATGTAGGGTGCAAGATGGCCCATGTCGACCGGGGATTTCGGCTTGAGGCGAAATGGTTGGAATGGGCGGCGCGCCGCTGCCGGGCTAGTGAGGGTTAAACCCGCATAGCCGCCATAATTTCTGGATACGCGTCGAAGTCGCCGTCTTCGCTAATCATGGTCGAGTGCGACCGCACGGCATAGAGCCCGCCGTTTGTCGCCGCTACCGGCTCTTGCCCATTTTGCAGCGCCTTGGCTGCACCAAGCAAAAGGCGGCGCATGCGGATCACTGCGGTGTCGGAGGTGCCGAGATGCTCGCGCGTGCGGTCGACGATCGGACCGGCGCTTTCAACCATGGCCGCGTCTTGGGCGCGGACGCCGATGATGCCGCTATAGGTCTCGGTTCGCTGCATCTCGCGGTCGATCAGGTAGTTGTTGGAGCGGTTGGCGACCGGTGTCAGCGTGCCGGGAATTACCGCCGCGTGCTGGCTGAGGCCGCGGCGCCAACCGGCGATCTCGCGCTCGGAGACATTGCCGTCCGGTCGGTACGATACGCAGATTATGGACGTGTGGGTGTCATCCGACGGCACCCACATGCGGAACGACCGCGCCTCGCCCGGCACCGGTGCAATCATGGTGTAGAACGGAAAATACCATTGGTTCATGCGCCAGTAGAACTGCCCGTCCTCCGTCAGCCGGCGGGCGCCAAGCACCATGCCATAGTCGGTATCCACCACTTTCCACTTCGGTGCGCGGTCGCCGGCGAAATATGCGCCGGCCAGCGCTGCCTTGTTGCTGTCGCGCTTGTTCACCAGCGAGTGCAGAAAGCTGACATGGGCGGAGTCGATCTCGCCCTCGACGCATTGGGCATAGTTGCAATCCTGGTTCCAGCGGCTGGCGTATTGCTGTTCCGCCGGCAGATGCATCCATTCGAAATGCGGTGGTTCGCCCATTTTCTCGGGCGGTCCCATGTACGCCCAGACAACGCCTCCCAACTCGCGGGTCGGGTAGGCGGTGAGTTTCACCTTGGATTTGAAATTGCTGTCCGGCGGCTCTGACGGCATGTCGGTGCAATTGCCGTCCACGTCGAATTTCCAGCCGTGGTAGACACAGCGGATGCCGCAGTCCTCATTTCGGCCGAAAAACAGGCTGGATTGGCGGTGCGGGCAGTGCTCGTCAACGACGCCTACGCGCCCCTCGGTGTCGCGAAAGGCAATCAGCGGCTCGCCCAGCAGCCGGACCCGTACGGGCGTGCAATCCGGCTCGGCGATTTCGCGGCTCAGCAGGACCGGCATCCAGAACCGGCGCATTAATTGGCCCATGCCGGTACCGGGACCGACGCGGGTCAGCAGATCGTTGTCTTCGCGGGATAGCATGGCGGGCGGCTCCAAATTCCGGCGTGGCGCACGTGCGGATTATGCGCCCGGTAATGGGATCCGGGAAGAGCGGGATTGCATCACGCCGGCGAAGTGTTGGGATCGCTCGGCATGGTTCCGGGCGTTTCGGTGCTGGTGACAACCCGCAGTGGCGGCGCCTTGCCCTGTTTGTCCTCGCCGAAATAGATGGTCTGGTGCGGGAAGGGAATTTCGATCCCGCGTTCGTCGAACACGCGCTTCAGCACCTCGTTGTAGGCTCTGCCAACCGCAAGGTGCTTGCCGCCGACGCATTTGATCCGGGCGCGCAGGATTACGGCGCTATCGCCGAACGCGTGCAGGCCCTGCCATTGCAGGTCTTCCAGAATGTCCCTATTGACGTCCGGATTTTGGCGCAGTTCGGCGAATGCGTCGAACATGGCCTGCTTGGCGTCGTCGACGCTTTCGCGATAGGCGATGCCCATGTCGCAGACAAAATAGGCAAAGCCACGCATAAAGTTTGAAACCATATCGACCGATGAAAACGGCACGATGTGATAGACGCCATTGAGATCGCGCAGGGAAACCGACCGGATCGTCAACCGCTCGACGACGCCGGTCGTCCCGCCGACTGTGATGATGTCGCCGACGTTGATGGCGTTTTCGAACTGGATGAAGATGCCGGTGATGATGTCCTGCACCAGCTTTTGCGCGCCAAAGCCGATAGCTAGGCCGAACACGCCAGCCGATGCGATGAGTGGCGCAATGTCGATGCCGATTTCCGACAAGACGAACATGATCGTGATGATGAACAACAGGATCGTGACCGCATTTTTCAGCAGCGTCAGCAATGTGCGCTCGCGCGACGACGGGATCGAGCCGTAGTCTGGGTTCAGGCGGTAATCGACCCAGGACGATAACGCTAGCCAGAGTGCGAAGGATGACAGCAGGATAAAGACCGAACTGATCAGCACGTTCGTGACGTGTACGCCGACATGTCCGTTGAGCCACGCTTCCAGGCTGATCAGCCCAATCAATTGGCTGCTGACGGCCATGATGATGATGACGATCATCAGGCGAACGAAGGCCAATGCCTGCGGCACGAAGCCGTTAAGCCGCCGTTCCAGCAAGGGCAGGCGAAGCGTCACTTTCTTCGGCAGATGGACGCCGCGCTTCATTGCCCGCTTCAGGAACGTGTCGAGGATCATGCCGGCGACGATCAGACCGCCGACCTGCGCCGACACCATCAGCAATGGGATCAGGATACCGCCGGGACGGGCCAGAAGGATTGCAAACAAGCCGAACAAGTACAGCAGAACCGGCCAGTGCCAGAGATTTGCGGCAAGGCGGGTAAGTCCGCCTTTGCCCGGCGCGTCGTGCCCGCCCAAAAGCCAGTCGGTCACCTGACGCCGATAGGCGATGGTCACGCCGATGAATGCGCCGACCGTGATCAGCGATAGCAGGGTGGAAACACCATTGCTCGCGAAGTGCGACACGTTCTGGTTGATGATAGGCACCACGAGCAATTGGCCGTAGCCGATAATGCTGACGCCGAAATTCAGCCACCCGGACAGAATTCCGGCGGCTCTATCCGGAATGCCGACTGGTCGCAGCGCTGTTGAAGCTGGCGATAAAACGGCTCGGACTGTGACTTTGGCCATCTCCACAATCAAAAATGC
>JAPOJR010000098.1 GCA_029978325.1 Alphaproteobacteria bacterium | reverse complement strand
GCTGATACTTCTCTTTGCGGGTCCAGACCGTCTGCGACAGGTATTCGAGGTTGACCTGGTGGCAGATGCCGGTGCCCGGCGGCACGACGCGGAAGTTGTCGAATGCGCCCTGGCCCCACTTCAGGAAGTTGTAGCGCTCGGCATTGCGCTGATATTCCAGCTGCACATTCTTCTTGAAGGCGCGGGGCGAACCAAACTCGTCAACGATGACCGAATGGTCGATCACCAGATCGACAGGCACCAGCGGATTGATCTTTTCCGGATCGCCGCCCAGCTGGTTCATGGCGTCGCGCATGGCGGCCAGATCGACGACAGCGGGAACGCCGGTGAAATCCTGCATCAGCACGCGGGCCGGACGGAAGGCGATTTCCTTTTCCTTCTTGCCCTTGTTGACCACCCACTTGGCGCAAGCCTCGATATCCGCCTTGGTAACCGTACGGCCGTCCTCATGGCGCAACAGGTTTTCCAGCAGAACCTTCATGGAGAACGGCAGCTTGGAAATATTCTTCAGACCATTCTTTTCCGCCTGAGCGAGCGAGAAATAGTGATATTTCAGGGCTCCGACCGTAAGGGTCTTGCGGCATTTGAAACTGTCGAGAGAGGCCATTTGCTGGTTCCTGATGTTGATGGTCCATCGCGCATCCGGACACCTGTCCGGCCGCACGCGGCCCGATAGATTTCGATTTTGCAGGGCGCTGCCTGAGGAGATTTCCCCTGTTCCCCGGCAGCACTGCGATGGAGTGGCTTTGTGAAATCGCGCTGCTTATAGATAATCTTCCCGCTAAAGGCTAGATGAACATAGTCTAACTTTTTCGACTCTGAAAGCTGGGGCGTCATGGACCTTCGTACAACAGGATTGCCGAACCAAATACCGGGTGACGGGGAGCCCCGGTGGTGAGCGGTCCGTTGCGCCTCGCCGCCAGTGACCTTGCCATCGCGCGTGGCGGAATCACGCTGGCAGCGGGCATTTCCTTCGCTCTGGCCAGCGGTGAGGGGCTGATCGTCACCGGCGCGAATGGCGCGGGAAAGTCGACGCTGCTGCGGGTCATCGCCGGTCTTCTTGGCGCAGCTGGCGGAACGGTGACGCTGGAGGGCGGCGGCGACAGCTGGCCGGATGTGGCTGCGGCGAGCCATTATCTTGGCCACCAGAATGCGATGAAACCGGCGCTGACGGTGGCGGAAAATCTCGCCTTCTGGCAATCCTTTAATGGCGCGCCGGCCGCGACGCCGGACGAAGCGCTGGAGCAGACCGGCCTATCCCATACCCGCGACCTGCCCTATGCTTATCTGTCGACCGGACAAAAGCGCCGTATTTCCATAGCCAAACTACTGCTCAACGAACGGCCGGTGTGGATACTGGACGAGCCGACCGCCGGCCTCGACGCCCGGTCCTCGCGCGATTTCGCCGGGCTGATGGGCCGCCATCTGGCCGGTGGCGGCATATTGATTGCGGCCACCCATGTGCCACTGGGGCTCGACAACCTGAAGACCCTGGAGATCGGCGCGCCCGCGAACACAGGTCCTGACGACGGCGCTGCACAAACGCAGGCGGCAGCACCATGATGGCGCTGTTCCTGCGGGATGTGCGGCTCGGCCTGCGCAGCGGCGGCGGGGCGCTGATCGGGCTTGTCTTCTTTCTGGCGGTGGTGACCATCGTGCCCTTCGCCATCGGCCCGGACCTGAACCTGCTGTCCCGCATCGGCCCGGCAGTGCTTTGGATCGCCGCCCTGCTGGCGACGCTGATGGGCCTCGACCGGCTGTTCCAGGCCGACGCCGAGGACGGCGCACTCGATCTTATGCGGATGGGCGAGCGGCCGCTGGAACTGACCGTAGCGATCAAGTGCCTTGCCCACTGGACAGCGACCTGCCTGCCGCTGGTAATCGCCGCGCCACTGTTCGGCCTCATGCTGGCAATGCCGCCGAAGGCGCTTGGCGCAACCGCCCTGACGCTGGCCATCGGCACGCCGGCGCTGACCTTCATCGGCGCAATCGGCGCAGCCCTGACAGCGACCCTGCGGCGCGGCGGCCTGCTGGCGGCGATCCTCGTTCTGCCGCTGTGCATTCCGGTGCTGATCTTCGGTGTCGCCGCCAGCGCCGCGGCCACCGGCGGCACGGTGCCCTTCGCAACACCGCTGATGATCCTTGCGGCACTGACGCTGTTCTCGATGGTCATCGCGCCGATAGCCGCGGCTGCAGCGATCCGCATGCTGGGGGAGTGAGTGCTCCCTTATACTGACCGGGCTTGCTTGCAGGCTCCGACCCACCCCGCTAGACTTTCCGAAACCGCGCGACACAGCGCATCATACGGGAGGCCGCCATGTCATTTGCCATGTCATTCGCATCGACTCCATTTGCATCGAACCGTGCAAGCACCGTTGGCGCGGCACTTCTGGCCCTGACTCTTGGAGTGGCTTCTCCCGCCCTCGCGCAGAAGTCCGCCGATACGGCGCGGATTTCCGTCTCTTCACCGATGCAGAATGTCGATACGCATATGGACCCGCATGTGACGTCGCGGTTCTTCTCCAAGGCCGTGTTCGACAATCTCGTCGGCTTCGATCCGATCCGCAAGAAATATACGCCACTGCTAGCGAAGTCCTGGAAGCGCATCGACCCGAAAACCATGGAATACACCCTGCGCGAGGACGTAAAATGGCACGACGGCGAGGCGTTTAACGCCGACGACGTGGTCTATACGATCAACTGGATGCGCGATCCGAAGACGCGGTTCCGCTTCAAGTTTCAGTACGGTTTCATCAAGAATGCCGAGAAAATCGGCCGCTACACGGTGCGCATACACTACAACCGGCCCGAAGCGGCGGACCTTGCGATCTTTTCAGAGGCCGTGCCGATCTATCCGCAGCATGTGCATTCCACCTTCAAGGAGGCGGTCCGCTTCGGCGTCGACAAGCCCATCGGCACCGGCCAATACAAGGCGATTGAAGTAAAACCCGGCGTCAGCGTGCTGCTGGAAAAGAACCCTGACTACAAACTCTATTCGGCGACCAACCCGCCAGGCAATATCAAGCGCCTGCGCTTCATCAACATGCCCGACACCGGCACGCAGATGGCCTCCATGCTCGCCGGGCAGCTCGACATGAGCCGCGACCTGACGCCGGAGGACGCCGGCAACCTGATGAAGTCCAATCCCGACCTCAGGCTGCGTCTCGGCCAGGGCGTCGGGCTGGTCTATCTGGCGATCGACGGCAAGGGGCGCTCAGGCGTGAAGGCCCTGCAGGACGTGCGGGTGCGGCGGGCGATCAACATGGCCATCGACCGCAGGGCGATCCAGAAGCTGGTGCTGGGCGAAGGCAATTCGCTGCCCGCACCGCAGGCCATGTGTTTCCCAGTGCAGGCCGGCTGCAAGCAAACCGTGCCGCTGCCGCGCTACATGCCGGAGGCGGCAAAAAAACTGCTGGCGGAAGCCGGCTACGGCAAGGGGCTGAAGCTGGAAATCACCACTTTCGCGATCCCGCTGACGACGACCATCGCGCAGGCGGCCGGCGGCTTCCTCGCCAAGGTCGGCATCCGCGCCACCATCGATGCGCAGCCGATCACTGCCTATCGCAAGAAGCAATCGGCGGGGCGCATCCAGATAATGATCGGGCCGTGGCCGGGCGGCGGCATTCCGGACGTCAACCAGACGCTCAGTTTCATCTTCGATACCCCACCCTCGCGCGACTATCACGGCGACGACGAGATGCGGAAGAACGCCAGGCTGGTCCGTTCGACGCTGGACGAGGCCAAGCGCAACGAGATCGCCGCAAAGGTCTTCGACCGTGCAACGACGCAGGCCTATTTCACTCCGCTGACCGGCTTTCCCTCATCGGTCGTCCACCACAAGAGCCTGAGCATCGGCAACCTGGGGCTGGCGACGAACTACGGCATGATCGCCGGCGATATAAACTGGGCGAAGTGACTGCGGCACAGCGGTTTTTACGCTCGCCGCTATTCCGTGGATCCTGCTCTACCCTCATGCTCCAGCACCTTGATGCGCATGCCGGGGCGGATTTCGCTGGCGTGCGAGCGGCCGTTCAGCGCAACGAGCAGCGACCGGCCAAAGTCGCCCTCGCCACTGCGCTGTGCGTATCGCGCAATATCGCCGGGGCCGCTGGCCCGCACGATGCGAATGCCAAGCGGGCGGGCAATCGCGCGGTCGCGCCCGCTCAAAGGCCTCACCGACTCCACCGCGGAGCGGAAATCTCGGTCGATACCGGCATAGCCTTTCGACACCATGATCACCGCATAGGAACCGGTCCCGGATTGCACGACAGCAATGCGGCGCTGGCTGCTGGCGCTTCGCGTCAAGGCCATTGCGCCGCGCCCGCCGCGCAGCGGTTCGATGCGGGCAGGCGTTCCGGCGCGCGTCAGCATCCGGCCGAGGGTGGCTTGCGGATCGCCGCCGAAGGCGGATTTCAGCGGCGCAAAGACCATGAAGGCTGCGCCGCCACGGCGAATGGCGGCTATGCCCAACCGGGAGCGCAGCGGAAAGTAGCCGGGCGGCATGGTGATCGCCATATCGCGGCCGCGATGAATGAAATTGCGCCCGCGGGTGAAGCCGCCGCGGCCATCCGTTCCGAAGCGCAGGCCTCCTATTGCGGCAAGATAGGCATCGCGCTCCGTACGGCCGCTTCTGTTTCCTGAGCGGCTGACAAGACTGGCGACCTGCCGGTGCGCCCGGGCGATGCGTTCAGGCGTCGGCGGATGTGTCGCCAGCGCCGAGGCGGCGCGCATGACATTGCGATTGGGGCTGAGGCGCGTCAGCCTGCCGAATAGCCCTGCCACGCGCTCGTAGTTCAACAGGCTGCGGATGGCGCCCTGCGGATCATATCCGGCGCGGGCCATAAGATCGATACTGATGCGGTCGGCCTCGTATTCCTGCTCGCGCGAGAAGGCAGCCAGCGACAATTGCTGGACGGCAATCGCGCGGCGGGTCAGTTCCGGATCGCGGAAGGTCATGGCGACATCGGCTGCCGCGGCGATGGCCTGTTCGCGCGCGGCAACCCGGCTGCGGGCATGGCGGGCAAGGATATGACCCAGTTCATGGGCGAGTATCGCCGCCAGTTCCGACTTGTCGTTGAGCATGGCGAGCATGCCGCGGGTAACATAGAGCCGGTTGTTCTGCAGGACCGCGTTATAGGCAGGGCTGTCGAGAATGGCGACATGGGGCGAAACCGGCAGGCTGTCTCCCGCGGTATTGGCCTGCAACAGGTTGGCCAGAATTTCCCGCAACATCGCTTCGGCCGGCGCATGGCGATAATGGCGCAGCAGGGCGAGATCCGGCGGCTGTGACGGACGTGCGGGCCGCACCGCAGGGGAATTGGATGAGCCGCCCGGATAGGGGCGCGGCGAAATCGCGGCCATGCTGCCGGCGGACATCTGACCGTTGGCAACCGACTGCCCAGGCCCTGCCCCATCGACTATCGCGCCGGGCGGAACCGCGGCGCAACCGGACAGCAGCAAGCCCGTCAGAAATATCACTTTACGCATTGGCACCCGGTCTCTGTTACCCGCCTGCCGGACTACACGACCTTGCCCGTCCGGGCACGGTGCGATTCAAGCCGATCCCTTGTATAGCATCCGCAGGTTGCCAATAGGTAAGGCTGCGGCGATGTTCATCAAGCGGACAGCCGCTACATCTCGCCCGATCGCGCCACATCCGGATTTCGCCACAGATAAATCGCCATTGCGGCCATCATGAGGGAAATCGTCACGCCGGCGAAATAGAAGGCATATTCCAGCCCCCACGCCTGCGCCACGACGCCCATGGCGGCAGGCCCCAGCACCGAGGCGATGCGATTGCCGGTGCCGCGCAAGCCGGTCGCCTTGCCCATGTTGCTGCGCCCTGCGCCGCCAAGCACAAGCGTGATGATCAGCGGCTGCGCCAGCCCGTTCGATCCCGAACGCAGGAACATGGCGATGACCAGCAGCACATAACTGCCGAGCAGCGGGGTAATGCTGATCAGGATGATGCCGCACCACAGCGCCAGCAGCACGATCCACAGGCCGGGGATGTATTTCGTCAGCCGCGCCGACACGAGCGAAAACAGGGCCGCACCCACCGCGCCGAACGGACTGATGAAACCGATCGCCGTTCCGGTGAGGCCGATTTCCTTCAGCCATGCCACATAAAATGACGTCTGCACCGTATTGCCGAGATGCAGCATGGCGCTGAGGAGAACAATGATCACAACCGCCGGGCGCGCGAGCAGCCGGAAGGCCGTGAGATAGTCCCCCAGGTTGGGCAGAAGTCCGCGCAGGCCGGCATAGGAGCCGGGCAGCCTGTGCGCATTGGTCGCCTCGATCTTCAGCGGCGGCAGGATGATCGTGCAGATAACCGCGCCGGAACCCCAGATCGACATGAGGATGAATGCTCCCCATGCCCCGGTCCAGTCCCAGGCGATGCCTGCCATCGGCGGCGCGACGAACTGGCCGATGCGGACAATGAAGCTGAGACGGCCAGCATAGACCGTCTTGCCCTGCATGTACTGGCCGATCATCGTCTGCGCACCGAGCCAGCCCATGCTTTCGGCGAAGCCCAGGAACATCTGCAGCACGATGAGCGCCCAGATATTCGGCGCCAGCGGATAGAGCAACGGCATCGACGCACCGAGTATGGTGCAGAATAGCAGGACACGCCGCGCGCCCAGCCGGTCGATCAGCGCCCCGGTATGGATCGAAAAGAACAGCGGCAGCACATGGGCGGCGCTGAAGACGAGGCCGAAGGTGAATGGCGAAGGATTAAGGCTGTAGGCATGCAGCGGCACGACGACGGCTGTAATGTAGAAAATCGACGTTGAGAACAGGCCGATGCCATAGACCGCCAGTTGGACGCGCCAGGGTACCTCTTCCTCTTTCCGATGTCCGGTGCCGGTATTCTTGTCGTTCATTCCGCGCCTGTTTCCTCGTCCCATCAGTACAGCCACAGGCGTATGCGTGGCAAATGTTTTGGCCGTCCGTTTTCACCCGCAGGGAAAAGGAATAGGCTACAGGCAAACCCCGGGAGGATAACGTGGCAATATCTTCAATCGACCCATTGCTCTTACTCGGCATGATGCGCAGCCGCCGGTCGTCGCGCACCGGCTTTCTGGAAGGCAGACCGGTCACGGACGAGCAGCTGACCATGCTCCTGGAAGCAGCGCGCGCGGCCCCGTCGGGAGGCAATGCACAGCCATGGGAATTCATCGTCATCCGCGATACGGAAATGCGCAACCGCATTGCCGATCTCTACAAGCATCAGTTGCGCGACAAGCTGGAACTGGAAAAGACCATCCGTGGTACGACGAGCGTCAGCGGCGTCGGCTGGCGCAATGCGCCGGTGCAGATCGTCGTACTGGGCGACCCGCGCACATCGCTGTGCTTTCCGCTGCGCACGGCGGAAGACAAGGCGGAATCGCATTTTTTCACCGGCCTTGCCAATGCGACCCTGCAGATCATGCTGATGGCAGAAAGCATGGGACTTTCAACGCAATATGTCAGCGATTCCGCCTCGCCCTATTTCAGCCTGATGCTGAAGCACCTACTTGGTATCCCTAAGGAGCTGCGCGTCTACCACATCATTCCGGTCGGCTATACGGAGGTGGCTGCAACGCCAAAAAGCCGGCGGCCGCTGGAGGCGATGGTTCATCACGAGCGCTACGATCCGGCCAAGCAGCGCAGCGAGGACTATCTGGCACGCTTCGCGGAGGAAGATTCCATTCAGGCTAAAAACTACAACCGGGGCGGCGAGAGGATCGTGCAGCCCGAGACGTGAGGCAAACATGGCTTGTAGCTTGCGGATTTCTTTGTCAGCAGCGTTAGCTGCGGTAGTTTTCATCCCGGCATTCGGACAACCCGCAAGGGCTCAGCAGCAGCGCGCCGTGCAACTCGGCGGCGGCCAGTCCGTTCTTATCGTACCGCGCAAGCCGCGCGCCAGCATCATCCTGATGCCCGGCGGAGCCGGCTACATCGGCGCCACCGCCAGCGGCGAAATCACAAGCGCACGCGGCAACCAGCTGGTACGAACGCGCATGGCCTATGTCCGGCGCGGCCTTGCGGTGCTAGTGCTTGATGCGTCCTCATCGCTGGCGGCGGGTGTTGCGCATATGCGCAGAATCAAAAGTCCGGTGACGGTCGTCGCCACCAGCAGGGGCACATTGCGTGCCGCGTATGGCCTGAACGCAGGTGCGCGCCCGGACAGGCTGGTGCTGACCTCCGGCTTTCTGACTGCGGAGTCAGGGAGCAACGAGAATGTCGCCTCCATTCTGGGCTCGCCGTCGCGACTGCCGCGAATGCTGGTCATCCATCATCGCTCGGACGCGTGCCGCGTCACCCTGCCGGCAGGAGTTGACCCGTTTCTGAGATGGGCGCGTGGACGGGCGCGGGCGAAGTGGCTCTCGGGCGGCCGAGATAGCGGACGAGCCTGCGGGGCACGCGCCTATCATGGCTTCAACGGGCTCGATGGAACGGTTGTATCCATAGCCGCAGGATTTCGCTGAACCTGACCGGTACGCCGGTTTAACCGCCGCCGACACATGCCGGCTGGCCGCCGGGCGCCAGATCCATGGCGCCGTAGACCTTGCCGTTGTGGACGATGCTATAGCGCCCGGGCATCAACCCCTCGACTGCGACAGGAACCGTCCTGGCGCCGGCGCAATCGCGCGTGCAGATTGCCAACCCCACAGGCTTGCGATGCAGCAGATCGCCGGAAAGGACGATCCGCCCCTGTTTTACATTGGCTTTCAATGTGCTGCGAACGAAACGGCGGCAGGACGACGACAGGCAGCTGTTTGCGGACCGGGCCGTGAGCGAAGCCTTGCCGGTATCGTCAATCGCAGCGCAAATCCGCAACGGCCCGACGGGCAGCACTTCGAAACGGCGCTCCTGCGCCGTACCAGGAGAAACGTTAGCGCTCGCCATAACCAGTGCGACAAGCGCAAAGGCCTGCCTGCTGCGGCCGAATATCGCAAGTTTCTCTGCATGCGGCACGGTCCGCTCTCCTGCGTGTGAATTGCATTTCGTTGCCTGACACAATAAATCACAGGAATGTGGAAATACGCCAATCCCGCCAATTTTCTCCGGCTAGCCAATGCGGTCATCCCTTGGACGGCAGCGCTGACCGTTATCCTGTTGCTGATCGGCCTGTATGGCGCATTCGTGACCTCGCCGGCCGACTACCAGCAGGGGGATTCGGTTCGCATCATGTATATTCACGTGCCTGCCGCCTGGCTGTCGATGTTCTGTTACGGGGTGATGAGCGCCTCGGCCCTGGGCACGCTTGTCTGGCGGCATCCGCTGGCCGATGCGGCGCAAAAGGCGGCGGCTCCGCTGGGTGCGGTCTTCACCCTCGTATGCCTCGTCACCGGATCTATCTGGGGCAAGCCTACCTGGGGTACATGGTGGGTATGGGACGCCCGGCTGACTTCCGTACTGGTCATGTTCATCATCTATCTCGGATTGATCGCCCTCTGGCATGCCATCGAGGAGCCGTCGCAAGCCGGCAAGGCCGCCGCGATCCTTACTCTGGTCGGCGTGATCAACCTGCCGATCATCAAGTTCTCGGTGGACTGGTGGAACACGCTGCATCAGCCGGCATCGGTCATCCGCATGGACGGACCAACCATCGCACCCTCGATGCTGTGGCCGCTACTGGTCATGGCGGTAGCGTTCACGACGCTATTCGTCACCCTGCACCTGATGGCGACGCGCAACGAAATCCTTCGGCGGCGGCTGCGGCGGCTGTCGATCATCGCCGCACAGGAAAACCGCAGCGCCGCAGTGCGGCCGGTTGCGCAGGAGGCGTGATGGGCAAGTACACTTACTTCGTCCTCGCCGCCTATGCGCTGACCGGCATTTCCGTCGGCGGTCTGATTGCCATTATCGTCATGGATTATCGCCGGCTGCGCAAGGCGCTGGCGAAGTTCCCGCCACGCGAGGGGCAGGACCGTGACTGATCCGCAGACAACGCAGCAAGATCCGCCACAGCGCAACCGGATGCGGCTGTGGCTTGCGATACTGCCGCTGGCGGTGTTCCTGGGCCTCGCCGGACTGTTCTACATGCGCCTGGGTTTCGACGCCTCGCAGGTGCCGTCCGCCTTGATTGGCAAGAACGTCCCGAAATTCACCCTGCCGGAGCTTGCCGGTGCGGGCGTTCCCGGTTTTGACGACAACGAGTTGCGCAAGGGCAAGGTAACGCTTGTGAATGTGTTCGCCAGCTGGTGCGGGCCCTGCCGGGACGAGCATCCCTTGCTGATGCAATTGAGCAAGGACAAGGCGCTGGCGGATAAGGGCGTGAAAATCTACGGCCTCAACTACAAGGACAGGCCCGGCAATGCGCTATCGTTCCTGAAAGGTCTGGGCAATCCGTACGAGCGGATCGGCGCCGACACGAGCGGGCGTACCGGCATCGACTGGGGCGTGTACGGCGTGCCGGAAACCTTTGTCGTCAAGGGCGATGGCACGATCGCCTATAAATACATCGGCCCGCTGTCGCCGGAAGGTGTCAAATCCCGCCTGATCCCGGCGATCGAAAAGGCGTTGCAATAGCGCCGGGCCGTTTCTTCAACCTGCGCATTTGATGCATTTCAGGAAAGCCGGGTCGGCGTTCAGGCCCCCTCGCCAATGAACTCGCCGCAATCGGCGCAGTAACCGTATTCGCCCTCTTCGATACGCTTCAGGGCCGCATCGATCTGCTGACAGCGCATTTCACGCCTCCAGCGGGTCTCGGTAGCCATGGCCTGGGAGCGGATTGCGTCCATCCGTGTCAGCCGGCCGGTGCTTTGCTGGTCCAGTTCGACCGGCGCGCTGTCGCCCTGCGTTTCGCTCAGCAGGGCAACGGTCTCACCTGCCTCACGTTCGAGCAGGACGCGAAAACGCTCGCAGAATGCTTCGTAATCCGCCGGTTCCTGATTCATGTCGCTCTCCACTCGGCTGGCGCCAATTGCTTCCGGTTTACCTTAAGGACAAGTCTCCGGCACAAGGCCTGCCGCTTTTGGTACTATGGAATTGCGGCAAAGTCCGCGATCATCGAACGGTTCCGTTGGGCGGGGGTTGAGTATGCGCCGAATTTTCCGATCCGCAGCGACCGCTGCGCCAAGTGTCATGCTGGGACTGAGCTTGTTGGCCGGCGCAGCTGCCGTCACCCCGGCGGAAGCCGCACGGCGGCTGGTGGCTTTCTCGCCCTCCTATCCGGCGGGCACCATCGTTATCGTTCAGCGGCAGCGCAAACTGTACTTTTCCCTCGGCGACGGAAGGGCCATCCGTTATCCGGTCGCCATCGGCAAGGCTGGAAAGGCCTGGTCCGGATGGACCCGGGTGGAAGGCAAATATGTGCGTCCTGCGTGGTCGCCACCGGCTGCGGTGAAACGCTGGAACCCGCGAATTCCCGATGTCATTGCCGGCGGATCGCCGCGAAATCCCATGGGCGAGCGGGCCATCACCCTGACACGGTCGGAAATCGCCATCCACGGCACCACCCGCTCGATGCGCAAATCCATCGGGCACGCGGCCTCCTTCGGCTGCATTCGCATGTATAATGAAGACGTTATCGATCTCTACAATCGGGTTCAGGTCGGCGCGCAGGTGGTTTCCCTGCCCTAGAACATCGAAATCCTGTGGCTTTTGCGCTTTGGCAGGGGGCGGGACCGGGAAAATCCTTGTTATTTGCGCGAATCTGTCATGATGAAGTGGAATGCTGGATAACGTACAGAATCTTTCGCACTTTCAGATTTGACGGCTTCTTCTAGACTGGAGGAGCAAGGCGATGAGTGAGAAGGATGACACGATGGGTCAGGTGATCCAGATTGATGAGGGGCGGATTCGCGATCATCTGGGCGAGATGGTTCGCGGAACCGTGGAGGAAGCCCTGAACGCGATGCTGGATGCGGAAGCGGACGCCTTATGCGGGGCGGCGCGGTACGAACGTAGCGAGGGGCGCAAGGATACCAGGGCCGGATCGTACGAGCGCTCATTGCACACCAAAGCTGGCGATGTGAAGCTGAAGGTGCCGAAGCTGCGCCAGCAAACCTTCGAGACAGCGATTATCGAGCGCTACCGCCGGCGGGAAAGCAGTGTCGAGGAAGCGCTGATT
>JAPOJR010000097.1 GCA_029978325.1 Alphaproteobacteria bacterium | reverse complement strand
GTGCCATCCCTTGTCGATGCCCTTTTTGCGAGCCCGTTCAAAGCCTTGCTCCAACCACCCCTTCACGGTCGCCATCGAGCCCGGCACAAACCCGAGCGGCAGCCAGCCGTCGGCAATCTCCGCGGTCAGCCGAACAGTGGATTCCTTACCCGAGCCGATGAAGATCGGAATGTTCGGATTCATATGCAGAATGGATTTCAGCGGTTTGCCGATCCCGGCAGCGCCTTCCCCTTCATACGGCAGGCGGATCTCCTTGCCGTCATGCACCAAACCGTCCTCTCGCTTCCAAATCTTTCGGCAGATTTCGACATAATCTTTGATCCGGTAATAGGGCCGGCCCCACGGTTGACCATACCAGCCTTCGACAATCTGCGGACCGCTGACGCCAAGCCCCATGATAAAGCGCCCGCCGCCCGCCATCGCGTCGACCGTCCCGGCGCTCATGGCGGCATTGGCCGGGGTTCGCGCCGCCAGCTGCATAATGCCGGTACCGAGCCGAATACGTTCGGTTTTTGCCGCCAGGAATGCCAGCGGAGTGACGGCGTCCGAGCCATAAGCCTCCGCCGTCCATACCGAGTCGTAGCCCAGACGCTCGGCCAATTGCACGCGCTCAACCGGCAGGTCCATCTGTGCGCCGGAGTATCCGATTGAAAGACCGAGTTTCATGGGGCTGATTCCTTGATTGCGAACGGTGCCCAAAGCATCCCAATGCTGGGCCGGAAGGCGTATTCTGTCGCAAATTTCGGTGACCGCAAGCAACTCTGTCGGTGCCAAGCGTGTGACCTGTTCTTGCGACATTGGATATTGCGCGCTTCAATCCACGTCGCGAAGCTGCCGCGGCTCCCGGAATCGGCTGCAATTGACGACGATAGCGAATCGCCGTCCGGTGCCTCATGCTGTGGACCAAAGCAATCGAACTTACGCGAGCACGACATAGCGATGACACAAATTTTCATGCCCGAAGGCCAAGATGGTCAACATTTTGAAAGCTTTATGGCGTTTGAGCGCGTCGAATGGCAAGAGGGCTTTGTCCGAATTCGAGTGACGCTGGGCCCACAGCACCGCAATCGCCAGGGGTTTGTTCATGGCGGCGTCATTGGCGCGTTGCTGGATTCGGCCGGAATGTTCGCTGGCACATTCGACCCGGTTACCGGTCGCGGCAAGGCTGCGGTTACCGTATCGACGGCATGCCAATATATCGGCGCCACCAAAGGCGAAACAATCGAGGCGACAGGCCAACTCACACGGGCCGGCCGATCGCTTTATTTCTCGGACGCCCGTGTTATCGATCCTGAAACCGGTGCAGTCCTGGCGTCCGGCCAGGGCACCTACAAATACCGCTAGATGGTTAGCCAAAAAGGAACGGCGCGCCGCTTTCCTCCGCCACGCGTTTCACTTCATTGAAAAGCGTTTCGGTCATCGGCACGCCATTCTGTAACCGTTCGGCCCGCGCCGCCTCTTCGGGTTCGCCCGGCACCAGAACCGGTTGAGCCGGATCAAGCGGCGTAATTCCGTGCATTTGGTCAATCAAAGCATCCATGTCCGCTTCGAAAGCGCCGGGCTCGCCCCGGAAAAACACGGGATCAATGGCCAGGAAAAAGCTGCCGACATTGATAAACTCGCCGGGCTTACCGGTTTTCAGATCGTGACCCCCAAAGTTAGAGCCGCTGAGGACACTGCTTAGGATATCCACCATGATGGCCAGACCATAGCCTTTATGACTGCCGCCATCCTGCGTGCCGCCCAGGGGCGTCATCCGCTTGGGCTTGGAATAAAACGCCGCCTCGGCATTCGTCTCCGGCGAACCATCCTCCTTCAGCGCCCATCCGACCGGCAAAGGTTTGCCCGCTCGCCGCGCAATGTTCAATTTGCCGACCGCAACGGTGGACGTAGCCATATCCAGGGAAAATGCCGGATTGCGTTTCGCAGGCGCGGCCACCGCAATCGGATTGGTCGAAAACATGGGCTCCCGCGACCGCGGCGGCACGATCGACCGCTGGGTGGTGCCGGTCATGCAGATACCGATCAATCCATGCTCCAGCGCCATGGTGGAATAGACGCCAGCCGCCCCGAAATGGTTGGATTCGCGCACGCAAGCGATGGCGACGCCCATGTCCTTGGCTTTGGCGATTGCACTTTGCATCGCCATCTTCGCCGGGACGTGGCCGAGGCCATGGCCCGAATCAATCAGCGTCATGGCCGGTAGGTCTTCAACGACACGCACATTGGCTGGAACAATAATTTTGCCGGCGTTCCGGCGTTCGTGGTACTGCGGAAGCATGCCAATGCCATGGCTGTCAATGCCACGGATATCGGCTTCAACCATCAGATCAACTGTCGTAGCGACGTCATCGGGCGCCATTCCCCAAGCACTGAGAACGCCCGCAATTTGGGCCTTGATTATATCGACGGCGATTTGTGGCAACGGCCTGACTCCAAAGTAAAATGAGGAGGCTGATCGGTCAGCAGAAAACGGCTTTCCCGCTAACCTTTGGGAATCTGAAGTGGGCAGAGCACATGCTCGCCCTAGAAAGCGGCGCAAAACGCCATGTGTTCCAGCGGCAGCTGCAGGGCTTCTGGGCCATCAACCCAGCATCCACGGCGCATTGCACCGGCTAACCACATCGCGCACTTCATCCAATAATGATTGCGGCAACGGTACACCTGTTTTGGTACGTTCGGCGAATGTCGCATATTCCGGATCGCCTGCCACAAGCACCGGCAGCCTAGGATCGGCCGGCTCTGCCGCATGCAGCATGTTGATCATCCGGTCCAGATCCTGGCCGAATTCATCGCCGCCGCGCATTCGGTTAGGATCAATCGCCAAGAAAAAGTGTCCGGTCTGCGTGGAACTCTTAACAGGCCTGCCCTCGGCATCGACCTCCCCTGGCTCGGCCCAGGCGCCCGTTAATACGGCGCACAGGATCTCCACCATCATCGCTAAACCATAGCCTTTATGGCTGCCCAATTCGCGCGTGCCCCCAACCGGCGCAACCCGCCGCGCCTTGTAGCCAACACCCGGATCGGTCGTCGGCTGGCCGGACTCATCCATGGCCCAGCCAAGCGGTATCTGTTTGCCACGGCGGTAGTAGTTACGCACCTTATTCAAGGCGACCGTCGAGGTCGCCATGTCCAGCGCGAATGGCTGGTTCACCTTGGCCGGGGCGGAAAAGGCGATAGGATTCGTTCCCAGAACAGCGTCGCGGCCAAAGGTCGGGACAATGGCTGATCCTGGCGCATGCGTCATCGCCATGCCGATCATCCCTCGTTTAGCGGCAAGCCGGGCATAATAGCCGGCAGCACCGAAATGGTTCGAGTTCCGGACACCGACCAGGGCCACCCCGGTATGCTGCGCCTTTTCGCAGGCCATACGCATCGCCATCACGGAAACCGGGTGGCCCAACGACTTGTCCGCATCGATCAGCGCAACCGCTGCCTTCTCCCGCACGACCTTGGGTACTGCACTGACATTGAGCCGGCCCTCGCCGCGGCGTACATCGTACATTGGCACCAAACCGATCCCATGCGAATCAACACCATGCATGTCTGCATCTGCTAGCGCCTCCGCCGCAACAGCCGCGGTTTCGGATGGCACTCCCCATGCGGTGAATACCGCCTCGATCTGGCCCCGGATCGCGGTTCCAGGGATATGGTGAATGGCTGCGAGGTCAGGCATGGATTGTCGTCCCGGACGGTGGAAACTGCATAGCGGTAAACTTGATCTTGGCGCAGACTATGCCGCACCCGCTGCAAAGAGCCAAGCAGAGACCTCGTGCAATGTCCGACCCGACCCAATTGACCGCACTCGCAGCCGCGCGCGAAATCGCACTCGGGCGGTTGACCTCAGAAGCTCTTGTTCATGCATTGCTCGAACGCATCGACGCGCGCAATGATACCGTGCGCGCCTGGACCTATCTCGATCGCAAGCAGGCGTTGGCGGAGGCCCGACTTCGAGATTCCGAACGGCCTCGTTCACCCCTCCATGGCGTGCCTGTCGGCGTCAAAGACATCCTCGACACCCACGACATGCCAACCGGCCATGGGTCGCCGATCTACCAGGACAACCAGCCCTCGCAGGATGCAGCCTGCGTCGCATTGCTCAGAGATGCCGGCATGGTGGTTATGGGCAAAACCGTCACGACGGAATTCGCCCTCCGCAATCCAGGCGCGACGCGGAATCCGCACGACCCGACCCGTACTCCCGGCGGTTCTTCGAGCGGTTCAGCGGCCGGCGTCGCTGATTTTCAGATTCCGTTGGGCATTGGGACGCAAACCTCCGGGTCCATAATCCGTCCGGCAAGCTTTTGCGGAGTGGTCGGATACAAGCCAACCCATGGCCGTATCATGCGGAATGGGATGAAAATATTAGCAGAAAGCCTTGATACTATTGGATGTATGGCACGTTCGGTAAACGATGCCAATGCCTTCGCCTCGATTATGGAAGCCTCGCCGATCCAGCGCCTTGCCGACGTCGGACCGTCTCCCAGCTTCGCCTTTGTCAAATCCCCGGCTTGGCCCGAGGCCGAAGCCGGAAGTCGCTCTGCTGTCAAAGAGGCTGTGGACCGTGTGCGGCAGGCGGGCGGGTCCGTCGTCGAAATCGAACTGCCGCCTGTGTTTAAGGATGCGCTGGAGGCACAGGATGTCATCATGACCTACGAGGCGTGGCGGGCATTGGCCTATGAGCGGTATTTCCACCTAGACAAGCTGTCGGTCGCCCTAAAACAAGCCGTCGCCGCCGGCGGAGACCATACAAGAGAGCGTTACGATTGGGCCCGCAACGTGCAAGCTACATGCAAAGCCATGTTCTGGCAGGTATTTCAAAAATTCGGCGCAGTGCTGACACCGGCTGCTGCCGGCGAAGCGCCAAAGAATCTCGCCTACACTGGGTCACCCAATTTTAACCGGCTTTGGACGATGCTGGGGGTGCCGTGCGTCACGTTGCCAGGCCTTGTCGGCCCGGCTGGGATGCCTGTCGGCATCCAATGCGTAGGCGCTGCCGGGCGTGCGCATGAGACATTGGCCCATGCTGCATGGTTAGAAGGCGCTTTGCAGGGCCGGCTGCAAGATCATACTTGAGGGAATTGATCTATTTATCTTCATAAGTGATTGATATTTTTTTAATATCAGCCAAACGCCTCAAAATTGCCCTTCCGCATTCCCAGAACCCACCGGTCAGCGGTCGCCCTTCGGGCGCCAAACGCCGGTTCGGGGGTCCTGTTCCATCTCCACCGCCTTGCCGTTCTCATCCGGTTGCGGATTTTGTGGGGCGGCTGGCGTTTGCGCACTACGCCGCTCTATCCATCGGAATAGTTGCCAGGCTCCATAAATCGCCAGACCCAAAACCAGGATCTTGGTAAAACTCAGTCCAAACACGCCCTATCCTCCATACCGCTGCCGCGCCATTCGCTCTTCGATACTATGCTCCACTGCCGCCACCAGGGTCTCCGACTGAAACCCGCCACCGCTGAGGCGCTTCAGCAGCGGCTGCTTCGCTTTAATCGGCACGATACTCACATTCTCGCCAAACCGCGCCCGTAATACCGGATTATAGTGGCCGATTCCATCGATCAGGCCACGCGCCAACGCATTGCGCCCGGTCCAGAATGCGCCGGAGAACAGATCCGGATCCGCGGTTGCCAACCTGGAGCCGCGTCGGCTTTCGACCTGGGTGCGAAATATCTGGTGAAGCTCCGATAGGATGGCATCAAGACGGGCTAGGTCGGCGGGATTCTCCGGCTTAAACGGGTCTAAACTGCCCTTGTTTTCACCGGCGGTATAAACGCGCCGCTCTATCCCAAGCTTTGCAATTGCCTCGGTAAAGCCAAAGCCGGCTGAAATTACGCCGATAGAGCCAACGATGCTGGCCTCGTCTGCGTATATCTCATCTGCCGCGGTCGCCAGCCAATAACCTCCGGATGCAGCAACATCCTCAACGAAAGCCAGCACCGGCAGCGACTTTTTCGCCGCGAGCGTGCGAATACGTGCAGATATCAGCGCCGATTGCACAGGGGACCCTCCGGGAGAGTTGATCGCCAACGCAACCGCCTTGGCCCGCGGCATGTCGAAGGCCTGTTGCAACAGCGGCGCCACGGTCTCTAAGTTCAGAGCACGCCGTAACCCGCCGCTTCCAGCTGCAATGACCCCACTGAGGCGAACCAAGGGAACCCGCGGCGAGCGTTTCCAAAATTTCACTGGCAACTCCTGGTCATTCCGGTTGGGCTAAACTTGCCCGCATGTAGACGGGTTGCGGTGTCTCGCCAACCCTGTGGTCGCGCAGAAGGGCGAGTGGGCCGCAGTTGACCCGCACTCGTGCTTAGGCTACGGCCTAGGTCTGCCAGCCGCCCGGAGCCATTGATAAGCCCTTGCTGCCGCCCTTCTCGATCATTATCCCCGCATATAACGAAGCCGAAAATGTCGGACCGTTGGCGCGGGAAATTCTGCATGTCCTGCCGGACAACGCCGTCTTTGAGGTCATCTTCATTGATGACGCCAGCACAGACAGCACGGCCCAAGCCGTATTGGAACTACATACTGAAGATGCGAGGATCCGGCTGGTTCGTCACCGCCGCAACGCCGGCCAATCCGCTGCAATCAAAAATGGTGCAAAAGTTGCACGCTACGACTGGCTGGTCACCATGGATGGCGACGGCCAGAATGATCCAGCCGACATTCCAAAACTGTTCACCTTGCTGGACAATGCGCCGGCGGAGCCGCCGCTCGGATTGCTTGGAGGTTTGCGCCTGAAGCGCCAGGACGTGTTTGCCAGGCGTCTGGTATCACGAACAGCTAACGCAATTCGCCAAGCCGTATTGCATGACAATTGCCGCGACACCGGTTGTTCGCTAAAGGCTATCCGCCGCGAATTGCTGATAGACTTGCCTAACTTCCGAGGGCTCCACCGGTACTTGCCAGCATTGGCGCCAGCCTACGGGTATGCAACGCGCTTCATCGACGTCAATCATCGCGCCAGGGCCGCCGGCACGTCGAAATATACCAACTGGGGCCGGGCGCTGGTGGCGGTCCGCGACCTGTTGGGCGTGTTGTGGTTGCGCTCTCGCGCCTCTGCCCCATTCCCATACGAAGCGAGCAACGATTGATGCTCCACGATACACTTGCCGCATTTGTCGCATGGTACGACGGGCTTTCCGGAACGGACCTGTTTTGGATTGTACTTGGGTTTTGTGCGCAGTTCCTCTTCATGATGCGGTTCGTCATGCAGTGGATCTATTCCGAACGAGCGCGAAGGTCGGTCGTGCCAGAGGTTTTCTGGTACTTCAGTATGCTTGGCGGCGTGACCTTGCTGGCCTACGCCATTCACCGGGCCGACCCTGTATTCATCGCCGGCCAGGCCCTGGGACTGATCATCTACGCACGCAACATCTACTTTATCTGGGCGGAAAAGCGGAATGCCAGAGGCCCCGCGCGTTAGCCCGCCTGATACTACGCCGCCGGCGTGCTGGCTGCCCCACTGGGCAATCTGGCTGGGCGAACGGCCGGCGCTGTTCTATCCAGTTTTGGCGCTCCTGGCGCTGCTGCTCTATTTTCCAGGCCAGATGGAAGTCCCGCCGCTGGACCGGGATGAACCCCGATTTGCCCAAGCCTCCAAGCAGATGGTCGAGACGGGCAACTACATCGAGATCGCATTTCAAGACGAACCGCGGCTGAAGAAGCCTATCGGCATCTATTGGCTGCAAAGCGCCTCAGCCGGGCTGTTGGCGCCAGATTCGCCAACCGCCTTGTGGGCCTATCGATTGCCGTCCTATCTGGCGATCGTGCTGAGCGTATTGCTCACGGCCGGCATTGGCAGGACCTTGTTCAAAGGACCGGTTGGCGCCGCCGGGGCTGCCCTGTTCGCCATTGCAATTCTGCCTGGCGTCGAGGCTCATCTGGCCAAGACCGATGCGGTGTTGTTGATGTTGATCCTGGCCGGGCAATGGGCAATTGCAAAGGCTTGGATGTCTGCCCATCCCGGGACGGCCCGCGGCCAAGTGCGGACCGGACCTTGGACCGCATCGGCATTCTGGCTGGCGATCGGCGCAGGCGTCCTGGTCAAAGGCCCGGTCATCCTGATGATTTGCGGCCTGACCGCGGTCGCGCTTGCAATCTGGCGCCGCAGCGGTCGATGGCTGCTCGCGCTCCGGCCAGCTTGGGGCGTCCCTTTGGCGCTGGCCGTCATCATTCCTTGGTTCGTCGCCATTCATATCGCGACGGATGGCGCCTTCTGGCAGGAGGCCGTCGGCCGGGATTTTCTGGCAAAAATAGACGCGGGGCAGGAACGGCATGGCGGTCCACCGGGCTACTACCTTCTCGCCATTTGGGTGACGTTCTGGCCGGCAGCCGCATTGCTGGGATTTGCAGCGCTTGGCGCGTGGCGTGGCAGAGCGGCGCCAGCGGTGCAATTCTGCCTGGCGTGGATCGTACCCAGTTGGCTGGTATTTGAAGCCGTTGCGACAAAGCTACCGCACTATGTCATGCCAGCCTACCCCGCGCTGGCCTTGTTGGCGGCGTATATGCTGGTTCGCGCCGGACAGCGCCCCAAGCGGCCGTGGGTGGCGCATCTGGTTCGGCTACCGGTCTGGGTCGCAGTCGTGGTAGCTGCCTTGTTGGCGGTTGGCATGATCGCCGGCCCGCCATTCCTCAGCCGGGACTTCATCGTCGGATCATTGGCCGCTGCCGCGGCGTTTGCGGCAATGGCCTATGCGCTGTGGCGCTACGGCCAGAAAGCCTATGTGGCGCCTTTCCCGTTGGGCGTGGCCATCGTTGCAGCCGGCCTTGCCTATTGGCCGGCCTATTCGCAAGTAATTCCCGGACTGAGCCACCTGTGGGTTTCGTCGCGCCTCGCCCATGCAGTGGTGGCGCACACGCCCGCGCAATGCCATCAGGCGGCCCGCCTGGTATCAGCGGGATTTGCCGAGCCCAGCCTCGTGTTTCTCGCGGGGACCAACACCGCAACCGTTGGCGCGGACGCTGTGCGGCCCTTGCTGCAAGCCGACCCAGCCTGCACCCTAGCCGCAATCGAAGCCCGCCAGTGGCCGAAATTCGAGGCCTCCATGGCCGGGCAACCCGTCGATGTATTGGACACGGTCGACGGGCTGAATTACTCCAAGGGCCAGAAAGTTTCGATCAAACTGGTGCGCCTTGCCGGTTGACGCGGCGGTCGCACTCACCGCGCCAACACATTAATTCAACTATCAAAATATGCTCTTATGCAATTGGTCTCAACGACTTTCCGGATTGTGCGAACGGCCTTTGCAGGGCCAGTAGCGCAAGGTCTCTAAGCCATGCGATGCATGGCTTTGAAGCCTTTCTCCAGGTCCGCTATCAGGTCGAGCGGATTTTCCAAACCAATATGCAAACGGATCAATGGGCCGGCAGGGGCCCACTTTGTCGCCGTCCGGTTGTCACTGGGATCGGCTGGAATTGCGAGACTTTCATAACCGCCCCAGCTCGACCCCATCCCGAACAGCTCAAGGTTGTCGAAGAACGCCTCCAACTGGGCTTCGGTCGCCGGTTGCAGAACCACGCCAAAAAGTCCGCTGGCTCCAGTAAAATCACGTTTCCAAATTGCATGGCCGGGATCGCTGGGCAGCGCTGGATACAGGACCTGCGCGACTTCTGGACGGCCCAGCAACCAGGTCGCGACTTCGGTCGCATTTTTCTGATGCTGCTCAAGGCGCACCTGCATGGTGCGGACGCCGCGCGTACCGAGATAGACATCGTCCGGGGCAGCGGCGACGCCCAACAACCCCCACATTTCGCGAATTGGCCCATAGGTCGCATGTGTGCAGGTGACCGCGCCTAGCATCGCATCCGAATGTCCAACGATGTATTTGGTCGCCGCGTGAACCGATACATCACATCCATGCTCAAACGGCTTGAAAAATAAGCCTGTTGCCCATGTATTATCGGTCATGACAATGCAATTCCGTGCGTGTGCGGCTGCCGCAATCGCCGGAATATCCTGCATCTCAAATGTCTGTGAACCGGGGGCCTCTAGATATACAACCTTCGTATTGTCTCGAATTAAGGCTCCAATACCGGCGCCGATCGCTGGGTCGAAAAAGGTCGTCTCAACGCCATAACGGTTGATCAGCTTGCTGGCGAAGTTCCGGGCGGGACCGTAGACGCAATCGGCCATCAGCAGATGGTCGCCCTGACGCAAGAATGCCATGAGCGCTGTCGTTATGGCACTCAAACCCGAAGGGCATAGAACAGCCGCATCCGCTCCCTCGATTTCAGCCAGCACGTCTTCAAGGGTAAAGGTTGTCGGCGTGCCGCGCCGGCCATACCTGGGCTCTCGTTCTCCCTTCGCCCGTTTGCGGTCGGCATAGCTGGCGGAGAGGATCGTCGATGCCCTGTAAACCGGCGTATTAACCGCGCCAAAATTAGCCTGCGGGTCGCGGCCGGCATGCGTCAGCACGGTTTCTGGGCGCTTGCCCTTCAGATCTTTGGTCACGCTGTCGTCTCCACCGGGGTATCCTGACGGCTGCCCCACTCGCTCCAAGAACCATCGTAGACGGCCGTCTCCGTCTGTCCGATCAAATACAAACCCAGCGCCAGCGTGCAAGCGGTAACCCCTGAACCGCAAGTGGTTGCGATTGGCTTAGCAAGATCAACCCCCGCCTGAACAAATGCGCTGCGCAGTGCGTCGCCGTCGCGGTAAGTGCCGTCTTTGTTCAACAACCCTGGGAACGGCACGTTTTTCGAACCGGGGATATGGCCGCCGCGCATGCCCGCGCGAGGCTCTGGCTCCTGCGCCAGAAACCGCCCAGCCGCGCGCGCGTCGACAACCTGCTCCCGCGGCAGATCGATATTTCGCAGCATCTGCTCGCGATCGCGCACCAGCATGTGGTTCTTGCGGGCCGTGAAGCTGCGTTGGCTGCGTCGCACCACTTCCGCCGTGACCGGCCGGCCCTCCGCCGTCCATTTGCGAAATCCACCGTTCAGGACCGCAACATCCCGGAACCCAAATACCCGGAAGGTCCACCATACCCGGGCCGCGCCGGTAGCACCGACCGTGTCATACACGATAACTTTATGCCCATCGCCAATGCCAAGCGCACCGACCTGCCGCGCAAACTGATCGGCATCCGGCAGCATGTGGGGCAAATCCGTCGCTTGATCGGAGATGGCATCAATATCCCAGAAAATGGCGCCGGGAATGTGTTGCGCGTCATATTCGCTACGCGCGTTTCGCCCGGCCGTCGGCAGGTGATGCGATGCATCGACGATCCGCACATCCGGTGCGTCCAGGTGCGACCCCAGCCACTCTGTGGAGACCAATGCGTCCGGATTGCTGTAGCCTTGGTTAGTCATGATACACTGTCTTCCTTTTCAACGACTTTACTGCTCGCCGAACACGATATGGATGCGTCGATTGCGCTTACCCTTGTTTTCGATTTTGGCAACCCGCACAGGTCCGATTTCACCGGTTCGGGCAACGTGAGTTCCACCGCACGGCTGCAGGTCGATAACTCCATCACCAACCGCCATTAGACGGATGCGGCCAGTGCCGCGCGGCGGTTGCACCGACAGGGTGCGAACCATTTCGGGATTGGCGTCCAATTCGCTTTCATCGATCCAACGCGGGACCACTGGATAGTCGTCGGCAATCAAACGGTTCAGTTTTTCGGTCAATTCTTCTTTATCATAGACATGATCACCCGAATCAAAATCCAGCCGGCTCTTGTCCTCTCCCACCTGACCGCCGGTCACACCATGATGCACCATGGAGCACAGCAAGTGCATGGCGGTATGCATGCGCATGTGCCGGTGGCGGCGCTGCCAATCAATGCGCGCTTTCACGGTCGATCCTACAGCAGGCATTGCCGCGCCATCGGCGACCTTGTGCAATACATGATCCACGCCATCGCCTTTGACGGCTTCGACGACAGTAACCTCAGCGCCGTCGGCTGTGACCAGTACTCCCGAATCGCCCGGCTGACCACCGCCGGTCGGATAAAACACCGTCCGGTCCAATTCTATGCCGCTGGCACTTACCGCCAAAACGGTTGCTTCGCACTCTTTCGCATAAGCATCGTCACGGAAAACCAGTTCCATCACACTCACTCTCTCAAATTCGGAATGTGCATGCAGTCATAACCGGTCTCGCTCAATCCTGCCATATCC
>JAPOJR010000096.1 GCA_029978325.1 Alphaproteobacteria bacterium | reverse complement strand
ATGCAGGATCGAGAGTTTTTGCCACTGCCGCGTATTCTGACATCTAAAGTGTTCAGTCTTTGAACCTGAATGAAAGAAAAGAGTCTCTTGACACTTTTGTGTCACACCTTATTCTCTTCCTGAGTATATGCTCCAAGCGAGCACAAGCCCGCTGCCGGCAATGTTTTTTCGACCCTATAATGCTCTTATTGAGCAAAAGGAGTTCGCCCATGTCTCTGCCAGAAACCCTGGAGCGCCCGACCCGCCTGCCCTTTACACCGGAAATCGAAGCCCGCACCGCGCCGATCTACGCAAAGCTCAAGGCTCAGATCCCCAGCGTCGAGTGGCAGTTGTTTGCGCCGGAAATCGACGCCATCAACCGCCTGAAGCGTGAGCGCAACGCCATCGTACTGGCGCACAACTATCAGACGCCGGAAATTTTTCACGGTGTGGCGGATATCGTCGGCGACAGCCTGGCGCTGGCCCGCGAGGCGGCGAAGTCGGATGCGGACGTGATCGTGCTGGCCGGCGTCCACTTCATGGCCGAGACGGCCAAGCTGGTGAACCCGGAGAAGACCGTGCTGATGCCGGATATGGAGGCGGGCTGTTCCCTCGCCTCCTCCATCACCGCCCAGGACGTGCGCGACCTGAAGGCGAAGTATCCGGGCGTGCCGGTCGTCACCTATGTGAACACCTCCGCCGCGGTAAAAGCGGAGTCCGACATCTGTTGCACCTCCGGCAATGTCATCAAGGTAATCGAGTCGCTGGGCGTGCCGCGCGTGCTCTGCATTCCGGACGAATACCTGGCCCACTATGTTGCGACCAAGACCGACGTCGAAATCCTGACCTGGAAGGGCAAGTGTGAGGTGCACCAGGAATTCACGGGCGAGGATATTCAGACATTCCGGGACAATATGGACAGTGTGGTCGTGGTCGCCCACCCGGAATGCCCACCGGACGTTATCGCCGCGTCGGACTTTGCCGGCTCCACGGCGGAGATGATCGACTATGTCCGCACCGAAAAGCCGCCGCATGTCCTGTTGCTGACCGAATGCTCCATGAGCAGCAACATTGCCGCCGAACTGCCAGAGGTGAATTTCGTCAAGTCCTGCGGCCTCTGCCCCCACATGAAGCGCATCACACTCGGCAAGATCCGCCGCTCGCTGGAGACCATGCAGCCGGTGGTGGAGGTCGATCCGGACGTCGCCGCCCGCGCCCGCGCCGCGGTCGAACGCATGCTGGCCGTGGCCTGAGGGAGCGCTGAACTATGTCCCTTCAGACCCACGCCCTGCCCGACCTGATGATCGAGCCCGTCGTCCGCGCAGCTTTGCTGGAAGACCTGGGCCGCGCCGGCGACATCACCACCGACGCCCTGATCCCGGACGGCCAGATGGCGGAGGCGGTGATTGCCTCACGCAAGGCAGGAGTCGTCTCCGGCGTCACGGTCGCGGCCATGGCCTTCCGCCTGCTGGCGCCGGAGATGCAGTGCGAGATCGTGCGGGCGGACGGCAGCCCCGTTGCGCCCGGCGACGTGGTCATGCGCATCGCCGGCCCTGGCCGCGCCATGCTGTCTGCCGAGCGAACGGCGCTGAACTTCCTCTGCCGCCTCTCCGGCATCGCCACCGCGACGGCGGAACTGGTGGAGGCGGCTAAGGGCACCAAGGCCCGCATCACCTGCACCCGCAAGACCACGCCCGGCCTGCGCTTTCTGGAAAAGGCCGCGGTGCGCGCCGGCGGCGGCGCCAACCATCGCTTCGGCCTGGATGACGCCGTGCTGATCAAGGACAACCACGTGGCGCTCGCCGGCGGTGTCGTGGTTGCGGTGCAAAAAGCCCGCGCCGCGGTCGGCCATCTGGTCAAGATCGAGATCGAGGTCGATACGCTCGACCAGTTGCGCGAGGTGATGCCAGCCGCGCCCGACGCGATCCTGCTCGACAACATGCCGCCCGATGTGCTGCGCGAGGCCGTCGGTATCGTCGCCGGCCGCGCGGTGACCGAGGCCTCCGGCGGGATTACGCTGGAAAGCGTGCCAGCGATTGCCGCCAGCGGTGTCGACCTGATCTCCGCCGGCTGGCTCACCCACAGCGCCAAGAGCCTGGACTTGGGGCTGGATATCGTGATGCGGTGATGCGGTGGGGTGGGAATTAGCGCTGATACAGCCACTGCAGGATCAAACGCACTTGTAGGGGAACCAGCGCAGCGCAAATTCCTGCGCCTCGCGGCGACGTTCGAAGCGGAAGGTGGCGACGGAGTCGTCGTCGAAGTCGATCAGCCAGCCGCCGCGGCAATGCTTTTGGCACCAGGCTTCCATTTCGCTGGTGTTGCGGTTCTCCGGCGGCCAGCCAAGGCTGCGGGAATGTTTGCCCAGGGCGCGTAGGATTCGTACGGGCTGCCAATGTTCTGTCATTCATCCACCTCATCGCTTCGCGGCATTGCCTGACGCCGTTGCACCTTCATCGCCAGCACGTGGTAAACAGGCAGGATGGCGACGGAGAAGGCAAGCAACATAGCAGCGTAGACATAGGTTGCGCCGATGTTGCCAGTCGCTTCGGCAACCACGCCGCCGACCATCGGTCCGCCCGCCTGGAACAGGTAGAACACGGCGAAGAATATACCCATGCCCAGCGCGCGGGCCTGGGGTGGAAGCACAATGGCCGGAAGGCTCATCATCGCGCCAACGGCGACACCGGAGAACGCACCCATGGCTATGACGTTCAGCAAAATCTGATCGGTCCAGGACCCGATCAGCACGAAGATGGCGAAGCCGAGATTGCCTCCCACGAGAATCAAATAGCGCCGGCCGGTCCAATCCACCAGGAAACCGGCGAATGAGCCGATGCCGGCCAGCATCCACATAATTATGGAAGTAGTGGAGCCTGCTGCCGCCGGGCTCATACCGCGGGAAATGAAAAGGTCGGGACCGAAGCTGAACACGGTGGAAAGTGCGCCGTTGTAAATGCCCCAGATACAGCCGGCGGCAATTACCGCGCCGAGCAGCGAACCGCGGACCTCCCCGCTGGCCGTGGCCGTGGCACCGTTGGTCTCTGCGCCTTCGGGCGCTCGGTAGAACAGGGCGATGGCTGCCAAGCCAGCGGCAGTCAATACGGCGATCAGGGTCAGCGCCGCTCTCAGTCCCGCGGTCTCGCCGATAATGGGCAGGACAATCAGAGCCGTCGCAATGCCGACCGGCCAGGACATGACGAAGGCGGCCAGGGAGAAGGTGATCTCCTTCCCCGCGAACCAGTCAGTGACCATCTTGGTCATCAGCACGTTCAGCAGCACACCACCGATCCCGGCGATGAGTCGCCCGGCGATCTGTCCGATCCAGGCATCCGACAGCGCCATGAGCGCGCCGCCTGCCGTCATCAGGGCGAGACCCGCGACCACCACATGCTTGGCTCCGAACCGCCGCCCGAGCGCCCCGCCCGGCACCGCCAGGAAAAAGCCGGGCGCGAAATAGAGGCCGATCAGCAGGCCGATATCGGCGAGGCCGACGCCAAAATCATCCTGAAATGCAGGCGACAGAGCGCCCACTGCCTGGAACTGAAACGCCAACGTCGTGCGCACCAGGAACAAAAGGGCGAGAATCCGCCAGCGTAGGGCCATCGGGTTCTTCCCCCTCGTGTGTGTATCGGGCCGGTTGGCTCGCCTCAGCCTTCCGCCAATTTGGCCAGCAGGCGCACGTTGGAGCGGAGGCCGTGGTGGAAGCAGACCTGCTCGAACTTCTCATTCGGGCTGTGGATCTGGTCGTCGTTCAGGCCGAAGCCCATCAGCACGCTGTCGAGGCCCAGAATGCGCTTCATCTTTTCCACCACAGGGATGGAACCGCCGGAGCCGACCGTTACCGCCGGCCGGCCAAACTCATCGGCCAGCGCGGCGCGGGCAGCGTTGAGTTGCGGCAGGTCGAGCGGCACCTCCATCGCCGGCGCGCCGTGCAGGTCGGAGACCTCCACCTTGGCGCCCGCCGGCGCGCGCTCGTCGCAGAACTGCTGGAAGGCGCGCACCACCTGATCCTGATCCTGGCCGGTGACGAGGCGGAAGGAGACTTTCGCGAAAGCCTCCGACGCGATCACGGTCTTGGAGCCGGGGCCGGTATAGCCGCCCCAGATGCCATTGATATCCGCCGTCGGTCTGGCCCAGAGCCGCTCCAGACCGCTGCGCTGCGCCTCACCCGACGGGCTGGAGAGGCCGACATCGGCCAGGAAAGCGGCCTCATCGAAGCCAAGCGCCTCCCACTCCGCCTTCTGCTCCATGGAGCGTTCGGGGATGCCGTCGTAGAAGCCGGGCAGTTGGATACGGCCCTGGTCATCGGTCAGGTCCCCCAGAATTTTCGCCAGAGCATTGATCGGGTTGAGCGCACTGCCGCCATAAAGGCCGGAATGCAGGTCGCGGCTCGGGCCGGTCAGCTTCACCTCGGTATAGGCCATGCCGCGCAGCATGGTGGTGATGGCCGGCGTCTCCACATCCCACATGCCGGTGTCGCAGACCACGGCGATATCGGCCTGGGAGAGTTCGTCCCGGTTTGCCTCCAGGAACGGCACCAGCGAGGGCGAGCCGGTCTCCTCCTCGCCTTCCAGGAATACCGTGACCCGGCAGGGCAGGTTGCCGTGGACAGCGTGCCAGGCGCGGAAGGCCTCCAGGAACATCATCACCTGGCCTTTGTCGTCCACCGCGCCGCGGGCGACGATACGAGGCCCGTGGGGGCCATCCACCAGAACGGGCTCGAACGGGCCGGTGTGCCAGAGCTCCAGCGGGTCCGGCGGCTGTACGTCGTAGTGGCCGTAATAGAGCACATGCGGCGCATCCGGCCCGGCGCCGTCGTGGTGCGCGACAACCATGGGGTGGCCGGTCGTCGGCCTGATCTCGGCAGAGAAGCCGCATTCCGTCAGCCGGTCCGCCGCCCATTGCGCGGCCCGCAGGCACTCGTCCTTATAGGCCGGGTCGGTGCTGATCGATGGAATGCGCAGGAAGTCGAAAAGCCGGTCGAGCGAGCCCTGCAGGTGTGCGTTGGCGTGGGCGAGAACGGCGTCGGTGGGGAGGGGCATGGGCGTAGGTCCGGTTGCGGGCGGTGTTGGGGCCTTTGTATCAAGCCCCGCCCCGCTCAGGAAGGGAGAGACGCGCCCTTGCGCTTCATTGCGCTATCGCCTGAAGGATGCAGGCCGCCATCGGCTGGTAATCCCCCGGCAATTACGACTGACTCTCTCTCCCCTTCACCTAGAGTAGGCTCATCAGGGCCGTATCGAGAGGCCGAGCGCGTGGGTCCCTCGATACACCGGCTTCGCCGGCACTCGGGATGACGGCTGGTTTGCGCCAGCCGACACTCTCCGCCCTTCAGCCTGAGGTGCGAGGCGAAGCCGAGCCTCGAAGGCAGCGTGTCACCCTCCGGCACCGCCCCTTCGAGGGCGCTCTGCGAGCGCCGCCTCAGGGTGAAGGGCGGGGAGAGGCCAAGCTGGCGAAGATAGACAAGCTGGGTGCGCCCATTGCCTTCGCGGAAGGGGTGCACGTAGTTCACGTCCCCCATGATATGCCCGGCGGCTTTGGCGAATACTTCGGCGGAGCGGTCGCTGAGGAAGTTCTGCTCTCGCAACCGCTGGTGCACATCCGCCATGCCCGTTTCGATATAGCCCCGGGGTTGAAACTGCTGACTGTCTTTGGCGATCTCCACCGTGCGGATTTCTCCAGCCCAGTCATAGACGTCCTGAAACAGATGGCGGTGGATGGCCCGAAGGTGGCCAACCAGAGCACATCACATCCGCACCCCCGCCCGGAGCCGCTTAAACTCCAGCGCTTTCAGGTCCATCACCATTGGCCCAGGTGCTGCACACAAAATCGTCTCCGCCGCGATCGGATCGAACGCACCCCGGAAGTGTACGCTCGACTTCAGCGCCAGCACGCGCGCCTCTGTCGGTTCGACGCCCAGGTGGCGGAAGAAGGCGAGATCGGCGGCCTGGACTTTCTTGCCCACCACCACGATCCGCACATTCCCCAGCCGCAGCAGGGCCATCGGCGCCAGGTCCATATGCGCGCCCTTGTAGAGCGGCCCGTCGCAGTCCACCAGGCCGTCGCCCACTTTCTCGACCTGGAAGGTGGCGGTCAGGGACGAATCCCCCTCCACGCCATGCTTGCCGCCCAGCGCCGCCGTGACCTCCGTGCCCTCGCCGGAGCGGCTCGCAAGTGACGCCACGTGCGGGTCGAAGATCATGCCGCAGACGGAGCCCTCGGCATCCGCCGCCACCAGCGCTTTTAGGAGCCCCATCGTGTCCGCCGTGCCGCCCGCGCCCGGATTGTCCTGCACGTCGGCGATGACCACAGGGCCGTGGCCCTGGTGCGCCAGCGCCCTGGCTACCGCCTCCTCCGGCCCCAGCAGCGCGCCGGTGAATTCCGGCTCCGCCTCCAGCATGGCGTCGTAGAGCGTGTTCACCGCCGCCTCGCAGGCAGCCTTGCTGGCGCCGTAAGCGACCACGCTCGGGCCGCAGTCGTGGATGTCTGCCGCCGGGAAACCGCCGGCGAAGGTCAGCAGCACGTCATGCTCGCGCTCCAGCTTCGGGATCATGGCGACGATGCGGGAGGCCGGCGGGTGCGTGGTGCAGCCCCAGACCAGCGGGAACAGGAAGGGGATCTGGCGGAACGCGCGCTGCGAGAGGTCCTCGCCGTTCAGCAGCCGCTCCAGCCAGGGCAGCATGCGCGCGCCGGTCGCCGCCATGTCCTCATGCGGATAGGTCCGGTATCCCAGCAGGGCCGAGGCCCGCCCGACCATCGCCGGCGAGATGTTGGCGTGATAGTCCAGCGTCACCACCACCGGAATGCGCCAGCCGAGCGGGTTCAGCGCGTCCCGCACCCGCTTGATGGTGTCGGCCTCCGCATCCTCCATATGCTCCGTCACCATCGCGCCGTGCAGGGAGAGAAAAACCGCATCCACCGGCGCCGCCGCCTGCACCCCGTCGTAGAGCATGCCAGCAATCCGCTCATACGCCCGCTCCTCCACATGAGCGGACGGGCTGGCCGAGGCCCAGAGCAGCGGCACGACCTCGTGGCCGGCCTGTTGGGCAGCCTCGATAAACCCGGCGAGCGCCAGGTTATAGCCCTTTACCGCCTCGGCCACGGCAGGCCCGCGGGTCAGCGGCGGCCAGGAATACCCCTGCTCGAAATCGGTGAGGCTGGCCTTGGCGGGGGCGAAAGTGTTGGTCTCATGCCGGAAACCGGCGACGGCGATACGGGCCATGGTGTAGGCGGGGCTCCTGCTCTATCTTATGTCCCCAACACTCTCAGCACCTGATGACAAAGACAAGATGCCCATCGGACCCGTCAAAGACTATACCCCCAACGCCGCCTGCCCGCTCGACGGTATTCGCGTGCTGGACCTCACCCGCCTCGTCGCCGGCAATCAGGTCTCGGTCCTGCTGGCTGATTTCGGCGCGGAGGTCATCAAGATCGAGCCGATTGACGGCGACCCGCTGCGGTCCTGGGGCGCTGGCGGGCATGCAGTGCAGTGGAAGATCTATGGCCGCAACAAGAAAAGCGTGCCGATGAACCTGCGCGATGACCGCGCGAAGGAACTGCTGCTGCGCCTGGTCGAGACCGCCGACGTCTTTATCGAGAACTACCGCGTCGGCGGGTTGGAGCGCATGGGTCTCGCGCCTGAGATCCTGCACGCACGCAATCCCGGCCTGGTCATCGTGCGCGTCACCGGCTTCGGTCAGACCGGGCCTTATAAGGAACGTCCCGGCTTCGGCACCCTGATCGAGGCCATGAGTGGCTTTGCCATGAAAACCGGCTTCCCGGACCGGGCGCCCTCCCTGCCCAACATGGCGCTGGCGGACATGGTCGCCGGCACCTACGGCGCGTTCGGCACCATGGTGGCGCTGCAGGCGCGCAGCCAGAACGGCGGCAAGGGCCAGGTGATCGACCTGTCGCTGATGGAGCCGATGCACGCCATCCTGGGCGGCGACGCGGCGATCCATGCGGCCAGCGGCAAGTCGCCGATGCGCTCCGGCAACCGCTCGAACACCGCTGCGCCGCGCAACACCTACCGCACCAAGGATGGCGAGTGGCTGGCGATAAGCGGCTCGATGCAGGTGATGGCGCTGCGCATTTTCCGCGCCATCGGCCGGGAGGATATGTGCGAGGACCCGCGCTACAACAATCCCGCCGGGCGGATGCAGCATCTGGACTATGTCGACGGCGTCGTCGCTGATGCGGTCGCGGAGAAGACCCTGGCGGAGAACCTGGAATTCTTCGAACGGCTGGAGGTCACCGCCGGCCCGGTCTACACAGCCGAGCAATACCGCCAGGACCGCCACGTCATCGGCCGCGAGGCCCTGGTCGAGATGCCGGACGAGGACATGGGCCACATCCCGATGCACAACATCGTCCCCCGCCTCTCCGACACTCCCGGCGCGATCCGGACGCCTGCGCCGGCGCTGGGTCAGCACACTGCAGAAATTCTGGGGGGCATTGGCGTTTCAGCGGAGGAGATCGCGGCGCTGAAGGCGGATGGTGTCCTCTAAAGCCCCCCACCGTATTTGGACCATCACCACCGGCGAGGCCGGAATGCGCACTCAGGGCCTGGGCCTGGCTGAGGCCGTGGCCGCTTTGCAGCCTGCCCACATCGTCGAAAAGACTGTTCGACCGCGTGCGCCGTGGCGTTGGCTGCCCGGTCATTGGTCACCGCGGCGGTTAGAGATGCTGGTTAAAAACCCGGAGGACTTCACGCCGCCACTGCCAGACCTCGTCATTGCCTGCGGCCGCCGCAGCATCCCGGCCGCTCTGGCGTTGCGTCGGGCGGGCGTATTTACGGTCTATGTGCAAAAGCCAGACTGCCCGGCAAACTATTTCGACCTAATAGTGGCACCGAAGCACGATGGCTTCAGCGGCCCTAACGTGATGCAGACCCATGGCTCTATCCACCGGGTAACACCTGAGAAGCTCGCCGTTGCGAAGGCCGAATGGCAGCCGCGCTTGCGCGACTTCGCTTCACCCCGCGTTGCCGTGCTGGTGGGAGGAAAGAGCCAAGCTTATGATTTCACACAAGCTGACGCTCGAGCCCTGGCAAATAGGCTTCAGGCATTGGCAGCATCAGGCTACTCGCTGCTGGTCACGACTTCTCGCCGTACCGGCACGGAAAATACGGCAATTCTGCGCGCTGCCCTGCCCGACGCATTCTTCTGGTCAGGCGAAGCTGACGGCCCCAATCCCTACTTCGGTCTACTGGCACTCGCTGACCATCTGGTGGTCACCTGTGACAGCGCAAACATGCTGACTGAGGCCTGTTTCACCGGAAAGCCTGTGCACATCGTCGAGCTTCCCGGCGGCAAACCGCGGCTACGCCGTTTCCTCGGTGGCTTGTATGCTGGCGGTTTCGCCCGCGAGTTCACCGGCCCGACCCTGGACACCTGGACATATACCCCACCAGACGACCGAGCCGCGGCGGCGGCGGTCGTGATGCAGCGCCTCAGGCTTTGAAGTCCCGCACAAACCGCTGCCAACTGGTATCTGCATCGCCGGCCTGGATCGGGAAGTAGAGCGATACGCGGTCCAGCACACCGTCATAACGTTGCCTCAGCGCCTTGCCCAGATTTGCGGGTGCAGCGGAAATGGCGATAGCGTCCATAAGTGAATCCGGCACCAGCCTCGCCATCGCCTCGAATTCACCCTGGCGCACGAGAGCCGACAGTTCCTTCGCGATGTGTCCGCAGTCGTGGTATTCCAGCACTGCGCGATAGTTGGGTGTTGAGCCATAGAAGCTGATCTGGCGGCGCACCTCCTCCTCACTCTCCGTCCGCTGCGCCTCGGTCTCACCGGTAACGGCAAAGACCGGGGCATAGAGCGCGACATCGCTAACTGACCGCCCTGCACTTGCGGCACCGGCAGCAATCGCCGGCTTCACTACGTCGCGCAGATAGCCGACCGAGTGGACAGGGTGGACGTGAAATCCATCGGCCACTTCGCCCGCCGCCCGGCACATGCGCTCGTTCACGCCGGCGAGGTAGATCGGGATGTGGGGATTGCTGAGTGGACCAGGGTTGAAGAACGGGTTGATCAGGCGGAACTGATAGAACTCGCCCTGGTAGTTCGGCCGCGCGTCGGTCTGGAAGGTATCCCAGATGGCGCGGACGCAACGGATATAATCAGTGATCCTTGCCGCCGGTCGCTCGAACGGCATTGAAAATCGCCGCTCCACATGCGCGCGCACCTGCGTACCTAAGCCGAGGTGAAACCGCCCGTTCGAGGCCTTCTGCAGGTCCCAGGCCGTCTGCGCCACAGCAAAGGGGGAGCGGGCAAAGGCGACGGTGATATTGGTGCCGATCTCCAGCCTCTCTGTGGCAGAGGCAGCCAGGACCAGAGGCAGAAACGGATCGTGCGCCGCCTCGAACGTCCACACCCCATCGAAGCCGAGGCTCTCGAATCGCTGCGCCTGGGCCATCACCTCTTTGGCATCGAAATCGCGGAGTTGGGTGTCGAGGCGGATCATCGTTTCTCTCCAAAGAAGACACTGGACCGATTCCCGGACGCCGCGGCGTAGGTTTCGGGTTTTACTCTATTGCTCAAACACGACGGCAATAGAATGTGCAAAGATGCTGATCATACGCAAGAAATGGCCAAGATGGCCATTCTGGCAAGGCTGCGGGGACGCTAGGCTGTCACACCGGACGGTCGCCGACCATTTGAACCCGATGCATCTTCCGCCATTGGCCTTTGTAGTCGTGCATGGCGATATGCATGACGCAGCGATTATCCCAGACAGCAACCGACCCGTTCTCCCAGCGAAAGCGGCAGGTCATCTCCGGGCGGGTCGCATGCTGCTCCAGAAAATTCAGAAGCGGCAGGCTTTCCTCGCGAGTCATATTCTCGAAATATTGCGTGTACGAGGCGTTGACGAACAGGCCCTTGCGCCCGGTCTCCGGATGGGTCCGCACAACCGGATGCATCGCTTCCGTGGCCTTCCATTCATTGTCCCACCGGCTAACAGAGGTTCGGCCTGTCAGCCGGTCTTTAGCCAGTGGCCCGGCAACCCGCACATCGGAGTGAAACGACTTCATTCCATCCAATACGCTTTTCAGACCGTCAGACAGGGTCTCGAAAGCCAAATATTGGTTTGCGAACAGGGTATCGCCACCGGCCGGCGGCACCTCGACCGCATAGAGTACGGCTGCCGATGGCGGCTCCGGCATGCAAGAGGTGTCGGCGTGCCAGTCTTCCCCAACGATGCGCCGGTCATCCGGACCGGTGTAGACCCGCACGATATCCGGCTGGTCGTCCTGCGGCACGAAATTTGGGTGACGGAACAGCGGTGCGAAGCGGCGGCCGAACGTCTTCAGCTGTTCGTCGTCCAACGACTGTCCGCGAAAGAAAATCACCAGGTGCCGAAGCCAGGCCGACTTGATCTCTGCGAACGCTTCGTCGGACAAATCATTGATATCGACACCATGAATCTCGGCGCCGAGCGCGCCGGCAATCGGGCGGACATCAATGTGGCGGTACGATACGGCTTGAGCGGTCATGCGCAATTCCTCGAACAGAGCGGATTCCCACTAAACTCGGGTTTTACAGGCGATGCAATGGGTGACGAATGCAAAAAGGGAGGCCAAAGCCCCCCTTCGCATGAACGCAAAGTGCGAGATCAATCAGCGCCGGCGAGCCGCGCCGAGCGCGACAGCGGCAACACCGACGAGAGCCAGCGTAGCGGGCTCTGGCACCGTGCCGAAGAACGTATAGTTCGAATCCCAGGCCTCCTGTGCCGGAGCCTGCGCATCAACCCGCAGGCGGATCGCGCCGACCGAAGACAGAATATCGTTTGCACTGGCAGCGCCGGTCACGGCCAAAGACGCGAGATCCAGGTACAAAGTGATATCGTCGGCAGGCACGCCAGCCAAAATACCCGCAGGCACGTTGAACAAGCCGCTCAAAAAGTTTCCGATAGCTCCCTGCTGGAATACCGTTACTTCAACCGGACCGCCGACATCAGAACCGGACACGCCAAGGGCAAATGCGGTGGCACCATCGGCCAACAAAGAAATACCGCCCAGGCCCGAGGCATTGATCGATGCATTGTTATCCGCGCCATCCCAAACGACATCGACATAACCACGCACACCGTCGTCGATGCTCACCCGCAGTTTATTTTCATTGAGAGGATTGGTACGGGCCCGTATGCGGTCGCCATCCGCACCTACGGTTTTTGCGACAAAGATATCGCGCTCGACGCCATGCGCACTGACGGTAGGACCAGAGAAAAACCCGGTCGCAAGCGGAACAGTGTCCACTGAAACGGTTTGCGCCGTGATGAATTCATCAATCAACAACGCCTGAGCCGGTGTCGTGTACGACGCTAACGCCGTCATTCCCACCACGATACTCGCGACCACTGGAAACTTTTTCATAAGACCTCGCTTCTCCGCGGAACCTTCTACACGCCGAGCAGCTTCAATCGCCGTTCTAGTAAGCGAGCCATACAATAGTATGCAATTTCCATGCCGTATTCCTAATATAATAGCGTGAGGAATTCCGTGGCGCATTCCGAACAAAAATCGGAAATGTGTAAAAGCTATTGACACATTCTTGAATGCTTTACAGCCAAT
>JAPOJR010000095.1 GCA_029978325.1 Alphaproteobacteria bacterium | reverse complement strand
GGACGATCGGGTGCTCGCTTTCCGGCGGCAGGAAAAATGACCCGCCAGGAGCCCGCACGTCCAACAGATCGCCAGGTTTCAAGCTATGAACGTAATTTGAACCCACGCCCGGTGGTACATCCGGGTTATTCGGCGGCGGCCCCTGGCGCTTCACAGATATCCGGTAACGCGTCAAATCCCCCGGCCCATCCGACAGCGAATAACACCGGATAACCGGCTTTTCCTGTCCCGGCACAGCGAATTTGAATGCCAGATGTTGCCCAGCCTTGAACGGAGGCAAAGCCTTGCCGTCACGAGGCCGCATATATACTGAGCGGACGTCCAACGCTTCATCAACCACTTCGGCAACTTCGAATTTGCGGTAACCATCCCACGTTCGAAGTTGGTGGTCCCGTACTTTCTGTGCCTGATCCAGCTCAACCGCTACGCGCTTTTGGAATGCCTCGGCACGGTCACGGGCAAAAGCCTGTTCCATCTGATTACGCCGAGCCATGTACAACAGGCTCAGCGCCGCATAGGCGGCGGCCATCAGCGCTAAACCATAGCCGAAGTAGTCAAGATAACCGGTCATGCCGCTGCCGCCCTACCCTCTAGAAATTAACCGCAATCTCAGCGCGGGCACCAAACCCGTCACCGCCGCGTCCTTCCCGCACAGTATAAAACGTGTCGGCGCGAAGTTCTACCCGTCGTCCAACAGCTTGCCGAACCTGGGCGCCGACCGCAGCAGTGCTTCCAATGCTATCGTCGCCTTCGTATTTGCCACCGGCTTCCAAGATCAACTGGGTGCGGGCGTTATTGAAGAACATTTGGTAACCAATGGCGCCGCCGACCGTATCGGAGGTTCGGCCAGGCAACGCAGCACCATAGCGGCCCAATGCTGCCGACGCGAAGAGGATACCTGCCCTTCCCAACGGGCCCCCTGCCGTGGGGTCCAATGCGGCTGGCGTGAAGGTACCAGCTACAGCAAAGCCGTTTGCGTAAACCAGATCTTCGCCATGGGGCAGTGTGGTCGACAGTTCGACAAAGCCAAGCAAGCCATTCGAAACCTGGGCGGATTCATCGTCCAGCGCCAAAGACCCGTTCAAGCGAGCAGCCACGTTTAGATGTCCGAACCGTTGAATGAAACCAGCGCCACCGAACAGGCCAGGCGCATCCTCGGTTGCTATCGTCACGGCGTCGAAGTTGACCGTCGGTCCACGGAAGTTGATCTCGTTGAACCAGCCGACCAAGATATCCCCCGCATGGCGGCGTCCATCTGCACGGTGAATATCATTCACACCGACCAACCCTGTCATACGCCAGTCGATGATGGAGTTCTTCACCATGATTGTGTCGCGGTTGATGCCGAATGCGTCAATGGTATCGTTTATCAGCGCGCCTTCCTGAAAGAAGATCGGTTGACGACCGATGGCGAAGCTGAGGTCGTACGCGCCAGTGTCTTCCGGGTCGAGGCCCGGGAACAACTCGCCCAGTTCGCCTTCGAAGAAGGCCGTGGTCAGCTCGAAACTGATGGATTCGTTAAAGCCTTGATTAGCGTTCGGTGAGAACTGGTAGTTGGTGAACTGTCCACTGCTGCGCAACGGCGAGATACCGATCAGGAAGCGTTCGGTACCGCTGAGTTGCAGGTTACCGAACAAATCCAGCCGGGTTGCGATCTCTGAGAGATCTTCGCCGCCGGTTCGGCTCTCGACGAAGTTGAATGACGTCCGCGTACTGCCAAAGACCCAGAACGCCGGCTGCCACACTGCGCCGGTCGGCAGAACCCAGCCTTTTGGCAGGTTGCCGGTCCCCAAAAAGTCCGGACCAATCTCGAGAAGGGGGGCCGTGCGCTTTGGCAGGTCTTCTTCCTTCGCAAGAGGAACAGGCTCGTCGGACAGAGCGCTGGCAGCATATGCGGCATTGCTCGCACCTAGTCCCAGAGCGACTACGACAGCTACAGCAACCGACGAAACGCTTATTGCGCTTCTCCTGCCTTGGCTCAACGATTTGCCTTCACTCACCACCGACCCCATGTCGATCTCCCAAAAACCCATATTGAATTCAAAAAAAAGGTAGGCCAGGGGGCCAGCCTACCTTTTTGTTTCTGAGACTAGCGGGCGCTGGCCACGTTTGACGTCGCCAGTTCCTTATTCTTGCCGTCTGCACCAACTTCAAAGGTTCGTGCGAACACGGTGTGTGCACCAGCGACCACATTTTCTGCGATTTCTTTAGCACTCATGCCGTAGTCGAACCCAACACCCTGGATCGCCGCCAACAGGTTGACGGGAACCATCTGGGCAATGAAACGCACCTCTACCTTCAGCGGGAAATTGTTGCTGAGCTGCGAAGCTTCGATCTCATACCCTGCAACACGGTGCCCCAACGGATCGAGCGTCTGCTTGTGCTTGCGGGCGCCACGCGGGCGACCATAGATCCCCGTTGCACGGGTCTCGGGCCGCACGAATGGCAGTGGCCCGGTCGACCGGTTGACCGGCAAAACCTGCTCACGCTCGCCGCCACGATTCATACGGACCATGAACCGGGTCTGTAGGTTGAACAAGAATTCATCTTCCGGCAGTTCATGGTTGTGCACGAACAGCGAGTGTGTGTCGCGGACATCGCCATTCGGATCGCGGTCGCCGGAGACGAAGACCACCTTACCGCTGGCATCCGTGACCGTAACTTCCAGGAACATCAACCGCTCGGCATCGAACCCGGTCGGAACGCCGTGGCCGTTCGTGGCGTTGTTCACCTGGATCGTGAAATCCAGGCCGCCGTCGCCACTGCGCTTGGAAGTGAAGCCACCGAACTGCAGGGCATTCTCCAGCACCTGCTGCCGCTGCTGGCGCGCCCATTCCAACCGCTCGAATTGCTCGTTCAAAATCTCACGTGCATCGTAGCGGTCATCGATCGCTTGCCAAGCTTCCGGGAACTTGTAACCGGCTGGGATGTTGTTCTCGAACGCGTCCGTACCCCAGCCTTCTTTGTAGCGGAACTGCAGCCACTCGCCGAGAGTCTTCAACGCGGCCGCCTCCACGTTGTGTGGGAAGATGCCGGGGTGAACGATCGAGTAGTCTGGCCCAGCGAAATAGTGATTCGTCAGGCGGCGGTCATGGGTCGGTACGCCACCAACTACAGCCGCCGGACCGCTCTCATACCCCGCATTTTTGCCCTGCACCTTGCCCATATGGCAATCCTGACAGCTTACGCCCTCGCGCGCTGCTTCCGTGCGTTTGTACTCGGCAAAAGCTTCTTCCAACCGGAAACCGTTGAACAGCGTCACGTCATGGCAGCTGCCGCAGAAACCGGGGGTTACAAGCGCAAAAAATTCTTCCACTTCAGCATGAACAGCACGGCCCGGCTTATCGCGTTCGGCCGTCACGACATACTTGGGATCCTTCAGGACCCGAGCCAGTTCCTCATTGCCCTTCGGGCCGTAAACCTTGTCGTAGATGTCGCCTTCGACCAGTCCGAACCGACCGCTGACCTTGCCGTAATTCCGGTTGAGGCGGTGACAGACAACGCAGGTAATGCCCTCACGCGAGGTGGGATGACGTTCCAGGTTCGATGTATAAACCGACTCGCCGATATTCATTCCGACCTGATTGTGGCACCGGATACAGAAGTCGCCGTTCGTGCCGGACGTCAGCGAGTTGATCGCCATCTGCATCGACAAGAAAATCGGGCTGATCTGAGCATAAGCGTGCTGAGACACCGACCATTCGCGATACTGCTTCGGATGGCAGGCCGCGCACGCATTGGCTGATGGATACCGTCCCTCGGAGAACACCTCCTCGTGTGCGGCATTCGCTTTTTTTGAGCTGCCTTTCGTTTCGTCTTTTTTCTCGTCCTTGTCGGCCGGCCCGCCGAATGTAAAGAGATTGCTTTTCGGCGCGTCGCCACCACCTAGCAATCCACCGCCGGATTGGCCGCCCAAGAGGCCGCCGCCACCACCGCCACTTGCAGCAGCAGCCGGCTTGTCATTATTTCCTGATAGCAATCCGCCACCAAGGAGGCCTTGGGATTGGGCGGAAGTCGACATAGCGACCCCCAACGTCAAGCCCACGAAGCAAGCGATATCGATTATACGACGCATCGATTTTCTGCCTTTTCTCCGAAACGTTTGGTAATTGGCTACCACACGCAGCCAGCAAGCCTTTAGCACTCACGAATTCCATAACACATCCTGGCAAGCCTTCCCATGCCAAATCGGAAAAAAAATGGCGGTGTTCCGGTTTTCTTCGTCACTGAGGCGTCGCAGTCACACCCTTAGGTAGGCGAACCCACACCGTGATAATCAATCTCACAAATGCTCCTCGCGAAACTACTTAATATTCGGGCACGCTCTTGCTCGGTGCGCAAAACTTGCTCGGTGCGCAAAAATAGCCATAGATGCCGAGCCAGTTCACAAATTTCCAATCCAACAGGAACACAGCCTATGCCATTCAAACCCTTCGATCTGACCGGTAAGACCGTCCTCATCACCGGCGGCAATGGCGGCATCGGCCTCGGCATGGCGGAAGGCGTCGCGCAGGCGGGCGCCGATGTCGTCATCTGGGGCACGAACGAAGAGAAAAACGCCCGTGCGCTAGCCGAGCTTCAGCAGTACGGCACAAAAGTCGCCGCGATGAAGGTCAATGTCGGCAGCGAGGCGGAGGTCGAGGACAATTTCGCCAAGACCTTGGATTTCCTCGGCGGCAAGGTCGATGCCTGCTTCGCGAACGCCGGCGTCTCCGGCGACCGGCGCAAGATGAAGGACGGCTTCGGCGGCATGGACTATGCCGAATGGCGCCGCGTCCTGGACATCAACCTGGACGGCGTGTTCTTCACACTGCGCGCCGCCGGCCGCCATATGAAGGACCGCGGCGAGGGCGGCTCTCTGGTCGGCACCTCCTCCACCGCCTCGATCATGGGTCAGGCCCGGGGTGAGCACTATGCCGCCTCCAAGGGCGCAATGAACGCCATCATCAAGGCGCTGGCCGTCGAATACGGCCGCCATGGCATCCGCGCCAACGCAGTGCTGCCCGGCTGGATCGAGACGGAGATGACCGCCCCCGCCTTCAACTGGGACCGCTTCCGCGACGCCGTGCTGCCGCGTGTGCCGGTCGGGCGGTGGGGCACGAAGGAGGACTTTGCCGGCATCGCTGTCTATCTGGTCAGCGAGGCCAGCCGCTACCACACCGGCGACGTCATCGTCATCGACGGCGCTTACACGCTGTTCTAGGGGCAAAGCAACAATGTCTGAACCCCTCGTCCTCGCCGAGCGTCGCCAGTACGGCGACCGTGGCCATGTCGCCTGGATCACGGTCAATAAGCAGAAGCGCGCCAACTGCCTCGACCACGAAACCCTGCTGGAATTCGCCGACAAGGTGAACGCCGAGAGCCAATCGCACGACCTCCGCGCCATGGTCATCACCGGCGCGGGCGAGCGCGCCTTCATGGCCGGCGCCGACCTGAATGTCATCGCCGGCCAGGACGCCGACGGCGCCAAGCTCTTCCTGACCCGCGTCCACCGCATGTGCCAGTCGGTGCGCGAGTGTCCGGTGCCGGTCATTGCCCGCGTCAACGGCGCGTGCTTCGGCGCGGCGCTGGAGCTGGTCGCCGCCTGCGACCTGCACATCGCGTCCGCCAACGCCGTCTTCGGCATGCCGGAGGTGAATGTCGGCCTGCCCTCCGTCGTCGAGGCCTGCCTGCTGCCGCAGCTGATCGGCTGGGGCAAGACCAAGCACCTTGTCTACACCGCAGAGGCCATCGACGCCCAGAAGGCGCTCGCCTGGGGCCTGCTGGAGGCGGTGACGCCGGATCAGGCCGCGCTGGATGCGGAGGTCGAGCGCGTCGTCAGCATGATCGTCCACGCCGCGCCCATCTCCGTCCGCCTGCAAAAAGACCTGGTGCGCCGCTGGGAGGGCATGGGCACCGACGCCACCATCCTGGAGGGCATCCGCGTCGCCGAGCAAACCTACCGCCTCTCCGACGAACCGAACCGCTACGCCCAGGCCGTGCTGGCGGGATTGAAGAAGTAAGGGATCCAAGCCATGAAAAAGCGCGTCATCCGCGACCCGCGCGTGCCCGAAACTGGCGGGCCGTTCAATCTCTGCGTGACCTATAACGGCATGGTCTATGTCAGCGGCCTGCCGCCGTTCCAGGAGGATTTCTGCCAGGAACTCCGCCACGCGCGCGAGAACGGCCTGCCGCTGCCGAAATACCAGCGCAAGTCGATCGAGGAAGAAGCCGAGATCGTCATGAACCACATGAAGTGGTTGCTGGAATCCGCCGGCAGCGGCATGGAGCACCTGCTGAAGGTCGTCGTCTGGCTGCGTGACCAGGCAGATCAGGCGCGCTTCGACAAGGTTTACCGCAGCTATTTTCCCAACACCGCCTGCCTACCGACCCGCACCCGCATGCAGGCCGGCGGCACGCCGTTCGACTGCGCGCTGGAGATCGACGCCATCGGCTATATTCCGGGGGCGCATACGGACCGGGACCCCATGCTGGATATGGAGCCCTGATAGCGCCCAAAACCAGGGTCAGACACGGCAGCCGTCTATGACGCTCGAAATTTGGCTGGCTTTCGCCGCAGCCAGCGCAGTGCTGCTGGCGATCCCGGGCCCCACGGTGCTTTTGGTCGTCAGCTACGCGCTTGGCCATGGCCGCGGCAGCGGTTGGGCGACGGTGCCGGGCGTAACGCTCGGCGACTTTACGGCGATGACCGTGTCACTGTTGGGTGCCGGAGCCGTGCTCGCCGCCTCGGCGGACCTGTTCTCAGCATTGAAAATTGCGGGCGCGGCCTATCTGGTCTATTTGGGCATCCGGCTTTGGCGCGCGCCGACTGGCCCGATCCAAGCGACCGCACAGCACGGCCGCGAAACGCAATGGCGGATGTTCGCCAACGCCTATGTGGTCACGGCGCTCAATCCAAAGAGCATTGTGTTCTTCGTTGCGTTCCTGCCCCACTTCGTCGACCTTACCCAACCGGCCTTGCCGCAGTTTATCGTTCTGGAGACGACCTTTTTGGCTCTGGCCGCGATCAATGTTACGCTTTGGGCACTGCTGGCCGGCCAGATGCGCCGGCAGTTCCAGCAACCGGCGACGGTCCGGCTGCTCAACCGGATCGGCAGCGGCCTGCTGATCGGCGCAGCCGCACTGACCGCCGCCATTCGCCAATAAAGCCTCAGCTCTGGGAGTTTTTGCGCATGACCCTCCGACAGATCGTCCGTTACCCGGTGAAGGGCCTGCCGGCCATCCTGTTGCAGGAGGTAAGCCTGACCCCGGGCGAGCAATTGCCGGGAGACCGGCGCTTTGCCTTCTGGCGCGGCGAAAACCCACCGGCCGACGGGCGCTCGCCGCATATGCGCCGTTTTAACTTTCGCCAGGTTGCGGAGGACAATGCGCTGGCGGCGCTTCGGGCCACCAGCGCCGCGCCGGCACAAATCAGCGTAAGCGCGCCGGATGGCTCCCAGGTTGCTGCTGATCTCGACACTGCGGCCGGCAAGGCGGCGCTCAGCCAATGGATCGGCGCTTACCTTGGGATTGCGGCGCCGGTGCTACTCGAATCGGTCGGCGGGCAAGGTTTCACCGACATCGGCGACAAGACGCTGTCACTGATCAACCTGAATTCCGTCGCCGACCTATCGGCCCGCGCTGGGCAACCCATCGAGGTGGAGCGCATGCGCGGCAACCTGCTGGTGGATATGCCGGCCTGGAGCGAGCGCGACCTGATGGGCGGAACCCTGCGCATCGGTGATGTCGAATTCGAGGTCGACAGCCATGTAAAGCGCTGCGTCGCAACCGAGGTGAATTACACCACCGGCGAAAAGGACCACCCGACTCCGCAAACACTGATGAAGAATTTCGGCCACGCCGATTGCGGCATCTATCTGCGGGTAAAACGTGGCGGCATGCTAAGGGTTGGCGACGCCATCGGATGACCATCGTCGTGCCCTGAGGTCACTCGCCTTTTTTGGAAGAGTCTCCGTCAGCGCGACATGTTGTGGCGCTGGCGTTGTCAGGGGCTGAGGCTTGTGTCATAGAGGCTGCCTAGTCCCACTTCCGAATTCTGTGAATGGCAAGGACCTTCCCCGCTATGGCCGAGACCGCCCTGCGCTCCGCTGGCTTTTTCTCCGCTTCCGTCGCCGAAGCTGACCCCGAGCTGACTGCCTCGCTTACCGGCGAACTGCGCCGGCAACAGGACCAGATCGAGCTGATCGCATCCGAGAATATCGTCTCCAAAGCTGTGCTTGAGGCTCAGGGCAGCGTACTGACCAACAAATATGCGGAAGGCTATCCGGGCCGCCGCTATTATGGCGGCTGCGAATATGTCGATATCGCTGAGCGCATCGCCATCGAGCGGGCCAAACAATTATTCGGCTGCTCGTTCGTCAACGTGCAGCCGCACTGTGGTGCGTCGGCGAACGAGGGCGTTTATCTGGCGCTGCTGCAACCTGGCGATACGATTCTGGGCATGAGCCTCGCGGCCGGGGGACACCTGACCCACGGCGCCAAGCCGAACATGTCCGGCAAGTGGTTCAACGCAGTTCAGTATGGCGTGCGCGAAGCAGACGGCCGCATCGACTATGATGAGGTCGAACGCCTGGCTGTCGCGAACAAGCCGAAGCTGATCATCGCCGGCGGCAGCGCCTACCCGCGCGAGATCGACTTCCCGCGCTTCCGCGCCATTGCCGACCAGGTTGGCGCGCTGTTCATGGTGGACATGGCGCACTTTGCCGGATTGGTCGCAGCGTCCGTGCTGCCTAGCCCCCTGCCCCACGCGCATGTCGTCACCACCACCACGCACAAGACCCTGCGCGGGCCGCGGGGCGGCATGATCCTCTCGAACGACGAGGAGATTGGCAAGAAAATCAACTCCGCCATGTTCCCGGGGCTGCAAGGCGGGCCGTTGATGCATGTGATTGCGGCCAAGGCCGTGGCGTTCGGCGAGGCCTTGCAACCCAGTTTCCGCGTTTACTCGGAAGCCGTGGTCGCCAATGCGCAGGCTCTGGCGGCGCGGCTGGTGCAGCGCGGGCTGGCCATCGTTTCCGGCGGCACCGACAATCATCTGATGCTGGTTGATCTGCGCCCCATGGGCCTGACCGGCAAGGATGCCGAGGCTGCGTTGGAACGCTCCGGCATTACCTGCAACAAAAACGCCATTCCCTTTGATCCGCAGAAGCCGGCGATCACGTCCGGCCTTCGCCTCGGTTCGCCGGCGGCGACGACACGCGGATTCGGCGTCGCGGAGTTTGAGCAGGTCGGCGACCTAATCGGCGACGTATTGGCGGAATTGGCCAAGAATCCCGGAGGCAATCGCGCCGCAGAAGCGGCGGCTGCGGCCAAAGTCAAGGCGCTCTGCGATCGTTTCCCGATTTACGGCGGCTGATACGGAGGCCCGTCCATGCGCTGCCCGCACTGCAATCACAACGATAGCCAGGTCAAGGATTCGCGGCCGACGGATGACAACACCGCCATCCGCCGCCGGCGCCAGTGTCCGGAGTGCGGCGCGCGTTTTACGACTTTCGAGCGGGTCTATCTGCGTGAAATCACCGTTGTAAAGTCGAATGGCCGGCGGGAATTGTTCGATCGAGATAAGATTGAGCGGTCGATGTCGATTGCGCTTCGCAAACGCCCGGTGGAGGAGCGCAAGGTTGAGGCGGCGGTCAATGGCATCGTCCGCCGGATCGAACAATCGGGAGAGGCCGAAGTCTCGTCTGAAATGGTCGGCAGCTTTGTCATGGAAGCCCTGGAAGCCTTGGACAAGGTCGCCTATGTGCGCTTTGCCAGCGTCTACCGCAATTTCCGCGAGGCCAAGGACTTCGAAGATTTTATCGGGTCGCTCGCCGACGGCAATCGCAATGGCAAATCCCGCAATAGTTAGCGATACCCGCTGGATGCGGGCCGCGCTCGCCCTGGCGGCGCGCGGACTTGGCCGGACATGGCCGAATCCAGCCGTCGGTTGTGTGATCGTCAGGGATAACCGGCCCATCGGCCAGGGCTGGACCCAACCCGGCGGTCGGCCGCACGCCGAAACTGAAGCGTTGGCCATGGCTGGCGCCGCAACCGCCGGCGCCACCGCCTATGTGACGCTGGAGCCGTGCAGCCATCACGGCAAGACCCCGCCCTGCGCCGAAGCATTGATCGCCGGCAAGGTTGCGCGGGTGGTAACCGCCTGCGGCGACCCGGATGAACGCGTCTCGGGCCGCGGGCTTGCGATGCTGCGCGACGCCGGCATCCAAGTGACCGAGGGGGTTCTCGCGACTGAAGCGGAGCGCCTGAACGCCGGCTTTCTGAAGCGGGTGCGTGCAGGGCTGCCGCTGGTAACGCTGAAACTCGCCACCACGCTCGACGGCAAGATCGCCACCCACACCGGAGAAAGCCAATGGATCACTGGGCCGCAGGCCCGCCGCCATGGCCATTACATGCGGGCGACGCACGATGCGATCATGGTGGGACGAGGCACGGCTGAAGCCGACAACCCCAGCCTCACCTGCCGGCTGCCTGGCCTGGAGGACCGCTCGCCGGTGCGTGTCGTCCTGGACAGCCAAGAACGCCTGCCACAGACGCTGGAGATTTTCACAGACGGCGCCGCATCCACCTGGCACCTGACCAGCCGCAACCTGCGCCAGGATCCCGCCAGCCGCATCGACCCGCGCACCGCGCTCGCCTATCTGGCGAAGCAAGGTATTACGCGGGTACTGGTTGAAGGCGGCGGGCAGTTAGCGTCATCCTTGCTTCGGGCCGATTTGGTCGACCGCATTGCCTGGTTCCGCGCGCCGTGCGTCATCGGCGCGGATGGCCTGCCTGGCATCGCGGACCTTAGCGTCTCACGCATAGCCGACATGCGCCGCTTCGCCCGCATAGAAATGCGACAACTCGGTGACGATGTGCTAGAGACCTACGAACGTCTTTGATCCGAATAGCTTGAGTCTGCCCTTAAATGTTCACCGGCATCGTCACCGATATCGGTCGTGTTCGTTCCATAGAACAACGCGGCGACACGCGACTGACCATCGAAACCGCCTATGACACGGCAACCATCGCCATGGGCGCCTCGATCGCCCATTCCGGCGCGTGCCTGACCGTGGTCGACAAAGGCCCCGGCTGGTTTGCCGTCGAAGCGTCCGCAGAGACACTGGCCTGCACAACGCTGGGCGACTGGCGCGAGGGGTCCGCAATCAATCTTGAGCGCGCCATGAAAGTCGGCGACGAGTTGGGCGGCCACATCGTCTCCGGCCATGTCGATGGCGTTGGTCAGGTCGTCACCATGGCGAAAGAGGGCGACAGCGTGCGATTCACCTTCGAAGTCCCGGCGAACCTTGCCCGGTTCATCGCGGAAAAAGGATCGGTCGCGCTGAACGGCGTATCGTTGACGGTGAACGAAGTCGATGGCAACCGCTTTGGCTGCAACCTGATCCAACATACCCTGAACCACACCACATTCGGCGCGGCTGAGCCCGGCACGCGCATCAATGTGGAAATCGACATGCTGGCGCGCTACGTTGCCAGACTGACGGAAACGCGAGGCCTCTCGTGAGCAACGGTAATAGTCCTATGAAAACCACTTCCCCCCAAGTCATGGCCGAGGCGCTTGGCGACCCAGAAAAGCCGCGCACAGTGGCCGACCTGACATTCCTCTCCCCCATCGAGGATATCATCGAGGAAGCCCGCAACGGCCGTATGTTTATTCTCGTCGATGACGAAGACCGCGAAAACGAAGGCGATCTGGTCATTCCGGCTCAAATGGCGACGCCAGACGCGATCAACTTCATGGCCAAGAATGGCCGCGGCCTGATTTGCCTGTCGCTGACCAAGCAGCGGGTCAAAGAACTCGATCTGCCGCTGATGCCGCGCGACAACCGTCAGCGCCAGTCGACGGCGTTCACCGTCTCGATTGAGGCGGCGGAGGGTGTGACCACCGGCATTTCGGCCGGCGACCGGGCGCGCTCGATTGCGGTGGCCATCGACCCCAGCAAGGGCAAGGACGACATCTCAACCCCGGGCCACGTATTCCCGCTGGAAGCGCGCGAGGGCGGGGTTCTGGTGCGCGCCGGCCACACCGAGGCCGCCGTCGATATCTCGCGATTGGCGGGGCTCAACCCCTCCGGCGTGATCTGCGAGATCATGAACGATGACGGCACCATGGCCCGCCTGACCGACCTGATCCCGTTCGCCCAGTTCCACAACCTGAAGATCGGCGCGATTGCCGATCTGATCGCCTATCGGCAGCGCTATGACCGCACGGTCAAACGCCTGATGGAGAACGAGCTTTCTTCACGCTATGGTGGCGATTTCCGCATGATCGTCTACACCACGACGGTTGAATATGCAGAGCACCTGGCCCTTGTCAAAGGCGACATCACGACCGGCGAGCCGGTGCTGGTGCGCATGCACTCGATGAACCTGCTGGAAGACCTGCTGGGCGATCAGCACCGCAATCGCGGCGGCGCGCTACAACGGGCCATGGAACTGATCGGCAAGGAAGGCCGCGGCGTGGTCGTCGTTATCCGCGAAACCCGATCGACCCAACTCTCCGAGCGGCTGAAGGACGAGTTGACAGAGAAAAAGGACAAGGGCGGTCGGTTCCTGCGCGACTATGGCATCGGCGCGCAAATCCTCCAGGACCTGGGGGTAAGCGAGATGATTCTGCTCTCCAACACGGAACGCCACATTGTCGGGCTGGAAGGTTATGGCCTAAAGGTGGTCGAAACTCGCTCCGTGCCCAGAGAGGCCAAGTAATCCATGACCGACAAACCCCGCATTCTGT
>JAPOJR010000094.1 GCA_029978325.1 Alphaproteobacteria bacterium | reverse complement strand
GCAACAGACCATCACGCCGGTTCTGGACGTGATGCAGACCATGCCGAGCTTCGTCTACCTGATCCCGGTGGTCATGTTGCTAGGTATTGGCCGGGTGCCTGGTGTTCTCGCCGTGGTGATCTACGCTATTCCGCCGGTGATCCGGCTGACCAATCTCGGCATCCGCCTGGTCGACAAGGATGTTCTGGAAGCGGCCAACGCCTTTGGCGCCAATTTCCGCCAGCGCCTGTTCGGCGTGCAGATCCCGCTAGCCATGCCGAACATCATGGCGGGCGTGAACCAGACCATCATGATGTCGCTCGCTATGGTCGTGATTGCCTCCATGATCGGCGTGAAGGGCCTGGGCCAGCCGGTGCTGAAGGCGATTACCAACCAGTACTTCTCCATGGGTCTGTTCAACGGCCTGGCCATCGTGGCCATCGCCATCATTTTCGACCGCGTCAGCCAGGCCTACGGATTGCGCATCCAGAAGCACCGCGGCGCGGGCCACTAAGGGGGAAAGACGGACACCATGGCGAAAATCGAAGTCGAGAACGTTTACAAGATCTTCGGTAACAACCCGCAAAGCGTGCTGCCGCGCGCCCAGGCCGGCGAGGGCAAGGACCAGATCCACGCCGACACCGGCCACACGGTCGGCCTGCACGACATCACGCTGTCGATGGAGGAGAGCAAAACCTTCGTCGTCATGGGCTTGTCAGGCTCCGGCAAGTCGACCCTGATCCGCCACCTCAATCGCCTGATCGAGCCGACGGCGGGGCGCATCCTGGTCGATGGCGTCGACGTTCTCACCATGAACGAGACGGAACTGCGCAATTTCCGGCGCACCAAGATGGCGATGGTGTTCCAGCGCTTCGGCCTGTTCCCGCACCGCACCGTCATCCAGAACGTCGCCTATGGCCTGGAGATGCAGGGCGTCGAAAAGAAAGCGCGCGACGACAAGGCGGCGGAATGGATCGAGACCGTCGGCCTCGCCGGCTATGAAAACTCCTACCCTGCCCAGCTCTCCGGTGGCATGCAGCAGCGCGTCGGCCTCGCCCGCGCGCTGTGCGGCGACCCGGAAGTGCTGCTGATGGACGAGGCGTTCAGCGCGCTCGACCCGCTGATCCGCTCCGGCATGCAGGATCAGCTGATCGAGCTGCAGGAGAAGTTGAACAAGACCATCGTCTTTATTACGCACGACCTGGACGAAGCGCTGAAGCTGGGCGACAAGATCGCCATCCTGAAGGACGGCCGCCTCAGCCAGGTCGGCAATCCGGAGGATATCCTGCTGAACCCGGCGGATGACTATGTGGCCGCTTTCGTGCGCGACGTGAACCGCGCGCGGGTGCTGACCGTGGACGTGGTCATGCGCCCGCCGCGCCTGCGCCTCACGACCGAGAACATCGATTCGGCCCTGAACGAGATGCGCGGCAAGAAGGCGGACTACGGCTATGTGTTCGACGGTACCGATTTCCGCGGTGTTGTGACCGAGGAGCATTTGCTGAAAGCCGCCAAGGCCAACGGCAGCCGCTCCCTCTATGACCTTGCCGACGATACCCAGACCGTCACTGCGGATTCCGTACTGGAGGATGCGCTGCCGACCATCCTGCAATCGGATACGCCAGTCGCGGTCGTGGATGACGATGGCAAGTTCCGCGGCGTTGTCTCGAAGCGGCAACTGATCCGTGTGCTGACCGAACACCAGGGTGACAATAACGAAGCTGCCTAAGGTATGCCGGTCATACCGGAAGCGATTCCATTCTCATCGGCGTTGTTCTAGCATAGGCGAGAAACACGCTAGTACTTAGGAAACACGCCCATGGCCAAACTCCCCGCCCTCGCTATGACCGCTGTCCCGCGCCGCCGGGCCCAGGTTCTGGAACTGGCCCAGGAGATCGAGCGCCGCGGCTATGCCGGCCTCTATACCCCCTCGACCCTTGGCGGCCTCGCCTTTTGCGAGGCGCTTTCGGTCACGACGAAATCAATGCCATTCGGCATTTCGATCGCGCCAATCTATTCCCGCACGGTCGATGATTTCGCCATGAGCGCCGCTTTCATGCACGAGATGTCCGGCGGCCGCTTTACCCTGGGCATCGGCATCAGCCATGGCCCATCGCTGCAACGGATGGGCGTTGTTCCCGGCAAGCCGCTGGCCGATATCCGCGACTTCGTCACCCGCTACAAGGCGACCGAAGGCTATGGCGAACTGGCACCGGTCGTGCTGGCAGCCATGCGCCCGAAAATGATCCAGTTGGCCGGCGAGATCGGCGACGGCATGGTGTTCGCAAACGCCGCCCGCTCCGCCGCCGCCAAGTCGTTGCAGAACCTGCCGGAAGCCTGCCGCAAGGACCCGAACTGGTATATCGGCTGCATGACGCCGACCTGCATTTCCGACGACGTCGAGGCCGCCAAGGCCGTGCATCGCAAGACGCTTTGGCGCTATGCGCAACTGCCGAACTACCGCAACTATTGGAAATCGGTCGGCTATGAGGACGAAATGGCCGGCGTCGAAAAGGCGATTGCCGACGGCGAACTGGAGAAAATCCCGCATTTCCTGACCGACCGCTGGTTGGCCGACACCACCATGTTCGGCACGGCCAGCCAGGTGCGCGATCAGGTCGAAGCCTGGTATGACACCGGCGTCAAGACGCCAATTATTGTGCCCTCCAGCGCATCCGGCAACCAATTGAAAGGTGCCCAAGAAGTCTTCGACGCGTTCCGTTGACGCCCGCTTTGTCCAGAAACATCGCCCGAGCAAGCGTTGCTATTTGATCGGGCGCTTTACCGACCGGCAGCAGCGCGCGCGTCGGCCAGAAAGCGGCCGATCTCTTCACCCGAATGCCACTTTCCGCGCAGCATTACCCCCAAAGGCCGGGCAAAGGCCTGTAGGTCGGTGGTGGGATCGGCCGGCAATACCAGGATATCGGCCCGCGCACCGGGCGCAATCACGCCCAAACGGCCAGAGGAATCAAGGAACCGCCCGGCGGTGACGGTCGCGCTTTCGATAATCTGCCGATTGGTGAGCCCTGCCGCCCGCATTTCGGCCATTTCCGTCGGAACGGCGGTGCCAGCCACGACAAACGGCTGTCCGCTGTCGGTGCCGAACAGGACCGGGACGCCGCCATCCGAAAACGCCTTCAGCAACCGGTTCCGGTTGGCGACAATCGCATCGACGTCCCGCCGGCCGATGAGCAGTTTAATCCAATCCTTTGTTTGCTCCTTCAAGGGCCGCTCGTACCGCGAGCGCCAATTGGCCAGCGTTGACGCCGGCACGAAGGCGAGGCCGGGAAGCGCGTTCAATTCGTCCGAACTGGTATGGTGCAGGTGCACGCGCCAACCGAACAGCGTCGGCACCACAGCGACCCCCGCCGCCTTTGACCGTGCGACCGCCCCCTGAAGCGCCGCCTGTGGCGCCGCGCTACCTTCCGCTTTAATATCACGGATATAACCGTCCATGTGTTCGATAGAGCGCTGGCCGCTGGCCAGTACATGGTCCAGCGACACGGCATAGGGCACATGGCCGTCCACTTCCTTGCCGACCGATTTTGCCGCGGAAATGATGGCATCGTATTGCGCCAGCGTCGGCTTCCAATGGACCTTGATCAGGTCCCAGCCTTCCTTGGCCTGCCGTTCCACTTCGGCTTTCACTTCGGCGGGACTCAACGCGGACTTGCTGAACCCTGGCCCGGCCAGGACCAAAGACGGCGCAAAGCGATTTTCAGCCACGATCGCCCGGCGCAAGGCCAACTGCCCGTTATGGCCCCACATGACGCGGGCAGTCGTAACACCATGGGCCGCCAAAAGCCCCAGTTGCACGTCGCTCTGCCGCCCATCGTGCCCATGGTCCAGGTGGATATGCATATCGATCAGACCCGGCAGCAACACGCCGCCCGCGCCATCCACCACCGTTGCATCGGCCGGCGCCGCCAGCGATGCCCGCGGGCCGGCAGCGACAATACGGTCGCCATCCACCAATACCGCCCAGTCGGCCTGAAGGCCGACCCCGGTCATAGGCAAAACCGATACGTTCTCGATTAGGGTCGACGCGCGGGCGGCGGGCGGCATGGCGAAAACGACGCCAAGCGCCGCCAAAGCGGCAGCGATCACACCGGAAATACGCCCAGGACCGATTCTACGCACGCGGCATACTCCTATCCTGTCCCGGACCGAAGCCAGGCGACAAGGCGCAAAACGATCACATAATGGCGTCGGGCGCCAGGGTCACTTTTAGACCATCCAAGCTGGGCTCGAACTCGATCTGGCAAGACAGACGCGAGTTGTCGAACACCTCCAGCGCGAGATCAAGCATATCGACCTCCTCCTCGCCCTTTTCGGGGAGCTTGTCGAACCAGTCAGGATCGACCAACACATGGCAGGTCGCGCAGACGCAGGAGCCACCGCATTCCGCCTTGATCGGCAGGCCAGCGTCACGGATCATTTCCATCACGGTCCAGCCGTCGGTCGCTTCGACTTCGTGCTCGACCCCATGGCCGTCGGTAACCAGGATTTTCATCGGGACTAGGCTCCTGAATTTTGGGCGTTAACGAACGCCAAGCTTCTTCTGCAATTCGCTGGATGACGTTGTATACTGAAAACGCAGCCGTTCGCCCGGGCGCGCCAAACGGAACGCGGCCTGGCTCATCAAAGCGGCTTCGTGAAACCCGGACAGGATCAGCTTCAGCTTGCCCGGATAGGTGTTGATGTCGCCGATGGCGAAGATGCCGGGCACGTTAGTCTCGAACTTCTCCGTATCCACCGGAATCAGGTTCTGTTCGAGATTGATGCCGAATTCCGCAACCGGCCCCAGCTTCATCGTCAGCCCATAAAATGGCAACAGCATGTCGCAAGCATGTGTAAAGGCGCCGGTCTCTTTGCTCTCCAGCTGAATTCCCGTGAGATTGGGCGCATCGCCTTCGATGCCTTTCATCTGGGCAATATGCAGCTGGCCTTTGCCGCTGGCGACAATCTCCCGCATCGCCTCAACGGAATGGGGCGCCGCGCGGAAACCATCGCGGTGGTGCACCAGGGCAATCGACTTGGCGATGGGTTGCAGCGCGATGAACCAGTCGAGCGCGGAGTCGCCGCCCCCGGCCACCAGCACGTCGCGGTCGCGGAATTTCTCCATCTGACGCACGGCATAGAAAACGCTGCCGTCCTCGAAATCTTCGATGCCGGGCAGATGGGGCTTTTTCGGCACAAAGCTGCCGCCGCCAGCGGCAATGACCAGCACCGGCGCTTCCAGCACGGTGCCGACATCGGTCTTCAACCGCCAGTGGCCGTTGTCGAGCTTTGTCAGTTCTTCCGCCATTTCGGACAGATGAAATTGCGGACCAAACGGGGCGATCTGCGCCATCAGTTGGTCTGTCAACTCCTGGCCGGTGCACACGGGAATGCCGGGGATGTCGTAAATCGGCTTTTCCGGATAAAGCTCGGCGCATTGGCCGCCAACGCGGTCGAGAATATCGACCAGATGCGATTTCAGGCCCAACAGGCCCAACTCAAACACGGCGAACAGGCCGACCGGGCCGGCGCCGACGATAATGACGTCGGTTTGATGGGTAGTGTCGCTCACTGGGCCTGTGCCTCCTGCGCGGGACTCATCCAGAAAGGGCATTTTTGGAACACGGTATTGTCAGCCATATTGCCGGCTCAACAAATGCCCAATGGCCGCGCCTTTCAGCGCAGCCATTCATAAATCAATCAGACGGCCCAAGACCAAAGTCTCCGGCCGATTAGAACTTTTCTTTGGGCTCCAGAACCTGGCGGCCACGGTACATGCCGGTTTCCAGGTCGATGTGGTGCGGACGGTGGAACTCACCCGAATCCTTGTCCTCGCGCAGGTTGGGATGCTTGAGGGCGTGGTGCGAGCGACGCATGCCGCGCTTGGACACCGTGGTTTTCTTACGTGGAACAGCCATAGCTTTGCTCGAGGCTCCCTAAAATTACCGGCGGCCGCGGATAGACACATCACGCGGCCGCGCTTCGAAACGCGCCTTATACAGAGGTGGTCCAGGTTTGCCAAGCGATAGGTGATGGTTCGGAGGTCGCACGGCCAGGAATCTCCGGCCGGACGCTACTCCGCCGCAATAGCCATCGGCGGCGCGGTGCGTTGGCCGCGCACCAACCGCCCCGGCAAGGCGCCTGTCGGCTGGCCATCCTGGTGGGTGATCTGCCCGGAGACGACCGTATAGCGATACCCGTTTGCGCCCTGCATCAGACGCTTGCCGCCCGCCGGCAGGTCGCGCTGCACATGTACAGCACCCACCTCCAGCGCGTCCCAATCAATTACGTTGAGGTCGGCTTTCAGGCCCACCCGGATACGCCCGCGGTCGCCGAGCCCCGCCGCATCCGCGGTGTCGCTGGTCAGGCGGCGGATCAGTTCCGGCATCGAGAACTTGCCTGTCTCCTTGCCCCAATGGGTCAGCAGGAAAGTCGGGAAGCCTGCATCCAGGATAAAGCCCACATGCGCGCCACCATCGCCCAGGCCCATGATCGCCATCTTCTCGCCCAGCAAACGCTCGGATGCCTTGAACTCATAGCCGAGATAATTCGCAGCCGGCATGTAGATGAAATTCTTGCCGCCATCCTCCAGCAGCCAGTCATAGGCGACTTCCTGCGGGGTGCGCCCCTCGCGCTCCGCCACTGCCGCGGCACTCTCGTGCGGCTGGGGCATGTATTCCTTGCCTTTGAAGCGGAACATCCACTTGTAGCTGAGGAAATGAATCAGCGTGAACGTGCTTTCCTTTACCGGGTCTTCGGACAGGATCTGCGCCTTCACTGCCGGGTCGCTCAGCTTCGCCACCTTTTCGGCCAGGGGCAGGTCGTTCAGCTTCTTGAAGGTCGGACAGCCCGAGAATGGCGTCTGTGTCGCCTGCAGGCCCAGGATGAAGCCGACCGCGCGCGGCGGGAACACCGGGCGGATGTTGACGCCCTCTTCCTCGTTCGCCTTGCGGTTCATCTCCAGCACGTCGGCATAGAGGGTCGGCTGGCTGCTTATCTGGACCATGGAATATACAAGTGGGCGTCCGGATTCCTTGGCCACCTGCTTCAACACATTGAAGGCACCTTCCGGGTCCGGCTTCGCGTTCAGCGGGTCGCGGCGCATGTCGGTGATCCAATCGGTGATCGCCTCGACAAAGCCGCTGCCGGCGTCTTTCAGGCCGTTGGCAATGCCGACGAACTCATCCACATGGGTGCGCATGGTCGGGATGTAGGCGCCGGCGATGGTCTTGTGGAACAACGCCCGGCTGGTCGAAACACCGAACGCGCCGGCCTCCACCGCCTCTTTGGTGAGAGCGCGCATCTTGGCGATATCGTCATCGTTGGCCGGTTCGAACGCGACGGCGCGGTCACCCATCACATAGACGCGGAGTGCTGCGTGCGGGACCAGGGCGCAGACGTCCACATCGCGCGGCTTGGCGTCGATCGCATCCAGGTACTCGGGGAACGTTTCCCATTTCCACTCCAGCCCCTCATGCATGACGGCGCCGGGGATATCCTCCACGCCCTCCATGAGTTCGATCATCTTCTCGCGGTCCTCTGGCTTGCAGGGCGCGAAGCCGACGCCGCAATTGCCCATGACGATGGTCGTCACGCCATGTTGCGACGACGGCGCAAGATGCGAATCCCAGACCGCCTGGGCGTCGTAATGGGTGTGGATGTCGACGAAGCCCGGCGTGACCAGCTTGCCCTTAGCGTCGATCTCGCGCGCGGCGGAGCCCGGGAGGTCTGGGCCAACGGCAGCGATGACACCGTCCTTGACGGCAACGTCAGCGGCAAAGGGCGCCGCACCGGTGCCATCGACGACAGAGCCATTGCGGATGATCAGGTCATAGTCTTGGGGCATCAGATCGGTTTCCTCTCCAAGCAGTCAGCGGGGCGGCGGACGTATCCACAGTATTGCCCCGTCTTATACCGAACCCCGGCCAGAGACGCCACCGCGATCCCTTACGCCTCCGGCACGCCGAGTTCGCGTTGCACGCCCGTCAGGCTCCCTGTTGCCTAAAGCCACACCGGAACACGCTTTCGCGCGTCCGGGGATTGCTGTTCATTCCGCCGGAAGGAGCAAAGGGGTGCCCGCCGCGGTTAAGCCGGATCGAGCGTAACCTCCCGGCTCGAAAAGCGCCAGCCGTCGGTCGTCCGCCGCAGCGTGTCGCGGTAAAAGCCGGTGAAGCGCAGTTCCGCGCTCTCCGCCCGTCCCGCCCCGAAGGCGTTGAAATAGCATCGAAGCGTCGCCTCGTCGCCATCCACCTCGATCAACAGGTTCCAGTTCCAGTGCCGGACCCGGCCCTTGTTGATGGCGAAGTGCCCTTCGTGATAGGCGCGAAGGGCGTCGTGCCCCTGGTGGGCGCCGCCGCGCGGGTCGCCCTCCGGCAGGCCGACGCAGGAGAACACGCCGTCCTCCGTAAAGCAGGCGACCCAGCCCTCGATCTCACCGGCGTCGAGACACCAGTTGTATCGGGCCGCGAGTTGGCGAATGGCTTCGCAGTCGTCTGTGTACTGGCTCAAAGGCTTCTCCTTTCGGGCGGCTGCTACAGCGATTGGCCGTCTATTCCGCCGCGACAGCGACCGCGTCCTCCGGCGCACCCTGCGCCCCGCGCACCAGCCGGCCTGGCAGAGCACCGGTGGCGACGCCGTTGCGGTAGACCACTTCGCCCGCGACGATGGTCGCCTCATAGCCCCGCGTCTTCTGCACCATGCGCTTGCCGCCAGCCGGCAGGTCGTAGAGCACTTCCGGCGGATTGATGCCGAGTTTCTCGAAGTCGATGACGTTGATATCCGCCTTCTTGCCCACCGCCAGCAGGCCGCGGTCCATCAGGCCGATCGCCGCCGCATTGTCACGGGTCAGGCGCTTGACGGCCCATTCCAGCGGCATCCGCTCGCCGCGGGTGCGGTCGCGGGACCAGTGGGTCAGCATGTAGGTGAAGGCACTGGCGTCGCTCAAAAAGCCCACATGCGCGCCGCCATCGCCAAGACCGATCAGCGTGTGCGGGCTGCGCATCATCTCCGCCGTCACCTCGCAATCGCCGTAGGAGTAGTTGGCGCGGGCGGTGAACAGCATGGCCTTGCCGTCGTTCTGCATCAGCAGGTCATAGGCCATTTCCTGCGGGCTAACCCCGGCCCGCGCGGCGCGCGTCTTGATCGAGTCTTCCGGGGCGGGCTCATAGTTCGGCGGATCGCCCAGCGGGTAGAGCTGGTCGAAATTGGCCATGCGGAAAGCCTTCGGATGGTTTTCTGGGAACTCCGCGATCAGTTTCGCCCGGAATTCCGGCGTCTTCAGCTTCGCAATTTTGTCCTCGAATTCCAGGTCCGCGATCTCTTTCCAGCTATCGCAGAGCATGAACGGGTTCATGCTGATTTCGAAGCCCAGCATCAGGCCGATGGGCCGCGGCAGCACCTGGCCGGTGATCTTCTCTCCGGCTTCATTGGCGGCGGTGATGCCGTTCAGGGTAGTGCGCCAGACCTCCGGGCGGTCGTCGAACTGGATCAGGCTCATGGTCATGGGCCGGCCGCTTTCCTGGCCCATGCGGCGCAGCATAGTCATTTCCGCTTCCGGCTCGTCGAAATCGCTGATCATCTGCAGCCAGCCCTTGCCGGTCGCACCCACGGCGCGGGCGATTTCCACCAGCTCATCTGCGGGCGCCCCCAGGGTCGGCGTGTGCTCGCCCGCCTTGGTCTTGTGGTTGATCGTGCGGCTGGTGGAGAAGCCGAGCGCGCCGGCCTCAATCGCCTCCGCGGCCAGCTTGGCCATTTCCGCCTGCTCCTCCGGCGAGGCGTCGGCCTGGGCCACGGCCCGGTCGTCCATCACATAGACGCGGAGGGCGGCGTGCGGCACCTGGGTGACGACGTCCACGTCAAAAGGCTTGCCGTCGATGGAGTCGAGATACTCGCCAAAGCTCTCCCAGTTCCAGGGCAGGCCCTTGGCCAGCACCGGCTCCGGTATATCCTCCACGCCCTCCATGAGTTTGACGAGCTTATCGCGCTGATGCGGTTTGCAGGGTGCGAAGCCGACGCCGCAATTGCCGATCATCACCGTGGTGACACCGTTCCAGGACGAGGGGTCGATGCGGTTCGACCAGGTGACCTGGCCGTCATAATGGGTGTGCACGTCGATAAAGCCCGGCGTGACGATCTTGCCGTTCGCATCGATCTCCTCCTTGCCGGTCGGGATATCGCCGCCGATAGCGCTGATTTTCCCGCCGGTTACCGCCAGGTCGGCGGCATAGGGCACATCGCCGGAGCCGTCATAGATCATGCCGTTACGGATGACGAGGTCGGGTTGGGTCATGGCGGTATTCCTTCCGTATGATTGCGCAGCGATACATGCACATCGGTTTGCCGGGAATTTTGAACCTGCTGCGCCGGGGCGGCAAGGGGGCAGTCAGCCAACGCCGGCAAACTTGGCCAACAAAACATCTGACCACGCAGCCTAAAGACGGGATGAATGACCCAGGCAGCCATGGCGCACACGGCGCGGCGCTGTTTCGGGGTTTGTACGCCGAACGGTCCTAGCCTAATGTACCCACCTTAACTGCCGCTCGCTTCCCCCACCCGATAAGGAGACGCCAAAGCTATGAGCGAAAAACCGCGCCGGCCTGTGCCCAAGGCCACGCCTGAAACCCAGCATTTCTGGGACGGCTGCAACCAGGGAAAAATCATCCTTCAGCGCTGCAAGGATACCGGCAAGGCGTATTTCCCGCCACGCCCGTTCAGCCCCTACACCGGCTCCCGCAATGTCGAGACGTTTGAGGCGTCAGGCAAGGGCGTGCTCTGGTCCTACATCATCAGCCATCGCGACCACCCCAACTTCGACATGCCGGCGCCCTATGCCATCGCGGTCGTGAAGCTGGACGAGGGCGTGCAGATGATGACCAACATCGTCGATTGCGACCAGACGCCGGACGCGCTGCAGCTCGACATGCCGGTGCAGGTGACCTTCAAGCGCCTGACCGACGACATCAACCTGCCGCTGTTCAAGCCGGCCTCTTAAGCGCGCTGACGAAAGGAATATACGACCGATGAAACCCGGTTCCGTCGCCGTAGTCGGCGCTGCTGAGACAACTGAGCTCGGCAAACTCCCCCACATGTCCAACATCCAGCTGCATGCGGATGCCGCCCTCAACGCCATGGCCGATTGCGGCCTGAAGCCGGAGGATATCGACGGCATCGCCACCGCGCGCGAAAATCCGATCGAGATCGCTCACTATCTGGGAATCAAACCGCGCTATGTGGACGGCACCAGCGTCGGCGGCTGCTCGTTCATGATCCACGTCCGCCACGCGGTCGCGGCCATTGAAAGCGGCATGGCCGACACCATCCTCATCACCCATGGCGAGAGCGGCCGCAGCCAGGTGGGCATGACGCCCCGCGGCGTCAACATGGCAATGCTGGACGGCCAGTTCCAACTGCCCTACGGCACCACCAACCCGCCCTCGATGTTCACGATTCCGGTACTGCGCTACCTGAAGACCTACAACGTGCCGATCGAGAAAGTCGCCAACGTCTCTGTGGTGCAGCGCGAGTGGGCGGCCTTCCATGAGCGGGCGACCTTCCGCGATCCGCTCACCGTCGATGACGTCATGAACGCCCGCATGATTGCCTGGCCGTTCTCGATCCTGATGTGCTGCCTGGTGACCGATGGCGGCGGTGCGCTGATCCTGACCAGTGCCGAGCGCGCAAAGGACTTTCCGACCAAGCCCGTCTACGTGCTGGGCGCAGGCGAGGCCGGCGAGCACACCATGGTCAGCCAGATGAGCGACTTCACCTCGTCCCAGGCTTTCCGCATCGCCGGCGAGAACGTCTGGAAGTCCTCCGGCCTGAAGCACTCCGACGTCGATCACCTAATGATCTACGATGCGTTCGCGCACCTGCCGATCTATGGCCTGGAAGACCTGGGCTTTTGCGGCCGCGGTGAGGGCGGCGACTTCATCTGGGAGGGCAACACCCGCCCCGGCGGCAAGCTGCCCCTGAACACCAACGGCGGCGGCCTGAGCTACATGCACTCCGGCATGTACGGCATGTACGCGCTGCAGGAGAGCATCCGCCAGATGCGCGGCACTTCGCCGGCGCAGGTGCAGGGCGCCAAGACCAGCCTCTGCCACGGCGTCGGCGGCATGTTCAGCGCTTCTGGTTCGATCATGTTCTCGAACGAGGCGCCGTGATCGCTAACGCAACCTAACGCGCTTGAGCGGCGAGGCCCGGTTCTGAAATGAGCCGGGCCTTTTCATATCCAGCCGGATGGATTTTGCTTGCGCGCCTTGAATAGGCTTACCTGATCCCCTGCAAAGTTCTACCAACTTATAACCTAATTCAGTTAGAACCGGTTATAACAGGTTAGAACTCATTAGAACCCCTTAGGGACGAAAGCGGCTAAATCATGGACCCAGTCAGAAACCCCTTCGCGCCTGGCGCCGGCTCACGCCCGCCGGAATTGGCCGGGCGGGAGCAAATCATTGAGGATGCCAGAATCGCTCTATCGCGCGCGTTGCTAGGCCGATTTTCTAAGTCCCAAATTTTATTGGGCCTACGCGGTACTGGCAAAACCGTGCTTCTAAACGAAATCGAACGGCTCGCGAATGAACTCGGCCATGTGACTTCGATGATCGAAGCGCCCGAAGACAAGCCCCTTGCCGCGCTGATCTATCCCAAAGCCCATCAGGCAATTCGAAAGCTGTCTCGCATCGAATCAGCCAAACATGCCGTCCATCGCACTTTAGGGGTGCTCCGGAGTTTTGCCGCCGCATTCAAAATATCAGCCGGCGAAATAGAAATTGCAGTTGAGCCAAAAACAAAAGCTGACCAAGAAAAAATGGGCGAAGCATTAGGAAGACTTGCAGCAGAAGATCCT
>JAPOJR010000093.1 GCA_029978325.1 Alphaproteobacteria bacterium | reverse complement strand
CTCTACATGCTCATTCTCATCTTTCATGAGATGCAGCGCTAAATCCCTTCCCCCGCCTCTTTGATTGCCGACCAGGATCATGATGCTATTCCCCCATCATCATGATCCAAGCCCAAGGGCTTTAATCAGCTCTTTGCGCATGGACACCAACGCCACACAGGCCTCGCGCAGATCGCGCTCAGTAGCAGGCGATAGCGCCACATCGCCTTTATCCAGAGCAGCAACGATATGGGTAAGCACGGCAAACATATCCGAGCGGCCCAGAAGGCTCAGCACTTGCGCCAGGGCTTTCTCATCCTTCACAGGTGCGCGCACGCGGCGGCGAACGCGGCCAGCGCCTCGACCGCCACCGCCATCATCAGCAAAGAGCCGCACGCGGATATAGGCGCTTAAGGATAAACCCGCAGCAGCCTGCTCCAGCCGGGCGCGTTCCTCATCGCTCAGGCGAATGGAGATCGGCGCGGGGCGCTTTTTCTTGGGGCTGCGCGCAGGAGACACCGAGACCGGAGCGACCGCCTTATCATTGCCATTGGCGGCAGAGCCGACGCCAGCGCCATCACCCAGCCCGACACTGCGTGCGGCATTCTCGAACACGCCGCGCAGGCCAAACCCCTTCGATGAAGCCTTCAACCCACTCATGGTCCCGGCTCCATAATATCGTACTCAAGATGCTTGAGTTGCGCTTCCCAATCTGCGAGAGTTTCAAAGATGGAGTTGGAAGTTTCTCCCTCCAAGTCCGCCATGATGCAGTTTGCTCGTTGATGCGCAATTTTGCGGTGGCGGACCTCAAATCATCCCAAAATCATCGCGGTTTAGTGGCCTGCTGAGTCAGGGCGCTCCGCATGCGCGCTTCTGCGTGCTCAGCTCCGGCGCGGAGCAGGCGGGCCGAACGCTCCATCCGGCCGATTTCCGCTTCTTCCGGGGCGGGAGTGACAGCGAGAATTGCTGTGCCGTCAAAAGTCGATGGGCGCATTAAGGGCAGGTCGCGATATAGGCGGCGGTAGGCCAGGTCTTCCGCGCGGATGCGTTCGCCGAGGGCCGGCGAATAAAGCCGCTGCATACGCCAGGGCAGCCAGGTGCGCTCCAACCACGATGTCCGGGCCAGCGACGGCGCATTGGCCGGCCGCGTCATGATCAGGAGCACATGGGTGGCTCCGTACCCGAGCGCGGCCTGCAACGGCAGGAGGTTCAGGATGCCGCCATCCAATAGTCGCCGTCCGTCGATTTCGACCGGGCCGGACGCAAGCAGCGGCATTCGCGCCGTCGCCCGCAGGATTTCCAGCGCCCGGTTTGGGTCCTCGAAGCCCGACAGATAGTGCGTCTCAGCGCGGTCTATGTCGGTGGCGGTGGCGATCAGCTTCGGCCCGGGCTCGCGGAACCGGTCAACATCCAGCCGCTTGATCGAACGGAACACGTCATCGACCAGGAAATCGATGTCGACGATCGGCCGGCCCGATAGGACGCGCCATGGGTCGATGAAGGTGCGGTTGTTGATGTCTTCGAAAAAAATACGCGTACCGAACCGCGCCTGCCCTGCGCGCAGGTAGGCCAGGGCGCAGGCACCGGCAGAGGTGCCGATCATAACATCGAAGCAATGGGCCATCCCTGCTGCCTCAATCGCCGACACCATGCCGCCGGCTATGACGCCGCGCATCGCGCCTCCCTCGGCGACAAGCGCAATCCGGCATCCGTCATGGAAAGGGGGGCCGCCAAGGCCGGTTGACCGCCGGCGCTGGAGCGCCGCTGCTACAGTCTCCATCATCCGCCGGCGGCAACGATCCGTTCGAGCAGCAGCAGCGCCTGGCGGCGGCATCCGGCTGACTCCATCCATGCGGCCTGTTCGGCGGGCACGGTTAGTCCGTCCGGCAGTCGGTGCAAAACCAATTCTACCGGCCGTGGCGAGAATTCGAGATTGACAAGGTAGCGGCCGCCACTGCCGATCGGCAGCTCGTCCGGCCAATTCAACGCTGTCAAGCCCTTATGCCAAACCGTTCGTATGGTTGTGCTTGTTGCGGCATCGGTGATGATGACTGCGGAGTCGGCATCCATCGTGCTGGGCCGCCACAGCCGAACCGGTGCGCCGGAGCGGATACATTGGGTGGACGAGTACGCAACCGTCACCAGTTCCGGATCCTGTAGCCTTTGATCCGGCGCAGACCGGACAGCGCCCAGCCGGGATTGCTCGGCATGGCGCGACGCGACCAATCGGCCGAGGCTGGAGGCGAGATCCTGGTTCTGGGCAGTTGGCGCTGGTCCTGCGATGGGGCCATCGTATGGCCCGGCAATCGTGCGTGTTTTTCCCGAAAGTTCATTGATCATTACCATGCCGCCAGCGGGCACTTTGATGGCTGTTGCCGAGTCGACTAACGCCCCTGGGTTCAGGCCCGGCACCGTACTGGCGAGGACGACGACCTGGGCTGCAGATGCCGTGGCGATGCGCAACACCATTGCGGCTAGGACAATCGCGAACCAATGGCATTTTGTGGTGCTCACCGCTTATTTCTCCGTCAGTTCCATTCTTTGTCCAGTCTCCCCGGCGTCTAACCGGGCCAGATGCAATTGTACCACGGAATCATCGCCGAGTTCTTCTAACTGCTGGCGCGCTCGTGCGGGAGCAGTCTCCAGCAAGCTGTAAGCCGTGTTGTATGCCTGAAGCCAAGCGGCGGCCACTGCCGGGTTGATGGTGGACACCGCCAGTGCTTCGGTTTTGCCTTTCAGGACAATTTTGCCGATTGGTTGGACGGCTAACGGCTGCGGGAGAAAACCGGCCGCCAGCGCAAGACAGGCGTCGCTTACCGCCAGGCGGGTGCCAAACGCTTTGTTGGCGCCTTCCAGCCGCGCCGCCGTATTCATTGCATCGCCGATGGCGGTATAGTCGAACCGTGCGCTTCCGCCAAAATTGCCGACAATAGCCTCGCCGGAGTGCACGCCGATCCGCGTCACGCCCAGGCCAACGTGCGCGTACTTTGCCCGGAATCCCTCCGAAAACGTATCGATTGCCGCTGCACAGCTCACCGCCCGCGCCGCATGGGCAGGGTCGTCAGATGGAACGCCGAACAGCGCGACCACGGCGTCCCCAATATATTTATCGACCACGCCATGGTGCGCCATGATAATGCCGCTGACCCCGTCCAGATATTCGTTCAGAATCTTGCCGAGTTCTTCAGGATTGATGGCCTCGCTCAGGCTGGTAAACCCGGCGATGTCGGTGAACAGAAAGCTCATGGTGCGCCGCTCGCCGCCCAGGCGCAATGTTTCGGGATGTCGGACCAGTGCATCGACCAGCTGCGGCGCTAGATAATGCGCAAACGCATTCCGAACGAAACGCCGTTCGCGGTGCGCCAGCAGTGCATCGACCCCCAGCGCGCCGCCGCCGCTCAGCATCAGGCCCAGCAATGGTGCGACCAGCGGTAGCGCGCCGCCGCCATGGAAGGCGTAGACCAACGCTGCCGCTGGAAAACCGGCGGCGAGGCAGGCTATCGCGAGCCCTTTCAGGGCGATATGCCTTCGCTGTACGCCGATTATTGCCGCAAGCAGCGCGAGCGCCAACGTCAGAGCCAAGCCAAGCTGCGCCGGCGGTTCCGGGGCCAGTCGGTCATCCAGGAGTTGCGCCAACAGCTGGGCATGGATGACGATTCCTGGGATTTCCGCTTCGCTTTCGACCACGGACAAAGGCGTGCGGTGCCGATCCTGTTGCGGCAATACTGCGCCGATCAGAACGATACGGTCTTTGAACCAGCCGGAGAGCACGGCAGGATTGGCAGCCATCAACGGAATCACCAGGCCCGGTGTCGTCTGAAACGCCGGTGAGCCGTCCGCACCTCCCAGACGCCATGCGACGAGCCAGGGATTGCGGGCGCCGGTGGGACTTGCCCGGCCGGCCAGGGCAGCGGCAAAGCTGGATGGCGCGGCATTCGGCAGGCGAGTGCTGTGGCGGCGCAGGATGCCATCGGGGTCCACGGTCAGATTGACATAGCCGAACGTACCGCCGCTAGACTGTCCGAACTGCGCAAGCCAGGCACTCTGCTGCTCGCTCATGCCGCCGCGTGCGTCGGCCCATGCCAGCACGACGGGGCCGGGGAACGACTGGATTGCGTCCGCCAGACGGGCGTCTTTTTCCGGCTCGGTCGGTTGATCGAACAAGATATCCAGGCCGATGGCCTTTGCCCCCGATGCGCCGACCAAGGTGACCAATTCGGCCAGGAAGCCGCGGTCAATGGGTGAGCGATAGGGCAGGCGGGCCAGAGTAGGCTCGTCGATCGCTATGATGGAGATGCGGTCGTCCTGGCTGGCGCCGGCGGTGGTTGCGGCCAGGCGGATCCGGTCGGCAAGGCCGCTTTCCAGCAGCTGCAACGGCCCGATCCAACGCGCACAGGCGATAGCCACAGTCCCGGCAATGGCCGCAACCAAGACGACGCGGAACACACGCATCGCGACCTTTGCTGAGACCATCGACAATAATTTGACCCTTGGTGAAGCACTCGCGACCAGATTCCAGTTGATCGAAAGCGGTTTGTCAGCCTTAGCAAGTTGGACGCAAAGCACAACCTCTGATATGGTCGCTTGCCCCAGCCCTAAGCGAGTTAGCGCCGATATTGTTGCGTATCCGATTTGCTATTTTGTCGGCTTTATTGCTGCTGGCGTCCGCCTGCGCCCAGCATGTTGCCACGCCCCTGCTGTCGGCCCAGCCGACCGCTTTGGATCAGCAGGCCGACCTGGCCGCCCGGTTGGCCCGAATAACGCCGCACTATGCCGAAAACGGCACCGAGGCCGTGCCGATTCCATCGCCGCGTTTGAAGGTTCGCCAGCCGCAGGTGGGCGATGACCTGGGTCACGGCATCGTTGTGACGCCGGAGCTTGCGGTGTTGTTTCAGGCTTCGGCGGACAAGGATTGGCAGTATTGGAAGGCCGCGCTCGGCGCTGCCGAGGCATCCTTGCCCAAGACACCTGAGGCGGCCTATATTCTGAGTTCGCAACGGATCAAAACGATGATCCACGCCGGACGGCCGGCGGAGGCGCTCGAGGAATTGTCGCGCCTTGATGGGATCGAGCGAAGCCTGTTCGGCGATAATTCGGAGACCCTATCCCAATACGGGCAGTACAATTTTTGGTTAAATCGTCCGGACGAGGCGATTTACTATTATAGCCTATTAATAGACAAGATGGGCGATTGGTGGATTCCGACGCTTTACTATGGAAAGCCGGAAAACATCGGTAACGCCAAGCGGTTGGCCGGCGCGATGGTGCGGGCCTATATCGGCCTGGCCGGCGCACACGTCATGAAGCGGGATTACCGTAACGCGATGGAATGGGGCCGGCTCGGCCTGGAGCGCGCCCGCGATATCGTCGGAATCTCGCACCACCCGGTGTATGGCCTGTTCGTTGAAACGACGGCCTACATGTATGAAGGCTATGCCTGGATGCTGACATTCTATGCCGCTGGCCGGCTGGGCGTCAGTGGCGATTGGGAGGCCAACCGGCCTTTGATCGATGCGGCAAAGGCCTTTTTCCGGCAGGCGAAGTATCGCTGGGGCGACTTGGTCGTCGATTCGGTGATCGACTTTGTAGCGTTCGACCGGGGCCTGAAAATGCAAGCTCCCGCTGCCATCGGCAGAATCGGGCACCCGACAGCCACTACCGCTGACCGGCTGGAGTCGGCCCGCCGCGTCCGGCCGCAGGGTTTGGAGACGCGCGAAGCGATCCAATTGCCGATCCCACACCCGGATTCGATCCGCCTGCCGGGTGAAGGGGAAATGAACTCGTTCAATTTCCGCGTAGGCCCCGATCTCGCCCGCGCCAACGCTGCATTCCTGCAGGGTAACTACGGTGATGCGGCCAAAATGCTGGCCGATCACTCCGCGCGCGAGCCTGGCCCGTTGCGGCGATGGCATGCCTCGGCGCATGCGATCAAGGCGTTGATCGCGGACGGGCGTTCGGGGGAGGCGCTGGCGGCCTTGCCGGACAACGAGGCGCTGGAACACGCCTTCTTCGGCACCAATCTGGGCGCGCGCTCGCTGCGCGGCGATGCGAAATTCTGGCTGGGCGACTATGCCGGCGCCGTGCGCGACTACCTCCAGGTGGTGGAGGCGCTGGGCGGTTTCCGACCGCCGACATTGTTTGTGTTTCCACCGCAAATTCCGCAACTCTCATTGATGAATGAGGCGCAGTTCCGGTCCTACCTGGGCATAGCGCGGTCGCTGATGTATCAGGGGGACTATGCGGCGGCGCTGCCATGGTCAGAGGCGGCGGAACAACTTTTTGAAGAAACGCATTATGCGTGGCAGCACGAGTTGTACCGGGCTTACCTGAAAATCGACCGTGACATGTTTTTTGGCCGCGGCTTGAACCTGGCGGTGATGGCGGCGGCAAATTTGGTGCTTGGCCATGACCCGGTTGCAGCGAATGCGCGGTTTGCGGCGGCGCGCGCTTATCTGGAGGCAATGAGCTTTGCCAGCGGCCTGACCACGGTCGAGGCCATCCGTGCCCGCGCCCTGCTGGATGCTGGCCGGGTAGCAGATGCCGAGGACGTGGCGACCAAAGCCGCCAAATTCGCCGCGGAGCGGGGACAGGCGGACTTGCTGTGGCAGGTGCAGGCGTTGCGGGGCGAAGCCCTAGTTCAACTCGGCCGGCAGGGTGACGCGGAGCGGGCCTTCCGGGCGGCGCAAACCGCGATCGAAGCAATCTCCGGCGCATTGGCGACCGACAGCGCCAAGCAACAATTCAGCATCGGCAAGGACGATATCACTCGGCACCTGGTGCGGTACGACCTGGCGCGGGGCGACCATGCCCGCGCTTTTGCCGATTTGGAGCAAGGGCGGGCCAGGGCCTTCGTCGACATGGTCGGGCAGGTGCAGTTGGCACGGGGGCGGGACTTGCCGAGGATCAAGACGATCCGCGCCTATGACGCCGCAATCCGGAAGGCCCGCATCAGGGCCGCCGCCCCCGGCAATGCAATGCCCGGCCTGAGCGCCGAGGTGAGCGCGCTGGCGGTGAAGCGGTCGCGTGAAGTGTCGTTGCTGCGCCGCGAGGCGCCGGACATCGCGGATGCATTGGCGATTGGCGGACGCAGTCTGAAGGACGTCCAACAGCATTTAGGAGCGAATGACCGGCTGATCTATACACTGCCGCATGACAGCGCCGACGAGCCGATCCGGTTCCTTTTGGTGACGCACAAGACTGCGGCGGTCATTGCCGCGACCGCCAGCCACCGGGAAATTGAGGCGCTGCTGGCGCCGTTCACGACCGATGCACCGCTGGAGGAGGCCGAGGCTCAACTTCGGGCATCGCAGACGATTGCCGGGAAGCTGGGCGCTGCGGTCGACCAGGCGGCCGGCGTTCTCTATGTCGTTCCCAGCCGATCTTTGCATTTTATGCCGTGGGGCGCCTTGCCGGTCGAAGTACCGGTCGTCGTGCTGCCGACCGGCAGCTGGCTGTTGCGCGATTCCGGTGAGACCGTCGGAACCCGGACGGCTGTTGTCGGCGATCCAGCACTGGGCCGGCATTGGGCGTCATTGCCGGGCGCAAGACAGGAGGCGGACAATGTTGCTTCGATCTATGGCGTCAACCCGATGCTGGGAGCGTCCGCAACGGTGGATGAGCTGCGTGCGTCGGTCGGCGGTGGCGTCCGCGTCCTGCACCTGGCGACGCACGGGGTCTTCAATGCACTGAAGCCGTTGGAATCGGCCATATTGTTGAGCGATAGCGGTAGTCAGACAATACAGCGTCTGACCGCCGCCGATCTGTTTGCCGAGCCATTGCCCGCCCGATTGGTCGTGATGTCCGCTTGCGAGACCGGCCTCGGCCAGGTGATTGCCGACGATGACATCCTGGGTCTGGCCCGATCGTTCTACCTGGGGGGCACGCGGGCGGTGGTGAACAGCCTCTGGCCTGTGCACGATAAGCCCACTCGCAAGTTTATGGAGGTCTTCCATCGGGCCGCGCGTGGCGGCGATGTCGGCGACGCCTGGCTGAAGGCGCGCAACGCCCTGCGAGCCGAGGGCTTGCCGCCGTCCGTCTATGGCGCCTTTGTTCTGGGCGGAGCGGCCCGAATTTAGCCCGCCCCTATGATACGTCGGCTTGCGGTAATCTGAGCCCCGCCTCCCGCATCAGTGGCAGCACGGCCTCGCCGAAATATTCCAGGTCCGGGGCAAAGTCGTAGAAGGTCACCTGGACGCCGTCCACGCCGGCTTTCTGTAGCGCCAAGAACTGCTCAACCACCTGCTCCGGCGAGCCGACGATATGCAAATTACCGCCGAGGGCCGCGTACTGGCGTTTCTGGCCGCTCCAGGCGACGGCGTCGCCGCCGCGGGTGATGGCGGCGAAGCCCTCGACTGCGCCCGTGTCCGCCGCGGCCACGATGGCGTCGCGGTAGGCGATGGCCTCCTGCTCGGTTGGGCGGCAGACGACCATGGGGTTGATGATGGTTTTGAGCGCCCGCCCCTCAGCCGCCGCTGCTGCGCGGATTTTGGCGGTGTGCGGCGGCAGGCTCTCAACCGCGTCGGCCATCTGGTTGCCGGAGGGGCTGGTGATGAACACGATGTCCGAGTGCCTGGCCGCGTGGGCAATGCCCTCGGCCGAGCCCGTGGCGTTCACCAATACCGGGCGTCCGTACAAAGGCTTGGGCGTGCAGAACGCGTTCTCCATCGACCAATAGGGGCCGTCGACGGTCATGTTCTCGGTCGCGGACCACAACTCTTTCAGCCGCGTCGTGAACACGTCGGCCATCTCGTAGCGCCTGGAGTGCTCCGGCCTGATCTGGCCGAACATGCGCGCCTCGCGCGGGATGTGGCCGGTGACGATATTCGCGCCCCAGCGCCCGCCGGAGATATGGTCCAGCGTCGCCCCGAACTTGGCGAGGTGCATCGGGTGCCACGGGCCATAGAGCACGTGCACGGTGGAGATCAGCAGGATGCGCTCCGTGACCGCCGCCAATGCCGAGACGGTCATGAAGCTGTCGATGGAAATCTCGCGGTAGGAAGTCTCGCCGCCATGCCCGCCCTTCGGCGTCCACTGCGCCAGGCCAAACACCAGGTCAAAGCCGAGTTCTTCTGCTCTTTGGGTCAGTGCCTTGTTGTAGTCGAAGGTCCAGGTGGTCGAGCGCGGCAGGGTCGAGGGTGTCCAGCCGCCATCCTGGATCGGCAGGAACAGGCCCAGCAGAAACGGCTGCTCCAGCACGCGGGAGAGGGGGCTGGTGGGGAAGTTTGAGGGGTCTGTTGTGCTCACAACCCCCTCCTCAAAGCCACTTCAGCCTGAGGTGCGAGCCTGGCGAGCCTCGAAGGCGGTGTGCCACGCGCTGGCGACCCTTCGAGGGCGCCCTGCGAGCGCCGCCTCAGGGTGAAGGCAAGTGCGCACGCGGCACGGCCAGTGCCGGGAAGCCCGCTCACGCCTCGCAAGCCCCGCTCGCCACGCCGGCCATAGTCTGCTCGCCGCGCTGGTTGTGGGCGGCGACGGTGACGTGCGCCCGCACCCGGCCGTCGCTCTCGCGGGTGAAGCCGGCGATGCTGCCCGTCACCTCCAGCGTGTCGCCGCAGAGCACCGGGCGCAGGAACTTGGCGTCCATTGTGCCGCCCTCGACAAAGCCGGCGCCCACCGCGCGCTGCATGATGGTGGAGATATAGGCCGTGCTCATCATTCCCTGGGCGATGGTGGTGGCGAAACCTTTCTGCTTCGCCCAATCCTCGTCCGTGTGGATCGAGAACGGGCGGATGCCGCTGTAGATGTCGATCTGGCGTTGCTGCAACGTGCGGCTGAGCGCCGGCAGCACCTGGCCCCGCTCCAACCGGCCAGAGCGGCCCTGGGCGGACGTGATGCTGTCGTCATAGGCCGTCTCGCCATCCGCCGCCCGGTTCGAGCCGGCGGACGAACCCGCCGCCGGCGCGGTCTCCTTCGCGAACAGCATCTGCACGAAGCGGCCGTGGGTGTAGAGCGTGCCGTCGTCGCCGCGCGTCTCGAACTCGGTCACCATGTAGGGCTTTTCGCGCCGCCAGTACTTGTCCACCACCTTGCCCGTCGTCCGCGCCCGCGCGCCCAGCGGGATCGCCTTGACGAAGTTGAAGATCATGCGCGCATGCAGCCCCGCCGGCACGACGAAGCGGTTGTGGCGCAGCAGCAGCGCCTGGTTCGCCAGCAGCGTCGGATGGCAGATCGCGCCGCCGAAGGGGGAGGGGCCGAAGAACCACTCGTCCTCATCCTCCACCGCCCAGCCATAGGCCTCCGTATCCTCCGGGCGCAGATGCCGCTCGTCAGAGCGCATTTCGGTGCCGACCTCCAGCACCTCATAGGAGATGGTCGGGAAGCCGGCGGCGAGGAGCGTTTCCTCGGAGAAAAGGCTGTCGGGGTTGTGGGCCATGGGGCGGGTTCCTCGAATTCTCGTTTCGCTGTCGTTGCAAGCCTCTCCCCCGCCGTCATTGCGAGCCGCAGGCGAAGCAACCCAGGGGCTTCAGAGCCCGGTCCACTGGGTTGCTTCGTCGCTCCGCTCCTCGCAATGACGGCAATTGGAGGGCTGTTGTTCCTATCTCACCCGCTTACCACGCCGCCCGCAAGAGCCGCAGTGCATCGGCGACCTGCTGCTCCGGCGAGCGGGCGCCGCGGTTGGCGTTGAAGTTCTTCACCGTCTCGGAGGCGATGTTCGGCAGGTCGTCCTCCGGAATGCCGAGTTGGCTGACCCGCGTCGGCATGCCGGTGCCGGCGTAGATCGCCTCCAGCCGGTCCGCCACCGCTTCCGCCGCCTCCGCCGGGCGCATGCCGTCGCGCCAGAGGCCGAGCCCGTCGGCCACCTGCCGGGCGGCCTCCGCATCGACGCTTTCCGCCAGCCTTAAAGCCGTCGCATGCACCACGCTCGTGCTCTCGCCCTGGCCGACGCTGGGATAGCGCACGTGCAGCGCCGTCGAGACCGCATAGTTGCCGCTGAACGGCCCGCCGGCAAAGCGCCTGCGCCCGTCATCCTCCGCCCGGTTCTGCAGGAAGGCGGCCAGCGCCAGGTCGATGCGCAGCGCCGGGTTCTCCGGCTCGTCCATCAGGCGCAGATAGGCGTTGTGGGCGAGGCGGAAGGCCTGGCGGTGGTCGCCCTCCACCAGCGGATTGACGCCGGTCTGCGAGAGCGAGGACAGCGTGCCGGCAAACACCGTCGCCGCGGTCGAGCGCACCACCTCCGGCGGGGAGGACATCAGCACCGCCTCGTCCAGGAAGATCGAGTGCGGGCGGGTTTTCGGGTCGAAATACTCCATGCGGTGGTCGAGGTCCGGGTTCTTCAGGCCGGAGCCGGCGCGGTTGACGGCGCTGTTCGGCGTCGTCGGCACGTTGACGATCGGCAGCTTCGGCGCGTTCAGCCGCGGGCTGTAGGCGGGCCTGCCCTCCGGGTATTGCGTCATCAGCTCGAAGGGGGAGCCATCCTCGCCCAGATAGACCGCCACCACCCGCACGGCCACCAGCACGCTGCCGCCGCCCGCCGCGATCAGCAGGTCGGCGTTCGCGGCGCGGGCGGCGTCGGTCGCGGCCTGGACGCTGGCATAGGTCGAGTCCTTCTCGATGGCGTCGAACACGCCGGCATAGCGCTCGCCAAGCGCGGCGGCGATGCGCTGCACGGTGTCGGTGCGGCGGTTGACGGAGGGGGAGCAGATGACGAAGGCGCGCCTGGCCCCGGCCCGGTCCAGCGCCTCGTTCAAACTCTGCTCCAGCACGCCGGGGCCGACATAGAGCCGCCAGGCATGGCCGGCAGCGCGGAAGGGAGAGGTGGACATGGGGCAGGGCTCCGGGGCGTCGGGTGGGTTGGCTGCGGAGTGTAGAGCGGTTGGCCGGGTGTCGCCAAGGTAGTGCAGTTTCCCGGCCGCAGCCTGCGCAGGAGGCGAAGTGCCGGGACCGCTGGCCGGGGAAAGGCTGCAAGGAGGCAGTTTCCCGGCCGCAGCCTGCATCGCAGGCGAAGAGCCGGGACCGCCCGCCGGGGAAGGGCTCCTTGGGGTGGATGCCTCCCAAGGCGGTCCCGGATACCTGCTGCGCAGGTTCCGGGATGCAAAGGATCACGCGCCGCCGGAGAGGTGGGCTTCGGCCTCGGCGAGGGCTTGGCGGTCTGGGTCGATGTGCGGCATGCCTAGTTCGTCTGCTAGTTCGTGGGAGCGGCGGAAGTGCTCGGCTGCGCCGGCCCAGTCGCCTTTGTCTTTCAGGACTTGGCCGAGGTTGTAGAGGGCGCGGGCGATGCCAGGACGGTCTCCGAGGTCCTCAGCGATGGCGAGGCTTTTCCCGTGCATCTCAGCCGCCCGGTCGAGGTCGCCGCGCTCCCGGTACACCAGCCCGAGATTGCCGTAGTCGCTCGCCATGCCGGCGCGGTTGCCGAGTTCCTCCTCGATGCCGAGGCTTTTCTCGTGCATCTGCGCTGCGCGGTCGAGGTCGCCGCGATGCCGGTATACCAGCCCGAGATTGCCGGTATTGCGAGCGACACCGGCACGGTCGCCAAGTTCCTCGTGGATGGTGAGGCTTTTCTCGAGCATCTCCGCCGCCCGGTCGAGGTCGCCGCGCTGCAGGTACACCAGCCCGAGATTGCCGGCGGCGCGGGCGATCTCCGCCTTCTCGCCGTGGTGCTCGGCGGCGCGGAGAGACATCTCCCGCCAAACCACAACCTCATCGCCAACAAGACGAAGCTGGGTGATCGAGCAGTTCGGCAACAGACTCGCCACCTTCGCCGCCACCGCGTCCGTCTCGATCTGCGCCGCCGCCCAGGCCTGCACTGCGCGCAGCAGCGGCAGTTCCTGGTCCAGTTCCGCCAGCGCCGGCACCATGGCGTCGCCGCCGCTTTCGAACCGGGCGTTGATCTCAAGTAGCCGCAGCACCGCTGCCAACCCCAACTGCTGCCACAGCGCCTGTTCCCGCTTCCCGTCCGCCGCCAGAGCCGCCAGGCCGAAGCGGCGGAGGACGTCGTGCAGGCGCCAGCGGGGTTCGTCGCCCTCC
>JAPOJR010000092.1:4274-12988 GCA_029978325.1 Alphaproteobacteria bacterium | reverse complement strand
ACAAGGGCTTTTCCGCCGAATCGGAGTTGCGGATATATTGGACAGCATCCGATGACGATGGCGGCACCCCGGACTATTGGGCGCTGGTAGCAGGATCACCGATCTCAAACTTCAATTCCAGCCAACCGGTCACGAACAATCCGTCTGTCGATGTCCTGGCTCCCGCTCCGTTGGCCATCATCGGCGCGGGCCTCATCGGCCTGACTATGCTGCGCCGCAGGCCATCGCCGGCGCACATCTGAGACAGTTCCGCCTCATTAGATCGCGCTACCCAAGCGGCCTTCGCCCCCTCCGAAGGCCGCTTTTGTTTGACTGGACAATCGCCGGCCATTTCGGCCATCATGCGGACCATGACGACAAGCCAGCCCCCCTTCGACGCGGTGACTCTCGAGGTCATCTGGCGTCGCATGATCTCCGCTGCCGACGAGGCGGCGAAGACGCTGCAACGCACCAGCTTTTCCACGTTGGTGAACGAGAGCAACGACTTTGCCTGCGTCATCACGGACGCCGACGGGCACTCGCTGGTGCAGAACACAGAGAGCATACCCAGCTTCAATTCCTGCCTGCCGGTCACGGTGCAGCATTTTCTGAAGGAAATCGGCCGGGACAACATGAACCCGGGCGACGTCTACATCTGCAACGACCCTTGGGTTGCAACCGGACACCTGAACGATGTGACGGTCGCCAAGCCGATCTTTGCCAACGGCAAGCTTGCCGCATTTGCCGCTTCGACCGCACACGCCCCGGATATCGGCGGCAAGGTCCGTTCGGTGGTGGCGAAAGAGATCTTTGAGGAAGGCTTCCAGATTCCGGCTATGAAGTTGCTGGACCGTGGCGAGGTTGACCGGACTTTCATCAAACTGATCCGCGCCCAGGTGCGCACGCCCGACCAGACCGAAGGCGACCTGTGGGCCCAGCTTACCGGCCTGGCGCTGATGGAGGCGCGCGTTTCCGAACTGATGACCGAATACGGCCTGCCCGACCTAACCGCCTTCGGCCAGGAAATCCAGGGCCGCAGCGAACGCGCCATGCGCGCCGCCATGGCCGCGGTTCCGGACGGGCGTTATGAGGCCAGTTTCGATACCGACGGCTTTGGCGGGAAGCCTTTGCACTACCAGTGTGCCGTGACCGTAAAAGGCGACCGCATTCATGTGGATTTTGCCGGCACCTCCGCTCAAATTCCACGCGCGATCAACTGCACCTTTACCTACACCTTCGCCATGGTCTCCTATGCGCTGAAAAGCGCACTGCTGCCGGACGTGCCAAACAACGACGGCATTTTCCGCTGCATGGAGGTAAGCGCGCCGGAAGGCAGCATCGTCAATCCCCGGCGACCGGTCAGCGTCGGCGGGCGAATGGCGACCGGTCACTATCTGCCCGCCCTGGTGTTCCAGGCGTTGGCTCCTGTCCTGCCCGACAAAGTCATGGCAGCCTGTGGCTCGCCCTTATGGAGCATCATCCAGACCGGCATCGACAAGCGCGGGCGCACCTACGCCAACACCCTGTTTTTCAACGGCGGCATGGGGGCATTGCCGACCAAGCCGGGCGAGAGTTGCTATAGCTGGCCGTCGAATATTTCGAACGTGCCGGTCGAACTGGTCGAGCGCAACACGCCGCTGTTCGTCCATTCCAAATCGCTGCGCGAAGGCTCCGGCGGCGCCGGCCTGCATCGCGGCGGCGAAGGCCAGGAAATGGTGTTCGAAAGCGAGAGCAAGACGCCGATCGGCGTAATCTTCATGGCCGAACGGCTGAAATTTGGCGCAAAGGGCCTGGAAGGAGGCGGTGAAGGCGCTTTGGGCGAAGTGTTGATCGACGGCAAACCTGCCGACGTGCGCGCCGACCATGCGCTGGAGCTAGGCCAGACTATAACCCTGCGTACGCCCGGCGGCGGCGGTTACGGCCAACTTTAGCTCGGTGGCATAGCAGACCGGCAAGCATCCTGACGCCGCAACAGTTTGCTGGTCGTGACATTGCCTGGCGCGATATCACGATTTGCCCAACCAAAATTCCGGGCTTCGACATCCCCGAACGTGATAATATTGGCGCTTATGGGTGGTCTTATACCAACGGCAATTGAAGTGGACTCATCGAGACAGTCCTTCACGCTGAGGTGCGAACGAAGTGAGCCTCGAAGCGTCGGCGGCCTTCGAGGCTCGGCATTGCCGAGCACCTCAGGCTGAAGGACGTTACGCGAAAGGTCAAAATCCACCGCCGCTGGTATTAGAGCAAATTCACCCGATCCTATCGGATCGGGATCGGCTCTGGAGCGACCATGTGCGGTCCTGGTGCGAAACCAGCGCTTTTCCCGTGCTGGAAATCCGCTACGAAACTCTGATGGCGGAACCGGACGCTTCACCCGCCAAAATCTGCAAACTCCTGCAGTTGCCGGTGACGGCGGGCCGGATTCGGCGCGCCGTCGCTCATTCGCGCTTCGATGTTTTGGCGGCGGATGAGCGGGCCAGCGGGTTTTCGGAACGCTCGCCGCACAGCAGGGCGTTTTTCCGAGAGGGTGCGGTAGGCAAAGGAAAATAGCTGCTCAGCCAGGCACAGGAAAGCCGACTGTACGCCGATCATGGGCCCGTCATGCGCGCCTTGGGGTATCCAACCGAGTCTTGATCCGGCTGTTGCTTTAGGCAGGCGCCTGCCGCTGGAACAGCGCGACCAACTCCAGGTGCGGCGTGTGGACGAACTGGTCGACCGGAATGACCTGGCGCAACGCATAGCCGCTATCGGCCAGGGTTTCGGCATCGCGGGCAAAGCTGGCGGGGTTGCATGACACATAGACGACCGCCGGCACGCCGCTGGCCGCAATCTGTTCCACCTGAGCCGAAGCGCCATTGCGCGGCGGATCAAGCAGGACGACATCCGCGCCGGACAATTCATCCGGCCGCAGCGGCTGGCGCACCAGGTCGCGGACATGGCCGGTAATTCGGCCGCCCAGATCGGCGCGGCCCGCGGCCTGTCCCAGGGCATAGATCATTGGCTCTTCCGCCTCATAGGCCGCAACGCGGAACCCGGCTGCAGCCAGGGGAATGCCGAACGCTCCGCAGCCGCAGTATAGCTCGATCACCCGCAGCGAGCCTGGCGGGATCAGCATCTGCACCGCTTCCAACAGGGCCTTCTCGCCCGCCGCGCTCGGCTGCAGGAAAGCGCCGGACGGAAACGGCATGGCAGTTTGGCCAAAGTGGACGACAGGCGCTTCGAACTGAATGATGGTCTCCGGCGGAAAGCGCTCGTCGCCCTGAAAGCCGATACGGACCACGCCGTTTTCGCCGGCAAACTCGATCAGGCGCTGGCGGCGCTTGCCGTTCATCGACACCCGCGAAACCAGCAGCACGTCCAGGCCGTTTTCAGCGGCGACGATTTCTACATCACAGGCCATTTTCGGGGTCAGCACATCGCCCAGGGCCGTGCGTAAGGCGGGCAGCACGCCGACGATGCGCGGATCGGCGGTGCTGCACATCTCCAGATCGATCACTTGGTTCGAGCCGCGGGTGTTGAAGCCCAGCACGGCGTCGCCCTTGCGGCCGATAGCGGCAAAGCGCACCCGGCGGCGTTCCGGCGGGCAGAGCACCAAGTCCGCGACCATTTCGTCGCCTTCGAAGCCGCGCCGGGCCAAAGCCTCCAGCAGCAGGTCGCGTTTCCAGACGGCATAGGCGCTTTGGCCGACATGCTGGGTGGCGCAACCGCCGCAGCGGCCGAAATGCCGGCAGGAGGGATCGACGCGGTCAGCCGATGCAGAGCGTCGTTCGACAACGCGCGCGGCCATGCCCTCGGCCCTCGGCTTGCCGAGGCGTACCAACACCTCCTCACCGGGCAGGGCGTTGGGGACGAAGATAGGGCCTTCCGGCGTCTCGGCAATGCCATCGCCGCGGCTACCAAGGCGTTCAATCGTGATTTCCAGGGCCCGATCAGGGCGAGCGGTGAGCGACAAGCAAAAACTCCACGTTTCCTTCAGGGCCCGTAATCGGGCTCTCGACAATACCTTGCACGGTCCAGCCCTGGGCGATGGCCCAGTCCCGGATGCGCTCGCAGACCGCCTGGCGCACCGCCGGGTCGCGGACGACGCCACCCTTGCCGACCTGGTCCCGCCCGGCCTCAAATTGCGGTTTGATCAGCGCCACCATTTGCGCGACCGGCTTTGCCAGCGCCATCGCCGCAGGCAGGACGGTGGCGAGGCCGATGAAGCTGGCGTCGCAGACGATCCAATCGACCGACTCCGGAATTTGCTCGGCGGTCAGGTGGCGGGCGTTGGTCTTCTCCAGCACGACGACGCGCTGGTCCTGGCGCAGCGACCAGGCGAGCTGACCGTGACCAACGTCTACGGCGTAAACACGGGCGGCGCCATGTGCCAAAAGCACGTCGGTAAAGCCGCCGGTCGATGCTCCCACGTCGATGCAGACCGCGTCGTCCGGCTTCAGGCCATAGGCCGCCAGCGCGTGCGCCAGCTTGAGGCCGCCGCGGCTGACCCAGGGATGGTCGCGGCCCCGGACTTCCAGCGGCGTATCCGCCGGTAACTGCGTGCCCGGCTTATCGAGTTTGCGCTCGCCGGAGAACACCTTGCCGGCAATGACCAACGCCTGCGCCCGGCTGCGGCTTTCCACCAGGCCGCGGTCGACGAGCATTTGGTCCAGGCGGTGTTTGGCGGGCAAGACAGGTATGGTCCGGGCGAATAGGCTGGGAGAGGGCGATGATTGCCTCTATAAAGGCCCGAACTTTCATTCGCTATGCAAGAGGAACCTGCCCCATGAGCATTGACGCCCGCCTGAAAGAGCTTGGCATCACCCTGCCTGACGCGCCGAAGCCGGTGGCGAATTATGTGCCGGCGGTGCGGTCCGGCAATCTGGTGTTTGTCTCAGGTCAGGTGTCGGCGGCTGGCGGCGTTGCCGTGAAGGGCAAGCTGGGCGAGGGCCTTTCGCTGGAAGAGGGCCAGAAGGCGGCGCGTCTGTGCGCCCTGGCGATCCTGGCGCAGGTGAACGCCGCGGTCGGCTCGCTGGACAAGGTGACGCGCATTGTCAAACTGGGCGGGTTCGTCGCCTGCGCGCCGGAGTTCGACCAGCACCCGGCAGTGATCAACGGGGCCAGCGACCTGATGGTCGAGGTGTTCGGCGACAAGGGCAAGCACGCCCGCTTCGCTGTCGGCGTACCGTCTCTGCCGCTGGGCTTTGCGGTTGAAGTGGACGCTGTCGTCGAGGTTGAGGGCTAGTTCATTCTAGAGTATCGCCCGATCAAATTGAATCGCCAAGGCGATCAGTTTGTCGGGGTAAGATGTTCTAATAAATAGATTTAGAGCAGATTCACCCGATCCAATCAGGTCGGGATCTGCTCTAGCGGAACCAATCCGGGCGGTCGGTGGTGATCACATCCACCCCGGCGGCAAGGGCCGCATCGGCCTCAGGATGCTCGCGGATGGTCCAGACGCCGACCGTCAAACCCTGGGACCGGGCTTGAGCTAAGCGCTCCGGCGTCAGGTCCAGGTGGTAGACGCTCCAGGCATAGCCGCCGGCGGCGCGGATCATGGCCGGGATATCGCCGCCATAGTCGGCGGCGTCGAACGGCGCGGTCCAGGGCGAGCGGTCGGGCCGGTGCGCCTGGATATTGTTGCCCCATGGCCGCTCGGACGAGAGATAGCCGGTCCTGAGGCCCGGCAGTTGCCGCTGGGAATAGTAGAGCGCCGGCCAGTAAAAGCTGATCAGCACCGTCTGTTGCACCAGGCCGAATTCCTGCAACGCCGCCAGCGCCGCGCGTGCGGTGGCGATAGGGTCCGACGCGGCGGCCTCGCCGGCCGGCGCGACCTTCAATTCCAGCCACATCTGGAAGCCTGGTGGCGCTTCGTCGCGGACCAGGGCCAGCACCTCGCGCAAGGTCGGGATCGTCGCATTGTCGGCGGGGACATAGTCCGGGTACCGCTTGTCATATTGGCTGAACGGGCGCAGGCGACCGACGTTGTACCTGCGGATATCAGCCAAGGTCAGGTCGCGCACCGCCGGGCCTTTGGCGTCGATCCAACGGCCGTCAAGGCGTGCCCATTCTTTTGAAATGTCGAAGTCGTGCACGACGACCGCCTGCCCGTCGCGCGTCAGTTGCACGTCGAACTCGATGCCGTCCGCCCCGGCTGCGATGGCGGCGCGAAAGGCCGGCAGGGTGTTCTCCGGCGCCAGGCCGGACGCGCCGCGGTGGGCAATGATCAGGGGTTTCTTACCAGCCATTGAAGCGCTTCCTGCCAGAGAACTATAGGATGCAAGTGGTGCGGATCACTTTGCCTGTTCGTTGCGCGCCTCGACATAGGTGGCCAGCGCCAGCAACATCAGCAGGCCGCTGGCATAGAAAATCCAGCGCGGGCTGCCATGGTCCATCAGCCAGCCATAGATCAAGGGCGTGATTGCATTGCCGAGGCTGAGGCCGCTGGAGGTAAAGCCGTAGAGCGTCCCCATTTGCCCTTTCGGCGCCAAGGCCCGCACCAGCAGATCGCGTACCGGCAACAGCGTGCCGTTCAGCGCGCCGGCGATAAAGAATACGATCACCAGTACCACCGCCGGCATGTCTACGGTGCCGATCAGGGCGGTCATGGCCGCGATGGTCAGGATGCTGAAATAGAATATGATTTGCGGTTTGCCGGTCTTGTCCGCCGCAATGCCGCCCGCCAGGTTGCCGACCGATGCGCCGATCAAGTAGCCGGTCAGCGCCGCCGCAATCCACTCTGTCGGGTTCGAGGTAAAGGCGCTGAGGGCGGCGACGCTGAAGTTGCGGATGCCGCCGAATGCCATGGCGTGGATGATCTGGAACGCCAGCAGCAACAGCGCCGCGCGGCTTAGCAGAAACTTCCAGCTGGGCTCAGCCGCTGCGGAAGCGGCGGGCGGGGCCTTGGCTTTGCGCCGTTCACGCTTTTCGCGGTTCGTGTCGGTGTCCAGGTGGCCGACCTGAAGCACCAGCACCGCCGTCGTCGCCAGGCCCATGCAGCCAGCGACGATGAAGGCCGTGTCGATGCCATAGAGGCTGGCGAGCGGCACCATGATCACCGGCGCCAGTGCCCATCCCATATTGCCGGAGACCGAATGCAGTGAGAATGCCCGGCCCAGGCGCGTTTCGTGCACTTTGCCGGCCAGGATCGAGAAATCCGCCGGGTGATAGATCGCATTGGCGATGCCACCGAATACCGCCAGCGCCAACATGCCCTCGTACGAGCCGACCAGGCCATAGCCCAGCACGCTGCCGGCCAGCACGGCAGAACCGATGATCAACGGCCAGCGCGCGCCGATTTTGTCGACCATGATGCCGACCGGTGTCTGGGCAACGGCGCTCATGGTGCTGAAGACGGTGACCAGCAGGCCTAGCTCGACATAGCTGCGCCCGGTCGATTCGGCCATGAAGACGAAGAGCGACGGCAGCACCAGTTGATAGAAGTGGCTGAAGAAGTGCGCGGCTCCCACGAGCCCGATAACGCGGGCATCGCGGGAAAACGGCGGGAGCGGGGTGGCGGGTGCAGTCATTGCAGTGGACCTGGGTTCAAGTCTTTACCCTGAGCATGTCGCAGGGCGAGTGGGCGCGCAGCGGAACCCTTCGACTGGCTCTGGATGAAGGGGCGGAGTGACGTTAGTCCCGACACAACCCCCGCATCAATACCCCCGCATTAGTACCCTAGAGCCAGCCCATCCTTGCGGGTTTCGCTGCCGCCGGTCAGGACGCCTTCCTTGCGGTCGATCCAGATCGCCTGCGCGCCGCCATGCGGCCGCACCAGGTATTCGCAATCGTGGCCCATAGCGCGCAATTCGCTGGCCATCTTGGGACCGATCGTGGTTTCCAGCTCCAGCTTGCCGCCATACGACATCACCCGTGGCACGGCTATGGCCTGTTGCGGGTCCATACCATAGTCCAGCATGTTCGACAGCAGCCAGGTATGGCCGAGCGGCTGGTAGTTGCCGCCCATGACGCCGAACGGCATGACCGCCTCGCCGTCCTTCATCAGCATGCCGGGGATAATGGTATGCAATGGCCGTTTTCCGCCCTGGATGGCGTTCGGGTGCCCAACCTCCAGGCTAAAGCCCCAGCCCCGGTTCTGCAGGATGACGCCGCTCTTCGGCCCGACAATGCCGCTGCCATAGTTGTGGAAGGTGGAGTTGATGAACGAGCAGGCATTGCCGTCCTTGTCGACGACGCACAGATAGACCGTGTCGCCGTTGCGGCCGATGCCGGGCGGCGGCAATTGCGGCAATACTTTCTTGTCGTCGATCATCGCCCGGAGTTGCGCCGCATAGTCCTTGGACAGCAGCATATCCTGCGGCACTTCGGCCATGTTCGGGTCCGCGACATAGGCATTGCGGTCACGGAAGGCCAGGCGCCCGGCCTCGGCAATGCGATGCAGGCGGGTGATGGAGACCGGGTCCTCCGGCTGGTCCATGCCCTCCCACATGTTCAGCATCAGCAGCGCGATGATGCCGACGCCGTTCGGCGGGCATTCATAGACCTGATAGCCCTTGTAGTCGGTCATGATCGGCGTGACGTATTCCGGCGCATTGCTGGCGAAATCGTCCAGCGTGTGCAGGCCGCCCATGGCGTTGAGGTGGCTGACCAGATCCTCCGCGACCTCTCCGGTGTAAAAGCCGGCGCGGCCCTTGGCGGCGATGGTTTTCAGCGTCCGCGCCAGTTCCGGCTGCTTGTAGACCGTGCCGACCTTCGGCGCGCCGCCCCGCAGCATGATCGCCTTGGCGGCGGGG
>JAPOJR010000092.1:0-4264 GCA_029978325.1 Alphaproteobacteria bacterium | reverse complement strand
GACAGCTTGTCGACCGACAGTTGCCAGTCGATCGCCGTGCGGTCGTGCACGGCAAAGCCATTCTCGGCATAGCCGATGGCGGCTTGCAGGCACTCGCCCAGGCTCTTGGTGCCATGGTCGCGCAGCAGGGTTTCCCACGCATCGACCGCGCCGGGGACGGTGACGGTGTGCGGCGAAGTCGTATCCAGTTTGGAAATGCCGCGCTCTGCATACCATTCGACGCTGGCGGCAGCAGGCGCGCGGCCAGAGCCGTTCAGCGCGACCAGCGGTCCGTTGGCGGGTTTGTAGAGACAGAAACAATCGCCGCCGATGCCGGTCGAGCCCGGTTCGGTGACACATTGCACCGCGACCGCCGCAACCGCGGCATCCAGGGCGTTGCCGCCGGCCCGCAGCATCTCCAACCCGGCGAAGGTCGAGCTGGGTTGCGACGTGGCGACCATGGCATTCATGGCGCGGGCGGCGGAACGGATCGGCTGGTGCAGGTCACGCATCGGGCGGGGGTCTCCGGAAGCAAAAAATGGCAAAAAGCGCCCGACACTACGCTTGTTGAAAGGCCTTGACTAGATGATCGCGCGCTCCAGGAAAGGCTCGTTGCGCACGATGCGGCCATAACCCAACGGCGACAGGTCCAGCGAGCGGAATTCACCATAGACGATCCATTCGGCCGTGCCGCGGCCCATGGCTGGCGATTGTTGGAAGCCGTGGCCGGAAAAGCCGTTCAGGAACAGAAAGTTGCCAACTTCATCATGTGGGCCGACGATGGCGTTATGGTCCAGTGTGTTGTAGTCGTAGTGACCCATCCAGGCCGTTTGAATTTTGATGCGCTCGAACGCTGGCACGCGGTGGGCCAGTGCCGGCCAGATCTTGTCCTCCCACACTGAATAATCGACCTCGAAGTCGTCGAAATCGGGCGGAGAATCATCGTCTGGCGGACAGCCGCAGAGATAGTAGAGGCCGTCCGAGCGGACATGCACCCCTGAAGGGTCGATGGTCAGCGGCAGGTCGCGGTCGAGCCGGTCCTCCGCGGAAAAGACGAAGGTGAAGCGGGTGCGCGGCTCTATGGGAATCTCAATTCCCGCCATCGCCGCCGTCTTCGCGCCACGCGTGCCGGATGCGTTGACCAACCAGCCGCAGGAAATGACCTCGCCCGATGCCAGGGTCACGCTCTCGATGCGATGGCCGGCACGCTGGATCGCGACGACTTCGTTGGTGACATACTCGACGCCGCCTTGCCGCGCTTTGCGCCGCCACCAATCGAACAGGGTGGAGCCCTCGAAATAGCCTTCGTCCACGGTGTTGATGCTGCCAAGGACGATGTCCGAGACGGTATAGAATGGATAGGCTGCCGCAATTTGGTCCGGCGTCATCAACCGGGTGGCTGCGCCGCAGGCAACCTGGGTGGCGTGGTTGGCGCGCAGTACCTCTGCAAATTGTTGGTCGCTGGCCAGATACATGTAGCCGAAGCTTTGCAGCGGTACCCGCGGCACCTCCGGATCGTTGCCCATATAAGCACGGAAATTTTTCACATAGTCCGCGCCGAACTGCGAGATGCGGATGTTGATCTCTGTCGAATACTGTTGCCGGATGCAGGAATTGGTCCGGGTGGTCGCAGCATTGGCGTAACTGGGATCGCGCTCCACCACCAACACGCGACCGGTGAAGTCGGGGTTGCTGGCCAGAAACCAGGCGGTGGAGGAACCCATCATGGCGCCACCGACGATCACTACGTCATAGGATGTGCGCGACGGCTTAACGACGATGCGGGCAGGCGCCATGTTCGGTTAATCCCGCCTTAGGTAAGCACCAACACCAGTATGATGGAGGCGATCGCGCCCCAGATCACGGTGTTGGCCCACATCCGCAGGATTTGGCGGTTATCGGAGTCTTTCGGCAGGCCAGCCAACGTGGCGATGGTATCGCCGGGCCACAACAGGAGATTCATAGCTGGGATCCTTATATTCAAAATATCGAATATATCATTCGGCTGCTGATATGAGCCTTACGCCAGCCGCCGCCAATGCACCAGTCGCCGCAGCCTTGGAGCCGCCGAGGTCGATAGCCCGGCAGGCATCTTCGGCGATGCTGACGTCGAACCCAAGCCGCCGGGCATCGAGCGCCGAGTAGAGTACGCAGAAATCGTACGCGAGGCCAGCCAGTGTCAGCCGCTGGATTCCGCGCTCCCTCAGATAGCCGGCAAGGCCGGTGGGCGTCTTGCGGTCATTCTCAAAAAAGGCGGAATAGCTGTCGATACTGTGGCGAAAGCCTTTTCGGACGATCAGCTCTATCCGCTCCAGCCGCAGGCCGGGGTGAAATTCAGCACCGGGCGTGCCTTGGACGCAGTGGTCCGGCCACAGTGTCTGTTCGCCGTACGGCATCTGCACGGTAGCGAATGCTGATTGGCCGGCGTGCTGGCTGGCGAAGGAGGCATGGTCGGGCGGATGCCAATCCTGTGTTGCCAGCACATGCGGAAAGCGTGCCGCTAATTGGTTTGCCAGCGGCACGATGCTGTCCCCGTCCGGTACGGCCAGCGCACCGCCGGGGCAGAAATCGTTCTGGATATCGATCAGCAGCAGGGCTTCCGCCATCGGTAATCCGCCGGTCAAATCGTCGTTATTTCATAACGACGCCACGCAGGTCGCGGCAGGCGTCGATGGAGATGAAGCGGACTTCATCGCTAAGCCGGCACGGGATATTCGGGCCGGCGTCTGCCACGGGTTTTTCGACCGGCGCGGCAACAGGCGTTTTGGCGGGCGCCGGGTTCAGCGGCGTAGCGGGTTTATCGGGCGTAGCGGGTTTATCGGGCGTAGCGGGCTGCGAAGGTGCGTTTGCCGTCGCCGGGACTTCGGCCGGAACCGGCGAGGCGGCGCCGGATTGAGCCGGCACTAAGTTTAGCACAGTAGTCTCGTGCGCCGGGCCCGTGCTCGCGGGCGCGGTTGCTGCGGGCACAGATGGTTGAGTCGGTTTGGCATCGAGTGGCTGGGACAACGCCGGTTGAGCTGGCGTTGATGTTACCGCGGGAACCACAGGCGGCGGCGCAACCGGCCCCGGCGGCGGCACGACCGGGGGCCCGCTGAACGTAGGCGGCGTTGCCGGCGCAGGACCGGATCGCTCAGTTACAGCCGGTCTGACCGGTTGCCCAGGCCCGGTCGCAAATACGTCTCCGACATATCGTGTGGCGTCATTGATGCCCAACGTATCGCACGCCGAAAGCGCCAGTGTCGTAAACAGAGCCAAAACCATGGTACGGCGCATAGCGACGTATCTCCCTTTCGCCCGGAATCAACCCAGGCTGTTCTTCAATTCTGCGATCCGGTCCAGCACCGGCAAGACAGCGTCTGCTTTAGCCGACTGAAGCGAAAACACTACGCGATCTATGCCCGCATCGCGCATGCGTTTCAATGCGTCGGCGTCCTGCTGGCCACCGAAGACCGAAACCGGCAGACTGTCGGCGTCGCGGCCGGCCTCCGCCGCCATTTGGCGGAATCGCGGCAATTGTTCCAGGACATCGACGCCGCGCCCGCCCAGCGGAATCCAACCGTCGCCGTAGGCGATGGCCCGCCGAGCGGCGTGAGGCATGGCACCGCCAACCAGGATCGGGGGATGCGGTTTCTGGACCGGCTTCGGCCAGGCCATCATCGGCTCGAAGCTTTGGAATTTCCCCTGGAACTCCGGTTTCGTTTGAGTCCAGATCGCCTTGAGCATGGCGACACGCTCGGCCATCAACGCAACTCTGGTGCTGGGGTCCGTGCCATGGTCGGCCATTTCTTCCCGGTTCCAGCCGGCGCCGATGCCGAACAAAAACCGGCCTCCGGACAACAGGTCGAGCGTCGCAACTTCCTTCGCAAGTTGTATCGGGTCGCGTTGGATGATCAGGCAGATTCCTGTGGCGAGCTTTAGCGTCTTGGTTACGACTGCCGCCGTAGCCAGGCCAACAAAAGGGTCGATCACATCATAGTAGTGTTTCGGCAACTCGGGGCCACCGCCCCAGGGAGACTTGCGGGACAATGGTATATGTGAGTGCTCCGGTGCCCAGAACGATTCGAAACCGCGGCTTTCCAACGCCGGGGCCAGTTCCACTGGCGCCATCGAATAGTCGGTACAAAACATGGAGGCGCCGAAATGCATTGCGATGATCCTTTTCGATCGATTCAGGCTGCTTTAAACTTTGGAAGTGATGGTGATACAGCATTTGTGTCTGCGGGTACCTATAATGAAAACCTTGTATATCGTCGTGACGAGAGTGAGAGTGTCCGAAATGTAAGCC
>JAPOJR010000091.1 GCA_029978325.1 Alphaproteobacteria bacterium | reverse complement strand
CCGCAAACGGTCATCCGATCGCCGGACAATCCATCCTCACAATTTGAAGCACTGACGGACCTGTAGCATGCAATATCATTTGAACGGATTCCGGACGGGTAATCCGGCGGTTGCCGAAGCTGTTGCAGATGCCGGCCAACCGGGCGACGCCGTCGATGTCTTGATCGTCGGCTGTGGCCCGGCTGGATTGACTTTAGCGGCCCAAATGTCGGCATTTCCCGATATCACGACCCGGATTTTCGAGCGGAAGCCGGGGCCACTGTCTCTGGGGCAGGCGGATGGCATTGCCTGCCGTTCGATGGAAATGTTCGAGGCGTTCGGGTTTGCCCACCAGGTCCGGCAAGAAGCCTATCAGGTGAACGAGGTAACGTTCTGGCGGCCGGATGCGGGGGGGCGGCTCACCCGGGCCGACCGAATCCCGGATGTCGAAGACGATCTTTCGGAGATGCCGCATCTGATTTTGAACCAGGCCCGGGTGCACGATTTCTACCTGGAGACCATGCTGCGCGGGCCGCGACGGCTGGTGCCAGATTACAATCGGGATTTGATCGACTTGCGCGTCGAGGAGGGTGCCGATTTTCCAGTCGTTGCCACCTTTGCATGTCTCGACAGAGATGGCGCCCGGGAGGTTGTTCGCGCCAGATACGTGGTTGGATGCGACGGGGCGCGCAGCATGGTTCGCCGGTCGCTGGGGCATGAATTGAAAGGCGCGGCTGCCCGTCAGCTTTGGGGCGTCATGGACGTGCTGGCCGTTACCGATTTCCCGGATATCCGGATGAAGTGCGCCATTCAATCCGCCGAAGACGGCAGCATCCTGATTATTCCGCGCGAAGGCGGGTACCTGACACGGCTCTATATCGAACTGGATGAGCTACACGGAGACGAGCGCGCGGCGGACCGGGGCGTGACGCCTGAGGCCTTGATCGGGAAAGCCCGTGCGATTCTGGCGCCGCATTCGCTCGACGTTAAGGAGGTTGCCTGGTGGTCGGCCTATGAAATCGGGCAACGGGTCTGCGACGCCTTTGACGATGTGCCGGAGACCGAGCGCGGGGCGCGGGCTCCGCGGGTGTTTATCGCCGGCGATGCCTGTCACACCCACAGCCCGAAAGCGGGGCAGGGCATGAATGTTTCGATGGCCGATGCCTTCAATCTGGGTTGGAAGCTGGCGCACGTGCTACGGGGGCAGGCCGATCCCCGATTGCTGGCCACCTATTCCAAAGAGCGTCGCGCCAAGGCCAAGGAACTGATCGATTTCGACCGCGACATGGCCAGATTGTTCAGCCAGAAGCCGCGAAACGCTGCGGAGGCCGCGCAGTTCCAGCAATATTTTCAGAAGCATGGTCGGTATACCGCCGGAGTTGAGACCCGCTACGACAGGTCGATTGTAACTGGTGACGCCTCGCACCAGGGGCTTGCGCAAGGCCTGGTGGTGGGCAAGCGCTTTCACTCGGCTCCGGTGATCCGGGCGGCCGATGGCAAGCCTTTACAACTGGGCCATGTGCTGAAAGCCGACGGGCGTTGGCGCCTGATCGCGTTTGCCTCCGCCGGCGATTTGGGCGAAGCCGGCGGCGGTGTTGACCGCCTTTGCGCATTCCTGTCCGCCGATGCCCACAGTCCGGTGCGACGCTACACGCCCGCAGACTGCGACATCGATTCGGTATTCGACGTCCGGGCTGTGTTCCAGGGCAGTCATCAAGGCTTGGCGCTGGAGGCGATGCCGGCTTATCTCCGTCCGGCAAAAGGTGTGTACGGCCTGATCGATTATGAAAAGATCTTCAGTCCGGACCTGAAGAATGGGCCGGATATTTTCGATTGCCGCGGCATCGACCGGGCGGCCGGGGCTTTGGTTATTGTGCGCCCCGACCAGTTCGTCGCCGGTGTCGTTCCGATCGACGGCTTCGACCAGCTCAGCCGGTTTTTCGCCGGTTTTATGCGCGCTTCAGACGACTAGCGCTTCGTGCTTCGGGTTGGGCTCCAACTCAACGGCATTCACCGTCATCGCCAGCATCGCATAATAGCCGATGCACGTGGTCAATTGCACATACTGGTCAGCGCCGAGACGCGCCATGACGGCTGCTGCCAAGGGCTCCTCTACCCGGTTCTTGCGCAACAATTGCCGCGCGAATTCGATGATCTGGAGATCGTCTGCGGGGATGCCGTCGGAATGGCCGTCGCGGATTGCGTCGATGGTCGATCGCGGCACGTCCCGTTCCGCGCCAATCACCCCTTGGATTCCCCAAACGTACTGGGCCTGAAAGTGCCTGCCGACGACCAGCGCCGCCAGGGTCCGGAGCCGCAGCTCCAAGGTCCCTTCCCACCGGACCAGCGTTCCCAGGTGCGCCACCCGTTCCGCCCATTCCGGTGCATGCATCCAGACCGAGAAGGGGCCTTCCAGCGACCGCCGGGTATCGACGATTTTCTCGGCGATGCGGCGGGCTTCCCCCGTCAATTCATCGGGCGATTTGAGTACGGGAACACGGGCCATAAGAAATCCTCGAATTTAGCAAAGGTTGGTCGCCCGAAGTGCGGCCGCAAGACGACCAATAGCGGCGATTCCGTCCGTTCTGCCGCGGTTAGGCTATGCGGACGCTATCCGATTGAGAGGGATGAGGGCAACTCCAGAAAGTAGTGGGATGGAGATCGATGCTCCTTCACCGGCACCGTGTGTTTTGACACTCGGGTATCTTCAGAGCGTTGCCGGCCGGCGCAAGGCGGCATCGTTAGCTATGCCCGGCGGCGGGCAGCGCTTTCGCAAAGCTCGAAGACGTCTCAGCCATTTTCGAAGTGTTAACCGACCGGAAAACCTCGCCGATGCCGATGAGGATTGGTCCGGTGGAAGAGAGGCCGGAAACCAACCTACCTAGGCTGTCAAGTCGTCCGTCTGTCCAGGCTTCCCCAGGACGCGCCACATCGCTGGCGACGACGACCGGCGCATGCGCGGCTAGTCCGGCTTCTATCAATTTATCGCTAATGTCGGCTGCCGTATGGCCGCCCATATAGACGATGGTCGTCGTGTGCGGATCGGCCAGGCTTTGCCAATCGATGTCATCCGGCAATCTGCCTTGGCGGGAATGACCGGTGACGAAACGAACGGACTGCGCAAAGTCCCGATGGGTGAGCGACACCCCAAGGCGAGAAGCCAGAGCGCTGGCCGCGGTGATGCCGGGGACGACCGTTACCGAGATGCCCTCGGCTTCCAGGCGCGCAATTTCTTCGCCTGCGCGACCGAAGACCATCGGGTCGCCCGATTTGAGCCGAACCACATGCTTGCCTTGATTGGCGAGTTTCACCATCAGGTCGTTGATATCGTCCTGCCTGCAACTGGCACGCCGTCCACGCTTGCCGACCAGCATGCGCTTCGCCTCGCGGCGCGCCAATTCCAGAACCTCGTCTGAAACAAGGTCGTCGAACAGGATGATATCGGCAGACTGGAGCGCGCGAAGGGCCTGCAGCGTCAGGAATTCCGCCGTGCCGGGGCCTGCGCCGACCAAAGTGACGTGGCCCGTTGTCGGGCCTTGAATGCCTTGCAGCAGGTCGTGGACGCCATTGGCGGCAGGCGGCGGTTGAGTGAAGGCTCGTTCGGCGAACCGTTCCCAAAATTGGGCGCGGGCGATGCCGGGCGTTAAAGTATCCATAACCGTCTTGCGGATTCTTTTCGCATAATCGGCCCATCCCGCCAGCGAGGGCGGCAGGAGTGTTTCGATTCGTTGCCGGATGGCCTTGCCGAGAATAGGCGCTGCACCATCCGTCGAGATGCCGATAACTATAGGGGAGCGGTTTACGATGCTGCCGAATTGGCAGTCGCAGAAGGTGGGACGATCGATCACGTTAATCGGGACGCCCTCGATTTTGGCCATGGCGACCAGCGATGCAGCATCATCCTTGCAGCCGGCGTCGGCTACGACTAGCGCGGAGCCTTGCATCGCCGCGGCTGTTACATGGCTCGGGACATAAGCAATCCTTCCCACCGTGAGGGAGTTGGCAATCAAGTCCTGTATTTCCGGCGACGCTTCAGGAGCGTATACGGTAACGTTTGCGCCGGCTGCAGCCAGCAGTTCAGCCTTCCAGGCAGCGGCGGCGGTGCCGCCTGCAACCGTAACCGCCTTGGACTTCAAGTCGAAAAACACCGGCAGCATTGCTAGCGGCGCCATCCGTGCCGACGCTCGCTCAACCGGCTTCTGCCAGAGATTTGGCATGGATCAGTGTCCCGATTTCTGCGCGGCAAGAGCCGCAGTTGGTGCCGGCGCCGGTGGCGATGCCGACGGTGTATACGGTCGCGCCGGGATGCAAACGAGCGGCTGCCGCAATCTCATTGGCCCCGACATTAAGGCATGCGCAGACGATCTTGCCGCGGTCTGGCACATCGCCGCCCGGTCTGCCGGCGAGCAACCGCAACCGTTGGTCGGACGCCAAGATTCCCCCCAATTGTTCGACCGCCCAGGTGCGCGAAACCGTGACCGGGGTCCGACTGACAAATAGCAGGCCGATGCACTTTCCGTCGCTGAAGGCAGCGAAGCGGTGTTGAGCCAGCGCGTTATCTGCGTAGGACAGGAACTCGACGGCGGCTGTGCCTCTTGGCGTCAGCAAGGCGGATGCAGTTTGTGGCCATGACGCCGGGTCGCCGCGACCGGCGCATTCGAGGCGCCAGCCGCCCGGGCAGGTCGCAATCGCAGCATAGTCGAACGCACCCGGCGCCGGTTGCTCCTGCATGACCGCGAAGGCATGCCAGCCGGCAGGGTACGGGCGGACCTGTGCGGGCGAATGTTTCAATTCCGGCTGGCCGGAAAGCGGGTCTGTCCAGGCCGCTATGAGTGTATTGATGCGGGCGCGGTTGGCGTATTGATCGGTCCACTGCATGGGGACGAACAAAGAGCCTGCGCCTTGTCGCTCGCTTACGACCGTACGAACCACGACCTCGCCCATAGGTGTAGAAACCTGTGCCAGATCTCCTGGACCAAGGCCATGGCGGGTCGCATCGTCGGGGCGCATCTCGACGAAGGGTTCGGCTATGTGGGCCATAAGCCTGGGCGTTTTTGCCGTGCGGGTCATGGTGTGCCACTGGTCGCGGATGCGCCCTGTGTTCAGGCGCAGCGGGAATTCGGCAGATGGCGACTGAGCCGGCGGCCGATAGGCAACCGCGATGAAGCGGGCTCGGCCATCGTCCGTGTAGAAGCGGCCGTCTGTAAAGAAGCGGGAGGAACTGACCGGGCGGCCGGCCGGCGCCGGCCATTGGATCGGCGCGAGGGTCTGATAGTCTTCGCTTGATAGAGCAGACAGGCCGGCAAGATCGAGATCGCGCTCGCCGCGGTTCGCAAGCCCTGTCAGGGCCGCATATTCGGCAAAGATTTCGGCTGGCGTCGCAAAGTCGAAAGCGTCCGCAAAACCCATGCGTTTGGCGACGGCGCAGATTTGCCACCAGTCGGGGCGGGCCAAACCCAAAGGCTGCAGAAAGCGGCGCTGGCGGGAGATGCGGCGCTCGGAGTTGGTGACGGTGCCATCTTTCTCTCCCCATGCAGCCGCTGGAAGAACCACGTGCGCAAGGTCGGCCGTATCGGTGTCGCCGGTCATGTCGGATACGACCACGAATGGGCAGGCAGCCAATGCACTGCGGATATGATCGGCCTCAGGCATGCTGTCGGCGGGATTGGTCGCCATGATCCACAGCGCTTTGACCCGGCCGTCTGCCGCTGCCTGAAACAAATCGACGGCCTTCAGGCCCGGCTCTGAAGCGATGCGCGGGGACTTCCAGAATTGCTGGACCGCCTGACGATGCCCTGTATTCCCCAATTCCATGTGCGCTGCCAACATATTGGCGAGACCGCCGACCTCGCGGCCACCCATGGCATTCGGCTGTCCTGTCACCGAAAAGGGAGATGCCCCAGGCTTGCCGACGCGGCCGGTCGCCAGATGGCAGTTTATTATCGCGTTGACTTTGTCGGTTCCGGCGGAGGACTGATTCACGCCTTGGCTGAAGACCGAGACGGTCGGTGGGGTTTCTGCAAATAGTTTGTAAAACCGACTAAGCTGCCCGGCCTCCAGCCCCGTAGCCGCTATAACGTCGGCAAACGGCATATCCATGGCTGCTGTGATCGCTGCTTCAAAGCCGCTGGTATGGGATTCGATGTAGCTACGGTCGATAGCTTTGTTCGCGGCCAGATATTGCAAGAGCCCGTTCGACAGGGCCACGTCGCTGCCGGGTTTCAGTGCCAGATGCAAGTCGGCCAGGTCGCAGGTGGCGGTTTCACGTGGGTCAATCACCACAATCCGGGTGCCGCGCTCCGCTTTGGCCGCTGCCAAGCGTTGGTAGAGAACCGGATGGCACCAGGCGAGGTTGGAGCCGATCAACACTACGAGGTCTGCAAGTTCCAGGTCCTCATAACATCCGGGAACGGTATCGGACCCGAATGCGCGCTTGTGGCCGGCGACCGAGGAGGCCATGCACAGCCGGCTGTTGGTGTCGATGTTGGCGGACCCGATAAAGCCCTTCATCAGCTTGTTGGCGACGTAATAGTCCTCTGTCAGCAACTGGCCGGAGACATAAAATGCGACGCTGTCGGGCCCGTGCGCCTCGATGGCTTCGCTGAACCGGTGGGCGACCAGGTCTAGCGCGTCGTCCCATCTTGTGCGTTGCCCATAGATCGTTGGCGCGAGCAGACGCCCTTCCGCCCCCAGCGTCTCGCCCAAGGCTGCGCCTTTCGAACACAACCGCCCAAAGTTTGCTGGATGATCCGGGTCGCCTTTGATTTCTGCGGTTAGTCCGTCCGGAGCCGGGCGGGCAAGCACGCCGCAGCCGACGCCGCAATACGGGCAGGTCGTCTGCGTCCATCCCGGTGCGGGCGCTGTCGGATTCATTGCTGCTGTCCTCAAGCCGATGCCGGCCCGGCGAGGGCAGCAATGTCGAGAAGGATGCGGCCTTGCTCGACGCGCACCGGATAGGCGGGCGTGCTGCCTTCGTCAGGACCCTCAACGGCGCCCGTGCGGAGGTCAAAAACCCAGCTGTGCAGCGGGCAGGTGACGAAATGACCGTGTACGATGCCCTGGCTGAGCGGGCCCTGCTTGTGAGGACATTGATCACGCAGGCCATAGACTTCATCGCTGGCGGTGCGGAACACTGCAACGCATTCCATAGCGGTCTTGAGCACCCGCGCTCCGTTGCGCGGAATGGCGTCCAACGGCCCTATATCGATCCAGGTGGCGGCTAGTGTCACGGTCATACCAGCGCCTCCTGCCGTGCCGTCGTCAGGTCCGCCAGCGGTGCAAATTCGTGTGCGTCCTTCCCAGCCACCCGTTCCGCCCAGGGATCGGTCTGGGCAAACTGCTGGGAGTACAGAAAGCGCTCGTATAAGGCCTGACGGCGGTCTCGGTCTTCCAAGCATTGTTCTCGAACGGTGTCATTGCCGATCCGCTTGGCCCATTTCCAGATGCGCTCCAGGTAACGGCCCTGCTCGCGGTACAATTGGACGATTGCTGCGATCACAGCGATGGCTTCCCCCTCCGTCCTCACGTTGCCCAGCAGGTCGGTCTTCCGCACTTCCAGGCCAGCGGCTCCGGCAAAGTGAATTTCATAGCCACTATCGACGCACACGACGCCGACATCCTTGCAGGTTGCTTCCGCGCAATTGCGCGGGCATCCGGACACGCCGAGCTTCACCTTGGCCGGTGTCCACGAACCCCACAGCAATCGCTCCAGCTTGATGCCGAGACCAGTGGAATCCTGCGTCCCGAACCGGCACCAGTCGGAGCCGACGCAGGTCTTCACGGTACGAAGCCCTTTGGCGTAAGCCGCGCCCGAGACGAGGCCGGCCGCGTTCAGGTCGGCCCAGACCGCCGGCAGGTCCTCCTTCTTGACGCCTAGCATGTCGATGCGCTGGCCGCCCGTGACCTTCACGGAGGGAATGTTGAACTTATCGACGACATCGGCGATGGCGCGCAGTTCCGCGGCACTGGTTGTCGTCCTCGTACTCACCCGGCCAGGTGCAGACCAGGTAGTAGTTCAGCGCCGGCCGGCACTTGGCGCAGCCGCCGGAGGTCTTCCACTGCAAGTCCTGCATCACCGCCGGAATGCTCTTCAGCCCTTTGGCGACGATCATGCGGCGGACATCGTCATGGCCAAAGTCGGTGCAGCCGCACATCGGTTGCACCGCGGCGGGGTTGTAGGCGTCGCCAAGCGTCAGCTTCATCAACTGCTCGACCAGCCCGGTGCAGGTGCCGCAGGACGACGAGGCCTTGGTGTGGGCGCGGACGTCATCGAGCGTTTTCAGTCCCTTTACCTTGATCGCCTCGACAATCTTGCCCTTACAGACGCCGTTGCAGCCGCAGATCTCTCCGTCATTGGGCAGGGCTGCAACGGCTGCCAAAGGGTCCGCTGCGGCACCTCCCGCAAAGGCCGGGCCGAAAATCAGCGTGTCGCGGATTTCGGCAATGTCGGTCTTTTCCTTCAGGTGGTTGAAAAACCAGGAGCCGTCGGCGGTTTCGCCATACATCACCGCACCAATGATGCGGTTATCGGCCAGCACCAGCCGCTTGTAGACACCGCGCGCGGCATCGCGCAGCACGATCTCCTCCCGCCCCTCGCCATCGGCAAAGTCGCCGGCGCTGAACAGGTCAACGCCCGTGACCTTCAGCTTGGTGGAGGTCTCGGAGCCCTTGTATGCCGCCGGCTCGCCTGCCAGCGTCCATGCCGCGCGCGAGCAGGCCGGCAGCGGCCTCCAGCCCCAGCAGACCGCCGCCGATCACAACGGCCTTGGCGCCCGGAGTCCTGGCCGCCGCCAGCATTTCATTGACGTCGTCGAGGTCGCGGTAGGTCATCACCCCCGGCAACTCCTTGCCCGGCACTGGGATGATGAAGGGGGCGGAGCCGGTGGCGATCAACAGCTTGTCATAGGTGGTCTCGCCTTGTGCCGAGACCACCACCTTGCGGGCGCGGTCGATCCTGGTCACCGTCTCGCCAAAGCGGCAGGCGACCTTGTGCTCCGCATACCAGGCGGCATCGTGCGTGACGATTTCCTCGTATGTCTTTTCGCCGGATAGCACGGGCGAGAGCATGATGCGGTTGTAGTTGCCGCGCGGCTCCGCGCCGAACAGGGTCACGTCGAACGCGCCGGGCGCCGCCTCGAACAGGTGTTCCAGCATCCGGCCGGATGCCATGCCGGCACCGATAACGACAAGTCTCTGGGTCATGGTCAGTCCTCTCCCGTTCAGGCCGCTTCGCAGCCGGGGGCCGGAGATCGTCTTTGGTTCTTGTGCTTGATGCCTTCCAGCACGGCGGGGTCTGGGTTGGCGCCGCCCTCGTAAGCCTCCAGGAAGTCCAGCAGTTCCTGGCGGTAGGCGTAGTAGTCCGGGTGCTCCAGCAGCGCCTTGCGGGTGCGGGGGCGCGGCAGGTTCACCTCCATGACGTTGCCGATCCGGGCAGCCGGGCCGTTCGTCATCATTACGCAGCGGTCGGCCAGCAGGATGGCTTCGTCAACGTCGTTGGTGATCATCACCACCGTGCGCTGCTCCTGCTCCCAAATGCGCGCGATCTCGCCCTGCAGCTTGGCGCGGGTCAGGGCGTCTAGGGCGGAGAGCGGCTCGTCCAGCAGCAGGATTTCCGGGCTCATGGCCAGCGCACGCGCCACCGCCACCCGCTGGCGCATGCCGCCGGAGAGTTCCGACGGCAGCCGGTCGGCGGCATGGGACAGCCCCACCATCTCAATATAGCGGGCAACCCGCTCGTGCCGGGCCTTGCGCGGTTCCTTTCCAAACACCTGGTCGACCGCGAGGTTGATATTGCCGGCAACCGTCATCCAGGGCATCAGCGAGTAGTTCTGAAACACCACGCCCCGGTCCGGACCCGGCCCCTGGATCGGCTTGCCGTTCAGCAGCACCTCACCCCGGTCGGGCTGGATCAGGCCGGCGATGGTCGAGACCAGCGTAGTCTTGCCAGAGCCGGAAAAGCCGACAATGCACAGAAACTCGCCTTCCTCGACGTGCAGGTCCACGTCGGCCAACACCTCGGTGCGCTCCGCGCCCTCGCCATAGCCTTTGGCAACGCCGTTCAGTTCTAGGAATGCCATCGCGTCAGCCTCCCTACCGGTTGGTCGAGAAGGTGCAGGCGGACTGCAGGGCGAACATCAGCCGGTCCAGCAGGAAGCCGATGATGCCGATAGTCAGCACCGCCACCATGATCTTGGCGAGCGACTGGCTGGAGCCATTCTGGAACTCGTCCCAGACGAACTTGCCGAGGCCGGGGTTCTGCGCCAGCATTTCGGCTGCGATCAGCACCATCCAACCCACGCCCAGCGACAGCCTGAGGCCGGTGAAGATCAGCGGCAGTGAGCTTGGCAGCACCAGCTTGGTGATCGTCCGCCAGGTCGGCAGTTGCAGCACCCGGCCGACGTTCAGCAGGTCCTTGTCGATGCTGGCCACACCCAAAGCCGTGTTGATCAGCGTCGGCCAGAGCGAGCAAAGCGTCACCGTCACCGATGAGATCAGCAGCGACTTCGGCAACGCCTCGCTCGGGTCGGCATAGACGGCAGACACGATCATGGTCACGATCGGCAGCCAGGCGAGCGGCGACACCGGCTTGAAGATCTGGATCAGCGGGTTCAGCGCGCCATTGGCAACCCGCGACAGCCCGCAGGCGATGCCGAGCGGCACGGCGACGATGGTGGCGATGATGAAGCCCAGCGCCACGGTCTTCAGGCTGGTGACGATCTGGTCCAGATAGGTCGGTGAACCGGTATAGTCGCGGACCTTGACCCGGTCTTCCTGGCCGGCGGCGATCAGCTTGGCGTTGCGTTCTTCCTGCCGCTCATAGAAAGCGGCCTCCTTGTCGCGCGCCGCCAGGTGGTCGTCCCAGAGGTTGCCGGCCTGCTCCAGCACCTGCATCGGCCCCGGAATGGCGCCGAGCGAGGTCTGCACCTGCGGTGCCAGATAGGCCCAGGCTGCCAGAAAGGCGACAATGCCAAGCAGCGGCACCAGCAATTGCTGCTTCAGTTCGTGTAACTGGTGCTTTGGCGTATCGCCCAGGCAAAGCTTCACGACCGGCACCAGAAAGCCCAGCCCAAACGCGCCAAGCGTACCCTGCGTCTTAATGAGAACCGAGTAGAGACGCTCGCGGCGGGCCTGGCCTTTGTCGGCAGCTTCCTTGCTTGCGATAACGCCGGTGGGTGCGGTCATGGGAGGAACTCCGATCTTTCTGAGGGCCTGTGGCCGGGAAGCGACGGACGCCTCCCGGCCAACGTCGGGCCTACTGCTTCAACTGGCCCAGCACCGTGCCGCCCTCGACCCGCTGATCGCCCTTCAGGCCGATCTTCAGGCTTGCGAGGTAGGCGTTGGGCTGGCGGCCGTCGTAGGGGATGCCGTCGATGATGTCGGCAGCCGGCGTCGGCTCGCGGAAGCCATCCGTGGCCCAGGGAAAGTCCGCTTCCTTGGCGTGTCCCTCGGCGACCAGCATCTTCGCGACCTTCAGGTAGATGTCCGGGCGGTAGACGCTCTTCGCAGTGTCGACGTACCAGGAATCCGGCTTCGCCTCGGCGATCTGGCCCCAGCGGCGCATCTGGGTCAGGTACCAGATGGCGTCCGAGTAGTAGGGATAGGTCGCAAAGTGACGGAAGAAGACGTTGAAGTCGGGAATGTCCCGCTTGTCGCCTTGCTCGAACTCGAACGTGCCGGTCATCGAGTTGGCGATGACCTCTTCATCAGCCCCGACATAGTTGGGCCGTGACAGCAGTTTCACCGCTTCCGGGCGGTTTGCGTTGTCGTTCTCGTCGAGCCAGATCGCTGCGCGGATCAGGGCCTTGGTCAGCGCCAACGCCGTGTTCGGGTATTTTTCCGCAAACTCTGCGGTAATGCCGAACACCTTCTCCGGGTTGTTCTTCCAGATCTGATAGTCGGTGATCACCGGGACGCCGATTTTCTTGAAGACGGCTGCCTGGTTCCACGGCTCGCCGACGCAATAGCCGTTGATCGTGCCGGCCTCCAGCGTCGCGGGCATTTGGGGCGGCGGCGTCACGGACAGCAACGCATCCGCCATGATCGTGCCGCTAACGTCCGCCGGCGCATAGAAGCCGGGGTTGATGCCGCCCGCCGCCAGCCAGTAGCGCAGTTCGTAATTGTGCGTGGAGACCGGGAAGACCATGCCCATCTTGAAGGGCTTGCCCTGGTCCTTGAACGCGCTGATCACCGGCTTCAGCGCCGCCGCGCTGATTGGGTGCTGCGGCCCGCCATCGGCAAGTTTCGGAATGTGCGGCTTCATCATCTCCCAGACCTCGTTGGAAACGGTGATGCCGTTGCCGTTCAGGTCCATGGAGAAAGGCGTGATGATGTGCGCTTTGGTGCCGAAGCCGATGGTGGCGGCCAGCGGCTGGCCGGCTAGCATGTGCGCCCCATCCAACTCGCCAGTGATGACGCGGTCCAGCAGCACCTTCCAGTTCGCCTGCGCCTCGAGAGTGACATAGAGGCCTTCGTCCTCGAAGTAGCCGAGCTCCTTTGCCACCGCGAGCGGCGCCATGTCTGTCAGCTTGATGAAGCCGAACTTCAACTCATCCTTTTCGACCCGCAGCATTTCTGCAGTGGCGCTGACGGGCGTTGCGGCGAGCGCTGCAAGCGCCACTGCGCCTCCCAGGATTTCGCGCCGCATCAGCGACAGATGACGGGCGAGGCTGCGTGATGGGCGGGACTTGAAAAGGAAATCCGAAGGTGTGCGCATGCGCGTCTCCGCTGGGCTGGGTAGAAAAAACAAAGTCCGACCGGTCATGGCCAACCTAAAGTCCAAAGGTCGATTGAGACCCGCGGCGCAGCTATCGGCATCGAAAGGTCGAGGGTTGTGGGGTAGGAGGTGAGACTGACAGGCAAAGGCTTTGCTCTTCCTAAGAAAAACCATGCCAAACAAAAAAATTTCAATATTTCAAATATTTAAATGGATTAACTAAGATGTCTCTGCGGAAACCGATTAAATTTGCTGCGCAGGCGATAAGTGCGTTGCACAAAAATAGTGCGACGCAACAAAATTAGGCGTCGTCGGTTTGCT
>JAPOJR010000090.1 GCA_029978325.1 Alphaproteobacteria bacterium | reverse complement strand
GTCGGTTTGCTTCACGAGTTATTCTTCGATCTGCTTTGGACCGAATACTCACAGTCGAAAGCCCTCTGGCTCCGGCGAAAGCGCATGGCCAAGCCAGGGAAAACGGGCGGTAGTCCTGTTGAGCGTCTATAATGTGCTTGCCCGGTGCAGCGGAATTTATGCGTTTTGGCCCTTGTGTTTCTGCAGGAGTTCGGTGCGATGAGGGGTGGTTTTCGCAACGGTCCTTGGCTATCTCCATGGCCAATGCCTCGCCCTTCGCGGCCATCGACCGATTGAGGACAATGATCACGTGCTTATTCTAGGTCTGCACTCTGGCTATCATGACGCCTGCGCGTGCGTTTACGACGACTATCGGCTATTGGCGGCGGTTGCGCAGGAGCGGATGACGCGGCGCAAAAACGACGGCGGCGGCATACCGGTTGAGGCCATGGACGAATGCCTGGCGATTGCGGGTCGTTCACGCGCGGATGTCGACGCCATCGCACTGAGCCATGCTGCATTTCCGTCTCGGTACTTCGGCCATCTTTCTGGAGGCAGAGCGGCCGAACGGATGGTGCGTCAGTGGCTAGGCAAGGAAAAGCACAAGACCATGGAGCGGGAGATGGCCCGAGCCAATGTCGTTGATGCAACTCAGATATTCCGGGCGCCGCAGTTTCTTGCCGACAATGGGTTCCGGGCTAGTACCCAGGTCCACTTTTACAACCATCACCTGGCCCACGCCTTGCCGACCCTGTTCCATACCGATTGGCAGGAGGCTTTGCTCTATACGGCTGATGGCGGCGGCGACAATGTGCAATACAGCCATCGGCTGTTTCGCGACGGGCATATCGAAACGCTCTATGGGTCGCGCGATGAATTGCTGAGACCCATGCGGATCGACAGCCTGGGCCGTGCATATGGTTTTGCCACCCAGGCCTTGGGTTGGCGAAGCCTTCGCCATGAGGGCAAGCTGACCGGACTGGCCGCTTATGGGAAACCATCGCTTTACGAGGATATGGCGCGGCACTTCCGGGTCGATGATGCGGGACAGGTGCACAGCGATTTCGCCGACTACAACGCCATGCGCGAGTTCATCTTCGGACTGGCAAAAAACGCAACGCGGGAAGACGTGGCCGCTTCGGTTCAGGAACTGCTGGAGCAGATGGTGTTGCGTTCCATCCGGACGCTGCTGGATCGCCACCCGATGCGGAATTTGGGCTTGTCGGGAGGCGTCTTTGCAAATGTCCGCCTGAACCGGCTGCTGGCGGAGGCATTGCCGGTCGATGAGGTGTTCATTTACCCGTCGATGGGCGATCAGGGATTGGCCTGCGGTGGCGCGCTCGACCTGCTGCTGGCACGGGACGGCATGGACGTCTGGCTCGGCCGGCGCGAACGGTTGCGGCGTCTGTATCTCGGCAGAGATTATGACGGAGACATCGATGCTGCATTTGACGCGGACCCTAACATTTCCCGGATCAGTTCGAACCCGGTCGAGACCACCGCCAGCTTGCTGGCCGAGGGCAAGGCTGTTGCGATTTATGCCAGCGGCATGGAATACGGCCCCCGGGCGTTGGGCGCGCGCAGCATTATCGGCTCGCCGGCCGACGCCGGCATCAACGATAGCTTGAATAAGCGGCTGGAGCGGTCGGAATTTATGCCGTTCGCCCCTGTTGTAGCGGAAGAAGACGCGCAGGGCGTGTTCGAATTGACGGACGGGATGCTTTACGCAGCCCGCTTTATGACCATCACCTGTGGCGTCAATACGGTATGGCGCGACCGGATTCCGGCCGTGGTCCATGTCGACGGCACCGCCAGGCCGCAAATCATCTCGCGCGAGGATAACCCCCTATATTACGATATCCTTGCTGCGTTCAAGCGCGCTACCGGACTGCCCGTCATGATCAACACCAGTTTCAACGTGCATGAGGAGCCGATCATCAACACGCCAGCTGAGCGCGGGCGCGCGTTGAAGGATGGGCGGATCGATTGCGTGGTCACGACCGGCGGCGTGTACGAGAGGACTGGCGGCCAGCCCTGACCCCTTGGGGAAAAGCCGGCGGCGCGGTTGCCGATGCGATTTATGTCGGAGCCCGGAAGATTCCAGTTGTCTGGCGCATGCATTCGGCGTGAAGTTGCATCATCGCTATGACTTGAGGTGTCCGGCAATGGTGAAGGGTTTGGCATTGGGTTGGCTGGGTCGGTGGGCCATTGGCCTGTTGTTGTTCGCGTCGGTCGCTGGGGCGGCCCCTATTGTTCGCGCGGCCTGTTACAACGCCGATGATATGGTCGCGAAGGTCGCTGAATCAGGTCTGGCCTGGGAACGGCGGACTGAAAATGTCTGGCGGGTCGATCTGCAGTCCCGCACGCGCGGCGAGATCAACGTGATCGCGGTTTGCAGTGACGAAAACGTCGTTGTTTTCTCGGTCCTTGCGTATGCCAAAGAGCTACAGCCGTCGCAGGAACTCCTGACCCTTTTGCTGCGGGCCGCCGCGCACTTCGATCGTGTCAAACTGACGATAGACGAGGATGGCGATTACGCGGTCCGCATCGACGTATGGGCGCAATACTATAATGGCGCGGTTTTGGCCTCGGCAGCAAACCAGGTGCGGGCGGTAATCGATGGGATGACGGAAGCGCTTCGCAAATTCCACGCCAGTAAACAGTGATCCTAGGATTGTAAGGGCGGCACAATGAACGTGTTGCGGCGCGAACGCTGGAATCTGGTTCTTTGTGCGGCGTTCATCTGGGCGCTCTGGCCGGTGCATCTCTATTTCCGCGACCAGGTTCCGGGCAGCGGACCGGACGGCGGCGAGGCCATTTTCTTGCTCCTGGTGACAGCGACCCTCGCCTGGGCGGTGTTGACCGCCATCAACATGAGCCGGCTGGCGGCGCGGTTGCAGACGCCTTTCTGGGTGCGCGGCTTCGGGGCGCCCATTGCCGGCGTCGCGCTGACCGCGCTGGCCTTCACCGTACTGGCCTGGCTGGAGCCTGCCGATATCGGCAGTTTTGCGCTCTCGGCAGGTGCTTATCTGCTGCCGAACCTGACGTTGCTAGTCGTAAGGCCGAGATAGCAAGTAGCAATTTTAATGTCAGTGCAGGGCGACCGTGTTTGCTGGCGCAAAGCGCACCGAAGCCGAATAAGGAAGTCCATTGCCTAAGGCGGCCTGAAACAGGCAAACTGCCGCGCAAAATTCCCGTGAAGCCGATGGAAACGCCTATGAGCCAGGAACAACTCGACAAGCTCGTCACGCTGCTGCGCGAGCGGCCGCAGCCCGATCCGAAGACGGTGCAGGCCATGCGCGACCGCATCAACGAACTCGGGGACAAGATGCCTCCGCCGGCCGACGCCGTGGTCGAGACCCTTACCGTGGCAGGCCGCCCGGCGGAGTGGGTGTCCGCGCCCGGCACCGACGCGGGCCGGCAGGTGCTCTATCTGCATGGCGGCGGCTATGTCATCGGCTCGCTGCACAGCCACCGCAACCTCGCCTACGGTATTTCCAAGGCCGTGGACGGGCGCTGCCTGGTGATCGACTACCGCATGGGGCCGGAGCATCCCTTCCCGGCGGCGGTGGATGACGCGGTCGCGGCCTGGGCTTGGATGCTGGAGCAGGGCGCGAACCCGGCCCGCATGGCGATCATGGGCGACAGCGCCGGCGGCGGCCTCACCATCGCCACCCAGGTGGCGCTGCGCGACAAGGGCATGGCACTTCCCGCCTGCTCCGTGCCGCTCTCGCCCTGGACAGACCTGGAGGGCACCGGCGGCACCATCACGTCCAAGGCCGATGAAGACCCGATGCTGACGGAAGAGGGCCTGCACTGGTTCGCCGACTATTACTGTGCGCCGGAGCGCAAGCGCGACCCGCTGGCCTCGCCGCTCTACGCCGATCTGACCGGCCTGCCGCCGATGCTGATCCAAGTGGGCTCGGCGGAGATCCTGCTGGACGACTCCAACCGCATCGCCGCCAAGGCCAGGGCGCAGGGCGTGGACGTGACGCTCGATGTCTGGGACCGCATGGTCCACGTCTGGCACCTGTTCGCGCCGATGCTGGGCGAGGGGCAGGACGCCATCGCCAAGCTGGGCGCCTGGGCCCGTGCGCGGATGGGTTAGACGACGCAGCCGTATCACTATTTCTTCACGCTGAGGTGCGAGGCGCAGCCGAGCCTCGAAGCGTCCCCTGTGTCGCCGGGCCTTCGAGGCTCGCTTCGCTCGCGCCTCTGGCTGAAGGGGTTCTTGGAAAAATCCAGATGAACAGTCCTCATGACAGAGGACTGTTCAACGGCTCCCGTCCTCGACGACACCTCTTGCGAAGCCGCCCCCCACGCAGGCACACTGCCGTCAACGCCACAATCCCGATACGGAGACGCCTCTCATGAGCAAAGAACAACTCGAAAAGCTCTGCACCATCCTGCGCACGCGCCCGCAGCCCGATCCGCCGACGGTGGAGGCTTTCCGCGCCCGCACCGAGGAGATGGGCGACCGCATGCCCGCCCCGCCGGAAGCCATTGTCGAGAAGATCACGGTCGCCGGCTGCAAGGCTGAATGGGTCTCCGCCCCCGGCGCCAACCCGAACCGCCAGGCGCTCTATCTGCACGGCGGCGGCTATGTCATCGGCTCGCCGAACTCGCACCGTCTCCTCGCCTACAACATCGCCAAGGCCATGGATGGGCGCTGCCTGGTGCTCGACTACCGCATGGCGCCGGAAGACCCGTTCCCGGCGGCAGTAGACGACTCGGTCGCTGCCTGGGCCTGGATGCTGGAGCAGGGCGGCAACCCGGCCCGCATGAGCATCATGGGCGACAGCGCCGGCGGCGGCCTCACCATCGCGACTCAGGTGGCGCTGAAGCAGCGCGGCATGCAGCTGCCGGCCTGCTCCGTCTGCATTTCGCCCTGGACCGACCTGGAGGGCACCGGCGACAGCATCAAGTCGAAAGCCGATGTCGATCCGATGGTGAAGGAGGAAGGGCTGCACAACTACTCTGCCCTCTACCGCGCTGGTGCGGACCCGCGCGACCCGCTGGCCTCGCCATTGTACGCCGACGTCTCCGGCCTGCCGCCGATGCTGATCCAGACCGGCACCGCGGAAATCCTGATGGACGACAGCACCCGCTTTGCCGAGAAGGCGCGCGCCCAGGGCGTCGACGTCACGCTGGAGCTTTGGGACGACATGCCCCACATCTGGCACATCTTCGCGCCGATGCTGAGCGAAGGCGCGGACGCCATCGCCAAACTGGGAGCCTGGACGCGCGAGCGGACGGCTTAGGACGGATGCTGGCGGTTTGCCAACTTTCCTTCAGCCTGAGGCGCTCGGCAAAGCCGAGCCTCGAAGGCGCTTCCCGCAATGCAATGACCCGTCGCGGGCGCTTTCTGAGCGCCACCTCAGGGTGAAGGCAGGATAATGGCTGAGACCGAAACTCTGACATTGGACGAGGTGCGGTCGCTGACCCAGGCCGCCCTCAAGGCCTCCGGCGCGAACCAGGCCAACGCCGACGCCGTCGCCGACGTGGTGACACGGGCGGAGCGCGACGGTTGCGCCAGCCATGGCGTCTTCCGTGTGCCGGGCTATTGCACAGCGCTGAAGGCCGGCGCTGCCAAAGGCGACGCTGCGCCCAAGGTCGAGCGGCGCGCGCCCGGCGTGGTGTTCGTCGATGGCGACAAAGGGCTGGCACCTCTGCCGATGGCGCTCGGCCGCCCGATGCTGGCGCAGGTGGCGCGGGAGCAGGGGATTGCCGCCATGGCGATCCGCAACTCCGCCCATTTTGCGGCACTCTGGCCGGATGTGGAGCCGCTGGCGCAGCAGGGCCTGCTGGCAATGAGCTTCGTCAACTCCCGCGCCTTCGTCGCCCCGGCGGGCGGCCGCAAGCCGCTCTACGGCACCAATCCCATGAGCTTTGCCTGCCCTCGCGCCGGCGGTCACGCGCCGATGGTCTGGGATCAGGCGAGCAGTGCTGCGGCCCGCGGCGAGATCATGATTGCCGCCCGCGACGGCCATTCGGTGCCGGAGGGCTTCGGTCTCGGCCCGGATGGCGAGCCGACCACCGACCCGAACAAGGTGTTGGAGGGCGTGCAACTCGCGTTTGGCGGCTACAAGGGGGCGGCGATCGCGCTGATGGTGGAAATCCTGGCGGCGGGGCTTTCGGGCGGCGAACTCTCCTACGAGGCCGACGAGCAATACACCGGCCACGGCGGCCCGACCCACAACGGCCATCTGGTCATCGCCATGGACCCGGATGCGTTCGGTGCGGACACCTTCCTGGAGCGCGTCGAAAGCCTGTTCGAGCGGATTTTGGACGACGGCGATGCGAGGCTCCCCGGTGACCGCCGCCTAGCCAACCGCGCGCGGATTCCGAAGGAAGGCGCCGTGCTGCCGGCAAAGCTGGTGGCCGAGGTGAGGGGGCTCGCTGCATAGCGCATTTGATCCCCGGACGGTGCGGAGCGCCGATCCGGGGCCGCCATATCTCGCGAACACAGTCGGTTGTGGTGTTCGAAGGATGACACCGGCCCCGGACGGCGGCTGCGCCACCTCCGGGGAACAGCAAAGGAAGTACCCATGACCTCCCTCCACACCCCCCTCTGCGACCTGCTGGAGATCGAATATCCCATCGTCCTCGCCGGCATGGGCTCCTGGGGCATGGCGACGCCGCCGGCCCTGGTCGCCGCCGTCTCGAATGCCGGGGGCCTCGGCGTGCTCGGCTGCTCCAACCTCGCGGCGAAGGAGGTGGAGGAGCGTATTCGCGAGGTCCGCCGCCTGACGGACAAGCCCTTTGGCGTTGATCTGCTGCTGCCGGCCTCGCTGAAACAGGCCCCTGGCTCCCGCGCCGCCGTGCGCCAGGAAATCCGAGACAACCATCCGGAGCACTGGGCCTTCCTCGAAGAACTGCACCGTCGCTTCAACCTGCCGGAACGCCCGTTCCAGCACGACCACGTCATCTCCGCCGAACTCATCGCCCAGCAGATTGAGGTCACCTTGAACGAGCGCGTGCCGGTGTTCGCGGCGGGCCTCGGCGACCCGGCCATTGTCGTGCCCCAGGCGCGGGAGATCGGCATGAAGGTCATGGGCGTCTGCGGCTCGCCGCGCAATGCCATCCGCCAGGTCAAGGCGGGCGTCGATGCCATCGTCGCGCAGGGCACCGAAGGCGGCGGCCACACCGGCCAGGTGGCGAGCTTCGCCCTGCTGCCGCAGGTTGTGGACGCCGCCGGCGACATTCCGGTGCTGGGTGCGGGCGGCATTTCCGACGGGCGCGGCGTCGCCGCGGCGCTGGCGCTGGGTGCGCAGGGCGTCTGGGTCGGCACGGCCTTCCTGGTCGCCGACGAGGGCGGCCTGCCCGACGCGCTCAAGGACCAGATCGTCGAGGCCTCCACCGGCGACATGCGCATCTCCCCCTACTGGACCGGCAAGACCATCCGCGCCGTCAACAACGAGGTCGCCCAGGCCTGGGCCGACAGCGGCCTGCCCGCATTGCCGACGCCGCACCAGCGCGTGCTGATGGAGGACTTCAAGGAAGCCGCCATGGCCGCCGGCCGCTATGAGATCACCATGAACGCCGGCGGTCAGGGCGCCGGCATGATCACAAAACGCCGCCCCGCCGCCGAGATCTTCGCTGGCCTGCTGGATGGCACGCGCGAAACGCTGGACCGGATGAAAGGGCTGTAAATCCATGGCAAGGTTCGAAGGAAAGTCCGCCCTCGTCACCGGCGCGGGCTCCGGCATTGGCCGGGCGATGTCGCTCCGGCTCGCTGCCGAAGGTGCGAGCGTGGTGTGTGCCGACGTGAACGCGGATGGGCTCGCCGAGACGGTTGCCCTGGCAGAGGCCGCAGGTGGCTCGGCAACCGCCCGCCCGCTCGACGTAACGGACGAGGCGGCGTTCAAGGCGGCGCTCGAAGAAACTGCGCAGGCGCACGGCCGTCTCGATATTCTCATGAACAATGCCGGCGTCGCCTACAAGCGCTGGGAGCCAACGCAGGCAGTCAACCTCTCCGGCGTCTATTATGGCCTGATCCATGCCTGTCCGATCATGGCGGCCCAGGGCGGCGGTGCCGTGGTCAACACGGCCTCCGTCGCCGGCCTCGCCGGGCTGGTGCCGGTGCTGATCGAGCACACCGACCCGCGCTCGGTCGAGCGCATGGCCGCCTATGTGGCCAGCAAGCACGGCGTCGTCGGCCTCACCAAGCAGTTCGCCGTCTCGTTCGGCGCGGCAAAGGTGCGTGTGAACGCGGTCTGCCCCGGCTTTGTCGAGACGCCGATGACCGGCACCATGCGCGGGACCGATGAGGGCCTCGCCTATATGACCGACCTGACGCCCATGGGCCGCACCGCCCGGCCGGAGGAGATCGCCGCCGCCGCGGCCTTCCTCGCCAGCGATGACGCCAGCTTCGTCACCGGCGTCGCCATGCCGGTGGATGGCGGCTACTTCGCGCGCTAGGCTGGCGCTCCAGAACTACGACCCGCAAGAGGAACACGCCCATGTCCGCATTCGACGGCAAAATCTCCTTCGTCACCGGCGCCGGCTCCGGCATTGGCGAAGCCATGGCCCTGAAACTGGCCGCAGAGGGCTCCACGGTCGTCTGCTCCGACATCAACGAGCAGAGCGCCCAGGCCACCGCCGCCCGGGTTGAGGAGTTGGGGGCAAAGGCCGTCGTCTCCGCGCTCGACACCTCCCGCGAGCAGGCGGTCAAGGAAGCATTGGAGAAAACCCGCCGCGACCTGGGCCGTCTCGACGTGCTGATGAACAATGCCGGCGTCGGCAGCAAGGATTGGGAGATGACTACCGCCATCAACCTGGATGGCGTCTATTATGGCCTGATCCATGCCTGCCCGATCATGGCGGCACAGGGCGGGGGATCAATCGTCAATACCGCCTCCGTCGCTGGGCTTGGTGCGCTGATGCGGCCGGTGGACTATCACGACGACCGGGCGGCGGTGGAAAGCGTCAGCGCCTATGTCGCCAGCAAGCATGGTGTCGTCGGCCTGACCAAGCAGTTTGCCGTCGCCTATGGCAAGGTCGGCGTGCGCGTCAACGCGGTCTGCCCCGGCTACATCAAGACGCCGATCATCGCGGCGATCCGCGGCCGCGAGGGTGGCGAGGAATTTCTGAAGGCACTGCACCCCATGGGCCGCCTCGGCAATCCGGAAGAAGTGGCAGAGGTCGCGGCCTTCCTCGCCAGCGACAAGGCCAGCTTCGTCACCGGGGTCGCCATGCCGGTCGATGGCGGGTATTCTTGCCGGTAACAGGTTCATCCGCGGAGGTATGAGAGATGGCGCGCTTTGACGGCAGGGTATCCTTCGTGACCGGCGCCGGCTCCGGCATCGGCCAGGCCATGGCGCTCAGGCTGGCGGCGGAGGGCTCGACCGTCGTCTGCTCCGACATCAACGAACAGAGCGCCCAGGCGACAGCGGCGCGGGCGGAGGAGGCAGGCGGCAAGGCCATCGCCAACGCGCTCGATACCTCGGACGAGGCAGCGGTGAAGGAGGCTCTGGCCCGCACCGTGCGCGACCTGGGCCGGCTCGATGTGCTGATGAACAATGCCGGCGTCGCGCGCAGTTCGTGGGAGGTGACGCTGCCCGTCAACCTCTCCGGCGTCTATTATGGCCTGATCCATGCAGCCCCGATCATGGCGGCACAGGGCGGCGGTGCCATCGTCAACACGGCTTCCGCCGCAGGTTTGGTCGCCCTGGTGCCGGCAGCGGCTGGCGCCGGGATGGACCCTGAGGGGCTGGCCTGGACCGGCAGCTATGTCGCGACCAAGCACGGCGTCGTCGGCCTGACCAAGCAGTTCGCGGTCTCCTTCGGGCCGGCCAAGGTGCGCGTCAACGCCGTCTGCCCCGGCTATATCGAAACGCCGATGACCCAGGCCAACCGCGAGCGTCCCGGCGGTCGCGCGTTCATGGAAAGCCTGCAGCCCATGGCGCGTCTCGGCCAGCCGGAGGAAGTTGCGGCGGTTGCGGCATTCCTCGCCAGCGACGATGCCTCGTTTGTGACGGGCGTGGCGATGCCTGTAGACGGCGGCTACACCGCCAGATAGTCCCAAACGGCCTTGGCGAAGGTGAGCGCGCCGATGCCGGCCAGCGCCCCCAGCGCCGCCTTGCGGTAATGGCGTTGGCCGCGTTCGGTGAAATACCGCTGGCCCAGCCATGTGCCGCCGGAATAGAGCGGCACGAACAACAGCCCCAGCACGATCACCTCCCGCGTGAACAGGCCGTGCCACCAGAGCGGCACCAGCGTGCAGAAATTCAGGGCCGTAACCGCGCCGATAACATTCGCCCGCTGTTGCTGGGCCGTACCGCCCCGCGCGAGCGTGATGGCGACGGTCGGCGGCCCGCCGACACCGGCAATCCCCTGAATCCAGCCGGCTACAACGCCGGCGGCGGCAATGACCGCGCGGCTCTGACCGATGGCGAGCCCGCCACCCCTTGCCAGCATCGCGACCATGGCCAGCACCATCAACGCGATGGCGATTTTCATCACCTCCGGCGCGATCATGACCAGCATCCAGGTGCCGAGCGGCGCGCCGATGAACGAGGCAAGGCCAAACGGTACCGCAAAACTGCGGTCGGCGCTGCGGATCGCGGCCGGCAGCAATTGCAGCATCGGCGGCAGGCCGGATAGCGCTGCGATCGCCACTGCCTCCCGCGGGCCGATAACGGCACTGACCGCCAGGATCAGCATCACCGCCCCGCCAAAGCCGACGAAGCCACGGATAAAGCCGCCGGCGAACGCGGCGACGCCGATCACGGCAAAATCTGAAAGCGAGATGACGGACGTCAGCGCGTCCAGCCAGGAATGCATTGAGGGGGGAAGCCTGATGGAGAATTGTGGTGAGAAGAAACTTGGCCGATGCCGCCAGCCTACACTAGTCTCCCGCGAAAGCCATGCCCGCCACCCGCTGGAGACGCCATGTTACCGCTTAGCCCGCAGACCCGCCTGCCCACCCACGACGTCACAAACATGCCGCCGCATCAGGGCGATCAGGACTTGTGGTCTGACGACCGGGCTTTGTGTGAAACCATAGAGCGGGAGGGAGCCAGTTGGGCCGCCGACCATCTGGCCGCGTTTGGCCGGATTGCCGGTGCGGCGGAGACGTTTGACGAGGCCAATGACGCCAACCGCTACCCACCGGAATTGCAGGCTTTTGATCGCTATGGCCAGCGCATCGATCAGGTGGCGTTCCATCCCGGCTACCACGCCCTGATGGCCAAGGCGATTGGCAACGATGTTCATTCGTTCGCATGGCGCAATGCCGATAAGCCGGGGGCTCATGTCGGCCATGCCGCGCTCACCTATATGTTCCACCAGGCGGAGGGCGGGGTGATGTGCCCGATGGCCATGGCCTACTCCGCCTGGCCCTCGCTCAAAACGACCCCGAGTGTGGCAGACGCCTGGATTCCCCGCCTGCTGTCCCGCGAATATGACCGCCGCGATATCCCGGTCGAGCAGAAACGTGGCGCGACGGTCGGCATGTTCATGACCGAGAAACAGGGCGGCAGCGATGTCCGGGCCAACTCAACCCGGGCCGAACCCTTGGGGCTCGGCACTGGCATCGGTGCGGAATACCGCCTGACGGGCCACAAGTTCTTCTGCTCCGCCCCGATGTGCGACGCTTTCCTGACGCTGGCCTATAGCGAGGGCGGCCTGTCCTGCTTTCTGGTGCCGCGCTGGCGGCCGGATGGGGAGCGCAACGGCCTCTATATCCAGCGGCTGAAGGACAAGCTGGGCAACCGGTCAAACGCCTCATCCGAGATAGAAATGCTGGATACCTACGGCATCATGGTCGGCGAGGAAGGCCGCGGCATCCGCACCATCATCGATATGGTGCAGCACAATCGCTATTACTGCGCCGCCAGTTCCGCCGGCCTGATGCGCCAGAGCCTGGTGCAGGCGCTGCACCACACCAGCCATCGCAGCGCCTTCCAGCGCCGCTTGATCGATCAGCCGCTGATGCGGAACGTACTGGCCGACCTGGCGCTGGAGGCGGAAGCCGGATTGGCCCTTACGCTTCGCATCGGGCGTGCCATGGACGAGGCAGCCAGTGATCCGATGGCCGCTGCGCTGGCCCGCATCGGTACGGCTATCGCCAAATTCTGGGTGTGCAAGCGAACCCCGGGCTTTGTAGGGGAAGCGCTCGAGTGCCTGGGCGGGCCAGGCTATGTCGAAGAATCGCTGATGCCGCGCTTCTACCGCGAGGCGCCGCTGAACAGTATCTGGGAGGGCTCGGGCAACATCATGTGCCTCGACGTTCTTCGGGCAATGGGCCGGGAGGAGGCGGCCGTGCCTGCTATCCTGGCGGAACTGGAGGCGGCCCGCGGCGGCAATGCTGCGCTGGATGCCGCCGCCGACATGCTGCGTGATGAACTGGCCGACCAGTCTGACCTGGAAACCCGAGCCCGTGGTGTGACGGAGCTTATGGCGGTGTCACTGCAGGCTGCGCAACTGGTGCAGCATGCGCCAGCCGCCACTGCCGACGCATTCTGTGCCTCCCGCCTCGGCGGCCGCTGGCATGGTGCCTACGGTGCGTTGCCCCCGAATTCTGATTTCGGCGCAATCATCGCCCGGGCAACCCCTGGCGGATGAGGCGCGGCCGGGATAAGGTCGACGCTAACTAGAGCAGATCCCGATCCGATAGGATCGGGTGAATCTGCTCTAACTCTATGAATGGCGAGCAACTTGCCCCGATCAAATGACTCCATTTGATCGGGCGTTGCTCTAGAGACTCATCAGAAAACGTACGGAAGGATTCCGCCCATGGCTCGCTTTACCAACAAAGTCTCCGTAGTCACCGGCGCCGGCTCCGGCATTGGCCGCCAGATGGCGCTGCGCCTCGCCAGCGAGGGCTCGGCCGTGCTCTGCGCCGATATTGACGAGCAGGGCGCGCAGGCGACCGCGGCGCGTGTCGAGGAACTGGGCTGCAAGAGCATCGGCCTCGGCCTCGACGTGACCGACAGCGACGCGGTGAAGGCCTCGCTGGAGCGCGCGGTCAAGGACCTGGGCGGCCTGCACGTGTTGATGAACAATGCCGGTTTTGGCTGGGACCGGACGACGGACGTGAACCTCTCCGGCGTCTATTACGGCCTGATGCACGCAGCCCCGATGATGGCGGCGGCTGGCGGTGGCGCCATCGTCAACACCGCCTCCGTCGCCGGCCTGCACGGCCTGGTGCGGGCGCCGGCCTATGACGTGCTGGACGCGGCCCATATGGAGGGCGTCAGCGCCTATGTCGCCGCCAAGCACGGCGTCGTCGGCCTGACCAAGCAGTTCGCCGTCTCGTTCGGCCCAACCGGCGTGCGCGTCAACGCGGTCTGCCCCGGCTATATCGTGACGCCAATGACCGAGAAAGCCCGCGGCGTCGAAGGCGGGGTTGAGTTCCTGGAGAGCATCCACCCCATGGCCCGCCTCGGCCAGCCGGAGGAAATCGCCAGCGTCGCAGCCTTCCTCGCCAGCGACGACGCCAGCTTCGTCACCGGCGTCGCCATGCCGGTGGATGGC
>JAPOJR010000008.1 GCA_029978325.1 Alphaproteobacteria bacterium | reverse complement strand
GTTGAGACCAATTGCGTCAATGGCATCGAGGCTGGGACGATCTCGTCTTTCTGCGCCTGCCATTCCTCAGCGACGGCGGCCGCCAGCGCCTGCGTCGGCATCTGCAACAAGGTTCGCTTCGGCGTCCGCACCGGACGGCCATCCAGCAAAACTGCGAGCGCGCCTTCGAACGCACCGGCGCTGGCCTGTTTGTAAAAGCGTTTCATCGATACCGCTTCTTGTCTCTCGCCTTGATCGCCTCGCGGTATTCCTCGCGCATATTGGGAATGGGCTCGTCGGCCAAAGGGTTGTCCAGGTTGAATTCAAGCGCCTTCAAGGTCGCCGCGAAATCCTGCGGCGGCGGCGCGATCACGCGGGTTTCCTTGCGCCGGTGGCCGAAGGGCGGCAACCACAGCGACCGGGCATGCAGGTGCAGGCCGGGGGCCACTTCCAGGGCCTCAACCAAACCATCGGCCATGCCATCCGCCTGGTCGCCATACTTGGTATCGCCCAGGATCGGCTTGCCTTTTGCGGCCATATGGGCGCGCAGTTGGTGGGTGCGGCCGGTGCGGGGCGCCAACGCTACCCAGGCCAGACGGCGGCTGGCCTGCTCGATGGTACGGTAGTCGGTAATCGCCCGCTGCCCGTCATGGTCCTCGCTCATCCGCTCGAACACATCGCCCTGTTTCGACAGCGGCAGGTCGATAAAGCCATCAGCCGGTTTCAAGATGCCGATGGTGATAGCCCAGTAAAGCTTGTCCATCTCGCGCAAGCGGAAGGCATCGTTCAGCGCGCGCGTGGCATGAATCGTGCGCGCCACCACAAGAACGCCAGAGGTGTCGCGGTCTAACCGATGCACGAGCCGCGGCTTTTCGCCATTCTTGCCGGCCAGCGCCGGCAGCATCCCGTCGATATGCCGCCGGGTCTTGGTGCCGCCCTGCACCGCCAGGCCAGGCGGCTTGTTCAGAACGATGATGTCTTCGTCTTCATACAGGACCATCCCACGGATCAGGCGCGCGTCGGTATCGCTGACCTGGAGCGGCTGCGGTTCCTCCGGCAGGTCGACCCCATCTGCGGCACCCATGGCCGCCGCCACGGCCATCGGCGGAATGCGCACCGCTACACCTGCCTCCAATCGGTCGGACGACTTCGCGCGCTTGCCATCGACGCGGATTTGGCCGGACCGCAACAGTTTCTGCAACTGACCGTGCGAAATGTCGGGAAAGTTCTTTTTGAACCAACGATCCAGTCGCTGGTCGGCTTCCTGCTCGTCGATGGTCAGAATTCTAACGCCGGCGCTCATGCGAACAGCCTCCAGACCCGCAGGCCCATGAAAAATAGCGCGACACCCGCAATAACGGACCCCGCGGCATACCCAAACGCCGGCCACCATGACCCGCGTTCCAAAAGCGTCACCGCATCAAGCGAAAACGTCGAGAACGTCGTGTAAGCGCCCAGGAATCCAACCACGATCAGGCCGCGCATTTCCTGGCTCAGGCTGAACCCATGGGCCAGCGCCCCAATGAGAAAGCCGAGGATGAACGAGCCCGCAAGGTTCACGGTCACGGTGCCCCAGGGGAAGCCGATCCCGGTCAGCCGCCCGACCGCCACCACCGTGCCATACCGCGCCACAGCGCCCATCGCGCCGCCTGCTGCAATCATCAGCACCATTTTCATGGCGATTTTCCCGCCGCTTGGGCACGCATCGCCGCCCAATACGCCAGCCGCTCCGCCACGCGCTTTTCGTGGCCGCGGTCGGTTGGATGATAAAATGTTTGCCGCGCCATACCGTCCGGAAAATAGTTCTGGCCGGAAAACCCGGCCTCGGTGTCGTGGTCGTACTGATAGCCCGCACCATAGCCAAGCTCTTTCATCAGCTTGGTGGGAGCGTTCAGGATATGCGCCGGCGGCGCCAACGAACCGGAAGTCCTGGCCGCCTTCATCGCCTGACCGAAGCCGGCATAGGCTGCGTTCGACTTTGGAGCGGTTGCGAGATAGAGCACAACTTGTGCAATTGCCAATTCGCCCTCTGGCGAGCCCAGCCGCTCATAGGTTTCCCACCCGGCCAGGGCCTGGGGCATGGCCTGCGGATCGGCCATGCCGACATCCTCGCTGGCAAAGCGCAACAGCCGGCGGGCGATGTAGCGCGGGTCCTCGCCGCCAGCCAGCATGCGCGCCAGCCAGTAGAGCGCCGCGTCGGGATCGGAGCCCCGCAACGACTTGTGCAATGCCGAAATGAGGTTGTAGTGCGCCTCCTGCGCCTTGTCGTAGACCGGCGCGCGGGCGGCATGCGCGATGGCTTCTGGGCCCAAGGGCGCACTATCGGGCCCGGCCTGGGCCAGAACCTGCTCCACCATGTTGAGTAGATAACGGCCGTCGCCATCGGCCATGGCGACCACAGCCTCCCGTGCGGCGGGCGTCAGGGGCAAGACGCGCCCTTCCTCTGCCTCCACCCGGGCCAGCAGGCGCGCCAGTGCATCGGCCGATAGCCGGTGCAGCACCAGCACCTGCGCGCGAGACAGCAGCGCCGCATTCAGTTCGAACGAGGGGTTTTCGGTCGTCGCCCCGACCAGCACCACGGTTCCATCCTCGACGAACGGCAGAAAGCCGTCCTGTTGCGCCCGGTTGAAGCGATGGATTTCGTCGATGAACAACAGGGTGCCTTGCCCGGTCGCGCGCCGCTTCCTGGCCTCGTCAAATGCCTTGCGCAGATCGGCGACGCCGCTGAACACCGCAGAGAGCGGCTGGAACGCCAAGTCCACCGCCTCCGCCAGCAAGCGGGCGATCGTGGTCTTGCCGCAGCCGGGCGGCCCCCACAGCACGATGCTGGCCAATGAGCCGGCCTTCAGCATCCGGCCAAGCGGCCCATCCGGGCCCAGCAGATGCTCCTGCCCGACCACTTCGTCCAGGGTTCGAGGCCGCAGGCGGTCGGCCAGCGGACGGGGCGCCGCTCGCTCTAATCCCGCGGCTTCAAACAACGAACTCATGCGCGGAAATCCATGCGCAGGCGTTTTCCATCGCGGCGCAGAATGATCTGCCACCGGCTGGGCTCGCTGCGGTTGGCGCGGTTGAGATCATCGACCGTACCGATGGATTTGCCGTTGACGGATTCGATGATATCGCCCGGACGGAAACCAACGCGGCCGGCAATCGAGTCCCGCCGCAAGCCGTTGACAACGACGCCGTCATCGACCTCGGCCAAACCCATGTCGGCGATGACGGCGGGCGAAACATTGATGACGCGCAATCCACTGAACGGGGTATTGCCGTTCAGGACGGTTTCATTTCGCGGCGGGTCCTCAATGGGCGCCTCGATTGCCACTTTTACGGTGCGCTCAGCCCCTTTGCGCCAGTATCGAACCGCCACAAAGTCGCCGGAAGCCGTCTCGAAGCGATAGCGGAGCGCCACCGGATCATCTACCGCTTGATTGCCGACCGCCAAAATCACGTCATTGCGCATCAGTCCGGCCTTGGCCATCGGGCCACGCGGATGGACGCTGGCCAAAATCACACCCTGGGGCCGGTTCAGCCCCAAGGCTTGGGCTACCTCCTGGTTGACCACCTGGCCGCTGCCGCCCACCCAGGGCCGCACGACTTTTCCGCCGCTCTGATAGGTCTGCACCATGCGGTGGACTAGGTTGGCAGGGATGGCGAAACCGATCCCGTGGGAACCGCCGGAACGCGAAAATATGGCGGTGTTGACGCCTACCAATTCACCATCGATGTCAACCAGGGCACCACCGGAGTTGCCGGGATTGATCGCGGCGTCCGTCTGGATGAACACGCCGCCCTCACCGATCTTACTGCTGGTGCGCGCATTAGCGGAGATAATGCCGCTGGTGACCGTTTGACCGACGCCGAAGGGGTTGCCGATCGCCAAGACAAGGTCGCCAACTTCCAGATCATCCGAATTACCAAAGCGCAATGCCGGCAAACGTGCGCCCTCAGTATCGACATGGAGCAGCGCAAGGTCATTGTGCTCTTCCAGGGCCACGACTTTGGCCAGAAACTCACGCCGGTCCGCCAAGACGACACGGATTTCGTCGGCGCCATCGACCACATGGTAGTTGGTGACAATCAACCCATCAGCGGCGACGATAACGCCCGATCCCAACGAATTCTGAACCCGCTCACGTGAGCCACCGGGGAAACTGTTGCCAAAAAACCGGCGGAAAAAGGGGTCGTTGAATAATGGATTTACACCGCGGTCCTGCACAGTTTTGCTGGTATAGATATTGACCACAGCGGGAGAGGTTCTTTTGACGAGCGGTGCGAACGACAGCCGCACTTCCTGCTGCGAAGCCGGCGCACGCGACTCACCAAGCGCTGCCTGCATTGGCGCGCACAACAATGCAATTAGGCAGAATGATAGGATTCGTTTCATGGCCGGATCTTTCGCGATCAAGTCAGGGCGACTGCGAGGCCATATGTGCTAGCCTGATCGCTTCGATGCAACCCTCCGTCAATGGCCGCTGCTCTGGCGTTGCTTCGTCGGGCTGACCACTCATCCGCCGGACCGTCAAACGATCGTTCCGCTCAGCCGCCAGCCTTGGCAATGGCTTCCGCAAGCATCTGGTACTCGCGGCAATCCTTACCGCAGGCAGCTTCCAGTTCCTTCAATTTGCCGCGCGCTTCATCCATCCGCTTGGTCTGAATGTATAGCTCCCCCAAATATTCCAACGCGCCCTTGTGATTGGGATCAAGGCGAAGCGCCCGGCTGTAAGCGCGCTGTGCTTCGTCGAAACGGGCCAGTTTCCGCAGCGCAAACCCCATGAGGTTGAATGCGTCGGCGTTCCACGGCGTCGAATCTACGATGAGTTCTGCCGCCTGAATTGCGCCGGCATAATCCTCCTGCAGCAACTTGCGCTCAATGTCCGCGACCGTCACATCCGGCGAATCCTGCCCGGCGCCGAACGCAGCCGCATTGAGACCAATCAGAATGGCGACCGCGCAAGCAACTCTCGATATCAATCCCATACCAGCCTCGCTTCGAAATGGATTGCCTCAACGTTCAGAGACGAGCCTACAGGATCGCGTGCAAGAGCAGCGATCACAATTTCCGGCGCAAGGGCCGACCAAGAGGCGTTACCGCCCGACATTACAGCGGATAGACCAGCAACACGTCGACCTGGCGGGAATCCAATATAACGCGACGCTTTTTGAACCTGAGCGCGCCATCCCGCTCCACAATCTCATCGTCATAGCTGGCCACGACAAAGCGGTCCTGCCGACCGTCATGCATGGTGCGGTAGACGACCAGGCTGGTGCGGGCGCGGACCGAGCCATCGCCGTTCGCGGAGAGCCGCGGGCGGGAGATCACGTGGTTGTAATGGTGCGGCTCGAAGATATTGGCCTTGCGCAGCGCCGTGATCCGGTCGCGCAACTGCCCCATGCCCTTGGCCCGCATGATCGCCATCGGCAGGCCCCGCGCGTCGGACTCCTTGGTCGTCACTTCATATAGTGCGTCGTCCGTGAAGAAATCCGGCCAGCTCTCCACCAAATCGTCGTCGATGCAATAGGCGTAGTCGCAGAACAGATCGTCAATGCGGCCGCGCAGTTCCGGCGTGATCTCCAAAGCCATTACTGATCGAACCCCATGATCTGACGGTAGCCTGTCCAGAAGCCGCGGATCGACGTCTCCGTCGCGCGCGACCCCTCGGAGGTTTCAGCGGTCTTGCCGCCCATCTCCAGAAACTCGTTCGCGTCTTCGCTGCCATGGCTGCCGCGCTGGACGAACTCGTTAATGCAGCCGTCCTCCAGGCTCACATACCCGGCAGAGCCGGTCAGATTGCCCTGGTTGATGCGCATTTCCTCCTGCTCGGGCGTGTCGTCCTCATAGCCGATATAATACCAGTGCAGTTCGGTCTTGCCCGGCCCCTTCGGCACGAAATGGCGGACAGCCAGCGAGTTCAGGGTGAACTGGAAGGTCAGGTTCGGGAAATTCGACTGGATCATGTGGGTGATGTTGTCGTCGAACTCGTGGAAGGAGTTCAACAGTTCCGGCCCCTGCAACGCGTTCTCATCGAACTGGGCTGAGTGGATTTCCTTATAGCCCTCGTCTTCTTGAATTGTCGCGCGCTTCGCATAAGAAAGCGAATGCCAGGGAATCGGATCGGCCAGGATCATGCCGCCGTCCATATCCAGGCGGTTGATCTTGAACGTGGTGTAGAAAGTGTGCAGCAGCGTCGCATGATAGCTGTCGCGCACGTTCTCCGCATAGAGCTTCCAGTTGTTGTGGATGATCTGGGAGTGATAGCCGATGATCTTGTGCGGGCGGGAGAAGTTCCGCTTCATGATGTTGCAGACCATCTCGCCCAGATATTCTTCGATGGGCGGCGTCTCGTCGGAGAATGTGCCGAAGACCATGCCGTGCAGCACGGCAACCCGCAGCGGCTCCAGCCGGTGGTTCTTAAGGTCGAAGTCCTCCGGCATGCCGCCGGCGCCGCGCAGCCCGTTCTGGAAGGCGACGCCGCGGAGCTGGCCGGTCAGGTCGTAATTCCAGGAGTGATAGACGCAGGTCAGCCGCTGGCGGTTGCCGCGCTCCTGCATACAGACCAGCGCGCCTTTGTGGGCGCAACGGTTGACCATGGCATGGACCTGGCCATCACGGTTGCGGGTAACGATCACCGGGATTTCGCCGACGAAGGTGGTCTTGAAGTCGCCCTTCTCCGGGATCTCGATCTCCATGCAGAGATAGTTCCAGACCGGCCCACGGAAAATCCGCTCGTGCTCCAGCTTCAGGATTTCTGGATCGTGATACACCCGGAACGGTACGCGGGTCGCGCCTTCCGCCGGCCAGTGCAAAGGATGGCTCAGGCCGTTCGACGCTGGGATGATGGTGTCGGGCATTATCGGACTCCCGAAAGGGTCAAGTTCGCTGGTCCTAACATGCCGCGGCGTTGGCTATGCGTAAAGGGCAGTGCGGTCGCGCCTCGCCCTCCCCTGCCAATTGCCGAATCTGCCGCCGCATGTCATATAATCAAATCTACGCTATCAGCGATGGAGTTTAGCCCATGCCCCGGCCCGTGGTGGGTGTATCCGCATGTTTGCGTGAGATGCACTCGCTGTTTAAGATGCATACCGCTAATGAGCGCTATCTCAATGCATTGCACGACGTGTCCGGTGCGATGCCAATCATCGTTCCCGCTATGGGCGACAAGACCGACCATGCGGAAATGCTGAGCCGATTGGATGGATTGGTGTTGACCGGCAGCCCCAGCAATGTCGAGCCTCACCATTACGACACGCCGCGCGCCGCGCCCGACATCAAGCACGATCCCTTCCGCGACGCCACTACGTTGCCGCTGATCCGCATGGCGGTCGCCAAGGGCGTACCGGTGTTTGCGGTCTGCCGCGGCATCCAGGAGCTGAACGTGGCCATGGGCGGATCGCTGCACCAGTTTCTGCACCAGGTGCCGGGCAAGCGCGACCACAGGTCGGACAAAGCCGCGCCAATGGGCAAGAAAACGGCGCTGGCGCACTGGATTACATTGGCGCCCCATGGCGTGCTGGCCAAGCTGGTCGGCGACGACCGCGTCCTGGTCAACTCACTGCATGCGCAGGCGGTCGATCGCGTCGCTCCGGGCTTTGCTGTTGAGGGCAGAAGCGACGACGGCGTGGTCGAAGCGATCTCTGCGCCGAACAGTCCCGGCTATGTGCTGGGCGTGCAGTGGCATCCGGAGGCGTTGTATCTGGAAGATCGCCTCAGTCACGACTTGTTCGCCCTGTTTGGTGAAGCCGTGCAGGCCCACGCCCGCGGTGAAAAGCGCAAGGCAGCATAGCGGCTTGATGATTCCCCCCTCTATACCCGAAACCGCAGCCGCTTCGGAACGGGTCGGCGGCAGCGATGGCACGGCTTTGCGGCTGTACCGCCTGCACGGCCCGACAATCGAAGGACCGGCGCTGCTGTTCGGCCATGCCAATGGCTTTGCCGCCGGCAGCTATCTGCCCTGGCTGCAACGCATCGCCCAGCACATGCCTGTATTCGCCTACGACTCCCGCGGGCACGGCGGCTCGGCGCGCCCGCCGGAGCCGTTGGCGCGCAGCACCCACGTCGATGTGCTGGCCGACGACCTGGCCCGCGTGGTGACGGCCGTGCGCCAGCATATCGGGCAAACGACGCCGCTGCACTTTGCGGCGCACTCGTATTCCGGCCTCGCCGCCATCCGGCTGGGAGCAGTGCATGATCAAATGCCGTTCGCCAGCGCCAGCCTGTTCGAACCGCCGATTTCCCCGACGCCGGACCTGCCCGAGCACGCGGTGTCTGCCGAACTGTCGTTTGGGTTGATTGGCGGGGCCGAGCGGCGGCGGCGCGAATGGGATAGCCCTGAGGCCTTCTATGACCGTCTCGATGGCAACAAACATTACGCCGCCTGGGACCGGACAATGATGGCCGCCCACACCCGCGCGACGCTGCGGAGCAACGCCGATGGCCAGGGCTATGAACTTGCCTGCGATCCCGCGGTTGAGGCGGCCGGCTATCGCATGACACTGAATTCCTCCACATTCCGCTTTGCCGACCGCTTCCGCTGCCCGACCATGTTCGTCGCCAGCGACCCGCCGGAGGCCGGCGGCCCGCCCAGTTGGGCCGCGCGCATGCAGTGGCTGGTGTCAAAGCGCGTGCCGAACGCCAAGCTGGTCCACTTGTCCGGCACCAGCCATATGATGCTGTTCGAACGGCCGGACGAATGCCTGCAACACCTGTTAGCGCATGTCGCGAACGCCAATTCCCTAGCCTGAAGCCAGCAAAAGAGCCCGACATGGCCGCCAAACCGACCCGCATCGTCACCTGGAATATCAACTCGGTGCGCCTGCGCCTGCCGCTTGTCCTGCAAATGATCGACGCATTGCAGCCGGATGTGATCTGCCTCCAGGAGATCAAATGCCTGAACGAGCAATTCCCGGCCGATGCCTTGGCTGAGGCCGGTTTCCCGCACCAGGCGCTGAACGGGATCAAGGGCCTGCACGGCGTCGCCACCATCGCACGCCAGCCCTTCCTGGCGACTGACGCCCGCAGCTTTTGCGGTAAAGAGGATGGCCGCCATATTATGGCGCAACTGGCGGATGGCACGGAACTGCACAATTTCTACATCCCCGCCGGCGGCGACATCCCCGACCGCGAGGCCAACGACAAGTTCGGCCACAAGCTGGATTTCCTCGAGGAACTGACCGATTGGTGGACCGCCCGCCAGGCAGAACCGGGATTAAAGGCGATCAAAGTGGGCGACCTCAATATTGCACCGCTGGAGACCGATGTCTGGTCGCACAAGCAAATGCTGAAGGTTGTCTCGCACACACCGATTGAGGTCGATGGCCTGAATGGCACTCAGGCCGCGCTGGATTGGCACGATGCGGTGCGCCACTTCATTCCGCCGGAGCAGAATCTCTACACTTGGTGGTCGTACCGCGCGAAAGACTGGAGTGCTGCGGACAAAGGCCGGCGGCTGGATCATATCTGGGTCACTCCGCCATTGAAGGACGCGCTGGTCGGCGCTGGCGTCCACCGCGAGGCCCGCGGTTGGGACAAGCCCAGCGACCACGCGCCAGTCTGGGCCGATATGCGGTTGGCCTGAATGCCGCGATCCGAACCGCACGCATTGATCTTTGGCGAGGGCTTTACCGGCAAGCGGCTGCGCGCGGCACTGGAGGCGGACGGTTGGCGCGTCACCGGCACCAGCCGCACGCCCTCGCCCGGAATACTGGCCTTTGACGGCTCGTTGCCGCTGCCGCCGGCAACTTTCGCCGGCGTTACCCATGTCATAGCCTCGATTCCGCCCGACGCCGATGGTGATCCGGCTTTGCGCCTGCACGCGGATGCCCTGGCTGCGTCGGCAAGCCTCGAATGGGTCGGCTATCTCTCTACCACCGGCGTCTATGGCAATCACGACGGCGCGTGGGTCGATGAGACGACGCCACCAGCGCCGACTGCCGACCGTTCCGCACGCCGGGTCAAGGCAGAGCAGGCATGGCTAAGTTGGGCCGAACACGCTGGCAAGCCGGTGCAAGTGTTCCGCCTGGCTGGCATTTATGGCCCCGGCCGCAGCGCGTTGGAGCGGGTGCAGCTTCCGGGTGCGCAAAGCATCCTGAAGGCCGGTCACGCCATGGGGCGCATCCACGTCGACGACATCGTCCGCATTGTCCGCGCCGGGATGGCGCGGCCGGCGGCCGGGCCGGTATTTAACTGCGCCGATGACGAGCCGGCGCCGACAGCCGATGTACTATCCTATGCAGCCGCATTGCTGGACATCCCACCGCCGCCGATTGTGCCCTTTGAAACTGCCGACCTTTCCCCGATGGCGCGCAGCTTTTACGCCGACAACCGTCGGGTGGCGAACGGCAGAATCAAACGGGAATTGGGCGTCGAATTGGCCTATCCGACCTATCGCGAAGGACTGCGGGCAATTTTCGACAGCGCTACGCCCTAGCCGGCAGGCCGCACGGCCTATTCCACGCCCGCGCGCTTGGTCCCGGCCTTCGCTGCCAGCGAGGCCGCCAGAAATTGGTCGATATCGCCATCTAACACCGCCTGGCTATTGCCGGTCTCGACGCCGGTGCGCAGGTCCTTGATCATCTGGTAGGGCTGGAGGACGTAGCTGCGAATTTGGTGTCCCCAGCCAATGTCGGACTTGCCGGCCTCCACCTCGGACGACGCATCCTCGCGGGCCTTTAACTCCAACTCATAGAGCCGCGCCTTCAACATCTCCATAGCCGTCGCCCGGTTGCGGTGCTGCGAACGGTCATTCTGGCACTGCACCACAATCCCGGTCGGCTCGTGCGTAATGCGAATCGCCGATTCGGTCTTGTTGATGTGCTGGCCGCCGGCACCGGATGCGCGGTACGTGTCGATCCGCAGGTCTTTGTCTTCGATCTCGATCTCAATGGAATCATCGATCACCGGATAAACCCAGGCGCTGGAAAAGCTGGTGTGCCGCCGCGCCTGGCTGTCGAACGGCGAAATCCGCACCAGCCGGTGCACGCCGCTCTCGGTCTTGAGCCAGCCATAGGCGTTGTCGCCGCTGATTTTCAGGGTGACCGACTTGATGCCGGCTTCTTCACCCGGCGACTCCTCCAGCAATTCGACCTTATAGCCGGCTTTCTCCGCCCAGCGGGTGTACATGCGCACCAGCATCTGCGCCCAGTCCTGAGCCTCGGTGCCACCCGCGCCAGCGTGAATTTCCAGGTAGGCGTCATTGGCGTCGGCTTCGCCGGACAGCAGGGATTCCAGCCGGGCTGCCTCTGTCTTTTCCTGAAGCGCCGCCAGGTCGGCCTCCGCCTCCGCCAGCATCTCCTGGTCGCCTTCATCCTCGGCCATCTCAATCAGACCGACAGCATCGTCCAAGGCATTTTCAAGAGCGCGGTAGCGGTCGATCGCATCGGTCAGCCGCGTGCGCTCCCGCATCAGCTTTTGCGCATTGTCCGGCTTGTTCCAAAGCTCCGGGTCTTCCGCCAGGGCGTTCAGCTCCGAAATTCGTTCGAGGGCATTATCCCAGTCAAAGATGCCTCCGCAGGATAGAGAGCGCATCGCGGATATTGTCGACGATCGTTTGGGTTTCGGCACGCATGGGAAGAGCCTTGGGTTGGCGGAATTCGAAACGCTTTATCTAGGCAAATCGATACCGCCACGCAACCGACCTGCGACGCTGGCCAATCGGCCGCCGCTCTGGCAAGCTCGTTGGCTCCGGCCACCGACCACAATATCCGAAGGTTCCCGACCATGTCCGAGCCTGCGCCAGATGGCGGCATCATCTCCGGCAGCCGCCATATGTCCACCGAAGAGCTGAACCGGCGCGCTTTATTGATTGCGCAGGGTTTTGCAGCATTGGGCATCGGCGCAAACGACTCTGTCGCTCTATTCTTGCGCAACGATTTCGCCTTTTTCGAAGCCAGTTTCGCGGCGGGGTTGCTGGGCGCTTACCCGGTGCCGGTGAACTGGCACTACACGCCGGACGAAGCCGGTTACGTACTGCGCGATTGCGCCGCCAAAGCGGTCGTCGTCCACGCCGACCTGCTGCCGCAATTGCGGGATGCCGTGCCGGATGGCTGCGCGCTGATCGTGGTGGCGACGCCGCCCGAGATCATCGACGCCTATGGCCTGACGCCGGAGGCAGCGACTGTCCCCCGCGGCATGACGGACTGGGACGACTGGCGCGAGTCGCAAACACCCTGGCAGGGCGAGCCGGCGGCGCAACGCGGCAGCATGATCTACACCTCCGGCACCACCGGCAGGCCGAAGGGCGTACGCAAGGAGCCGCAAACGGCGGAGATGCTGGCGAACAGTCTGGCCATGGCCGCCACCGTCTTTGACCTGAAACCGGAAACGCCGGTCCGCACCGTGGTGACCGGCCCGATGTACCACACCGCGCCGAACGGCTATGCCATGCTGGCGGCGCGGTTCGGCGGCCTGGTCGTGCTACAGCCGCGCTTCAGCACTGAAGGCCTGTTGGCTTTGATCGAACGGCACCGCCTGACCCATATCCACATGGTGCCAACCATGTTCGTCCGCTTGCTGAAGCTGCCGGAAGAGGTGCAGAGCAAATACGATCTCTCGTCGCTGCGCTTTGTTGTGCATGCCGCCGCCCCCTGCCCACCTTTCATCAAACGCGAAATGATCCGCTGGTGGGGTCCGGTGATTAACGAGTATTACGGCTCGACGGAGGCCGGCGGCACCAATTTCCATACGTCAGCGGAAGCCCTGGCCAAGCCCGGCACCGTTGGCCGAGCGATACCCGGAGCCGTTGTCAAAATTTTCGATGACGAAGGGCGGGAACTGGGTCCGAACCAAGTCGGCACCATTTACACCCGCATCCTGGGCACAGCAGATTTTACCTACCATGGCCGCCAGTCCGAACGGGATGAGATCGAACGGTCCGGGCTGATCACCTCCGGCGACATGGGCTTGATCGACGACGACGGCTACCTGTTCCTGCGCGACCGCAAGAAAGACATGGTGATATCCGGCGGCGTCAACATCTACCCGGCGGAGATCGAGGCGGTGCTGCTACAGATGCCGGGCGTCCGCGATTGCGCCGTATTCGGTATTCCGGATGAGGAGTTCGGGGAATCGCTCTGCGCCTATATCGAGCCCGACGACGGCATAGCGTTGACGCAAGAGGATGTCCGCGCCTTCTCCCGGGCCAACATGGCGGGATTTAAAGTGCCGAAGCGGGTCGAATTTTCTAAAAGCCTGCCGCGGGAGGATTCCGGCAAAATCTTCAAACGAAAACTGCGCGAGCCGTTCTGGGCGGATGCAGGACGGAGTATCTGAGTCATGAAAGTCGGCGTTGTCTTTCCCGCGCCCGAAATCGCGGCCGATCCGGCCGTCATCCGGGACTATGCCCAGACGGTCGAAGGCCTCGGCTACAACCACCTGCTGCTGTTCGACCATGTGCTGGGCGCCGGCCGCACCACCCGGCCTGATTGGGACGGCCCCTACGACCACGCCCACAAATTCCATGAGCCCATGGTGCTGATGGGCTTCCTCAGCGCCATGACCCAACGGCTGGAACTGGTGACGGGGATCGTGATCCTGCCGCAACGGCAAACTGCGTTGGTCGCCAAACAGGCGGCGGAGGTCGATGTCCTCAGTGGCGGCAGGCTGCGCCTTGGCGTCGGCATCGGCTGGAACGCCCTGGAATACGAGGCATTGAACGCCGACTTCGCCACCCGCGGCCGGCGCCTCGAAGAGCAGGTCCAAGTACTCCGGGCGCTCTGGCAGAACGAGTTGGTCACTTTCGAAGGAAACGACCACCTGATCCGCGACGCAGGCATCAACCCGCTGCCCGTGCAGCGCCCAATCCCGATCTGGGGCGGCGCATTCCGACCGGTTGCAGTCGAGCGCGTCTGCCGGATCATGGATGGCTTTTTCCCGCGCATGCCTATGGACGACAACACCGAGCGTCGCATGGAGCGCGTATTCGGATACCTGGACCGGTTCGGACGCGACCCGACGCGCTTTGGCATCGATGCGACGGTCTATCTGTCCGGCACCGATGCCGACCAATGGCTGCGCGATGCCGAGCGCTGGCAGGCGTTGGGCGCGACCCACATCAGCGTGCAGACAATCAGCCAGGGCTACCGCGACTGGCAGCAACACCTGGACGCCTTGCGCCAATTCAAGGAACGCTTTGAAACCTGAACGAGCGCGGCTCATATCGCCACTGCGACACCGGGCTAGCACTTGCGTCCGCGTATCTCGATCGTAAGCTGCCGAACGCCGACCTTGCGGTCCCGAACCGAACCCGAAGCCTCAATAGGAGTGCCAGACATGGATGCGCTCGTCTCGCAAATGAACCCAGTTGAAACAACGCAACGCTGGCTGGACGCGTTCGAAGCCGCCGTCTCCGCAAACGATATCGATGCTGCTGTCGGCCTGTTTTTGCCGGACGGCCACTGGCGCGATATTCTGGCGTTTACCTGGAACATTGAAACCGCCAACGGCGCTGGCGAGATCGAAGGCTTGCTGCGGCGAACGCTCGCCAAGGTGCAGCCGCGAAACCTGCATATCCCGCACCACCGGACGCCGCCGCGCATCGTCAACCGCGCCGGCCGCGACTGTATCGAGGCGATTGTCGGCTTCGACACGTCCGTCGGAAAGGCGGACGGCATTCTGCGCCTGGTCCCCGATCCAGACCAGCCAAGCCAAAGCAAGGCCTGGATCATGGCGACGGCGCTCGACGAAATCCGCGGTCATGAGGAACTGATCGGCGAGCGCCGGCCCGGCGGCCAGGAATACGCCCGCCAATACGGGGCGGACAACTGGCTCGATTTGCGGAACAAAGCGCGCAAATACACCGACCGAGAGCCCGCAGTACTGGTGATCGGCGCCGGCCAGGCCGGCCTGACGGTTTCGGCGCGGTTGACTGTGCTGGGCGTCGATACCCTGCTGGTGGACCGGTTCGCCCGGATCGGCGACAACTGGCGTCACCGCTACCATTCCCTGACCCTCCATAACGAGGTCTGGGTGAACGACCTGCCCTATATGCCGTTTCCGCCGAACTGGCCGGTCTATATCCCCAAGGACAAGTTGGCTAACTGGTTCGAGTCCTATGCCGAGGCGATGGAATTGAACGTCTGGACCTCGACCGAGATGGTCAGCGGATCGTGGGACGAGGCGGAAAAGGTTTGGACCATTACCCTCCGCAACGTCGTGGATGGCAGCGAGCGCGTAGTGAAGCCACGGCACGTGATCTATGCGACCGGCGTTTCCGCCATCCCCATCATGCCAAACCTGCCGGGAATGGATGAGTTCCAGGGCAAGATCATGCATTCCGGCGCCTATAAGACGGGCAAGGAATGGGAAGGCAAAAAGGCCATCGTCGTCGGCACCGGCACCAGCGGCCATGATGTCGCCCAGGAACTCACCACCTGCGGCGCAGACGTAACATTGGTGCAGCGCAGCCCGACCCACGTCGTCAGCCTGAAACAGGCGCAACGGGTCTATGCCGCCTATTTCGAGGGACCGCCGGTACGCGACAATGACTTGCTCGCCACCGCCAGCCCCTATCCGGTTTTGGTCAAGTCCTTTCAACTGGTCACCAAATCCATGCTGGAGGAAGACAAGGACCTGCTGGCCGGGCTGGACGGCGTCGGCTTCAAGCTGGACGATGGCGGCGAAGACCGCACCGGCTTCCAGATGATGTATCTGCGCCATGGCGGCGGCTATTACTTCAACGTTGGCGCATCCGACATGATTATCGACGGCCGTATCAAGCTGGCCCACTACGATGACATGGATACCTTCGTGGCTGAGGGCATGAAGATGAAGGACGGCAGCGTGATCGAGGCCGACCTGCTGGTCACCGCCACCGGCTACAAGAATTTGCAGGACACCGTGCGCATGTTCATGGGCGATGCGATCGCCGACCGCGCCGGCCCGGTTTGGGGCTATGGCGACGGTCAGGAACTGCGCAACATGTGGCAGCGTACGCCGCAGCCGGGGCTTTGGTTCACCGCCGGCAGCCTGGCACAATGCCGGATTTACTCGAAATATCTGGCATTGCAGATCAAAGCCTGCGAGGCAGGCCTGATCGAGCGGTAACGCCCGCCTCTGGCGGCGTACGCCCGGCCGCGGCCAGCTGTGCCGACGGTATGCATCAGCCGGTTGCCCTGCTGCGCCGGCTGGGCGTACGATGATATCTCTCGCCGAATACTGCTATTGACCGCGCCGTTCGGCGCTTGGGTCAAAGGACATCGCAATGCGCATCAATCCCGGCAACAAGTCGCCGAAAGTCATCTCCGCGTCGGACGCGGCTAAACTGGTCAAGTCCGGCGACTGGATCGACTATGGCACCACGCTGGTTCAACCCGACTTGTTCGACACGGCCTTGGCGGCGCGCAAGGAAGAACTGCAACAGGTGAAGTTCCGTTCCTGTATCGCCATGCGGCCACGCGCGGTGTTGGAGGCAGACCCGGAAGGCAAGCATTTCTTCTGGTTCAGCTGGCATTTCGGCGGCTATGACCGGGCCAAGCACGACGCCGGCATTGCACACTACATTCCGGTGAATCTGGGCGAGATTCCAGACTATTACCGCCGCTTTAACGACCCGGTCGACGTCGCGGTGATGAAGGTGCGCCCTGCGGATGAAAACGGCAACTACAACCTCGGCGGCAGCCTGTTATGGCACCGCGCCGTGATCGAACGGGCCCGCATCGTCGTGGTCGAAATCTGCGACAAGCTTCCCTATGCCTATGGCGAGCACTGCTGCATTCACCATGGCGAAATCGACTACATCATCGAAGGCAATGACCTCGCCTGCCCACAATTGCCCAGCGCGCCGCCGTCCGAAGTCGACAAGGCCGTCGGCAAACTGATCGCCGCGGAAATCGAAAGCGGGTCCTGCCTGCAAATCGGCATCGGCGGCATGCCGAATGCCGTATGCTCATTGTTGCAGCACAGCGACGCCGGCGAGTTCGGCGTCCAGACCGAAATGCTGACGGACGGCATCATCGACCTCTACAAAGCCGGCAAGGTGACCGGCCAGCACAAGCAACTGGATGTCGGCAAAAGCGTCTACACCTTCGCTCTCGGCTCGCAATATCTCTACGACACCATCGACCGCAACCCGGATTTCCTTTGCGCCCCCGTCGAATACACCAACCTGCCGCACAACGTCATGCGCAACAACAAGACGGTAGCGATCAACAACACGACGCAGATCGACCTGAAAGGCCAGGCCGCATCCGAGACCGCCGGGCACCGGCACATCAGTGGCACCGGCGGGCAATTGCAGTTCGTGCGCGCGGCGTATGCCTCCGAGGGCGGCAAGTCGTTTATCTGCCTGTCGTCCACCTACGAACGCCACGGCAAGCGCGAAAGCCGCATCGCATTGAACCTGACGGAGGGCAATATCGTCACCGCCCCGCGGTCGGACATGATGTATGTAGTGACAGAGTACGGCATCGTGAACCTGAAGGGCCAATCGGCGGCGGAGCGGGCGAAACTGCTGATCTCCATCGCCCACCCCGACTTCCGCGAGGATCTGGCGCGCGACGCCCGGAATAACCGCCTGATCCCGAAACATTATATCTGAGCCGAAAGCAGCCCCCCGCGCATCGCTGTGTAGGTGCCGGGGGGCAAACAACACCTAGAGCAGTCGGAGAATTCCGCGTACCATACCCGCGTCAAAGCTTGATGGGGATGGACCTTCGCGGAGGATACTGGCATGGGATTGGTACGTTTAGCGCTGAAGCTGTTCGCGCTCTTGGTCGTTCTCTACATTGGCGCCGCCCTGTATTTCTGGCCGGGCGAGGATGCGGCGGTCGTCTACGATCAAGCGGATACCAAGGTCCTGGACCTCGCCTATTCCAACGGTCTTGATAGCGTCCGCAAGGCCGAGTTCTACCACACCAGCCAGGGTTCCGAGATTTTCCCGATCCGCTTCCTGCGTGCGCTGACCGATCCCAAGACCGGCAAGCCCTTTATGCAGGACCTGGAACGGTTCGGCCTGATGCCAGACCCGGACCGCACCGATGGCCTTGCCGTCGGGCTGACCGTTGCCAAGACCGATTTCACCGCTGGGCTGGAACTGGTCGGCATCACCTGCGCTGCCTGCCACACCGGCGAATTCCGCTACAAAGGCAAGGGCGTCCGTGTGGATGGCGCGCCGAACATGTTCGACATGCAGGCCTTTTACGCCGATATGGTCGGCGCCGCCAAGGCGCTGGAAACCGATAGCGAGATGCGGCGTCAATTCGCCGAGCGCCTGTTTGCCCAAGCCTATGGCGAATACGGCCTATTCGCTCCCATCATACGACCGGCGATCCTGTTGGGTCAGGCGGTCGGCCTGGTCACGCATTGGGACGCGATCAAGGCACGCCTCAGCCTCGCCAAGGTCATTCAGAAGGCGGTCGAAATCCGCAACGCCAAGCCGGAATGCCAGGGACCGAACGCGCAATGCACATCGGGCTTCGGCCGGCTGGACGCCTTCAACGGCACCCGCAACTTCATCCTGGCGCAGTTGAGCGAGGATAATCGGGTCGAACTGAACGCGCCCTCGAAATTCCCGCCGGTCTGGAGCTTCAGCAACTACCGCTGGGTCGAATGGACCCTGAACACCAATTCCGTGATGGAGCGCAACTTCACCGAAACCATGGGCGCCGGCGCGACGGTGAAGCTGGCGAAGGAATTCGGCGACGCGCGCTTCACCAGTTCGATTCCGGCGCGCAACATGCACAAGCTGGAGCAGCTATCCTACTATATCTCGCCGCCGATCTGGCCGGCCAGGTTGTTCGGCCCGGTCGATGAGAAGTTGGTTCTGGTCGGCGAGGCCGTATTCGCGGCCAATTGTGCGGGCTGTCACCATTACGGCCCGCAGGATTATGAGGCCAACGGCCTGCTGAACCTGCGCTCCTTTAGCCTGGAGCAGGTGGGCACCGACCCCGGCGCGGCGCTGACCGTTGCCTGTCCTGTGCCAAATCCCGCGGACCTGCCGGTGAAAAAGCGCGCCTATTCCGCCGAAGAAGCCACCATCCTGCAAAACTGTAAGGGAGTGGAGGCCGGCAAACCGTTCGAGGGCTATGCCTTCGCCGAAGTGGTGGCCACCGCCGTCAACGCGGTCAAGGCCAAGGCCTACGCCGCCGACAAGGTCACGCCGGAAGAGGTGTTGCAGTTCGAAGATACGGCGCGGCGCGGCAAGATCTATTGGCGCGACACCGTGTTGGCCGACGGCAAGCCCTATGCCGCCCGCCCGCTGCATGGCGTCTGGGCCGCCGCCCCCTACCTGCACAACGGTTCGGTGCCAACCCTGGCCGATCTGCTGAAGCCGCCGGCGGAGCGCCCCAAGACCTTTCCGCTGGGCCACCGCGACTATGACCCCGCCAAAGTCGGCTTCGTCACCGATCTGCCCGCGGACAAGGTCAAGTATACCGTCGATACGACCAAGACCGGCAACGGCAATGGCGGGCACCTGTTCGGAACCGATTTGCCGGACGATCAAAAGGCGGCGTTGCTCGAATATCTGAAGACGCTTTAACCAGCGCCCGCCTTAAGGTGGCGGGTCGATCTTGGCTTCCGGGGCCACGGCGACCACCACCTTTTCCGGAAATGCTTTAATTTCGCCGGCGAATTCCGGTGGCGCCGCGATGCGCAGGCCATCGCGCGCCAGCAAGGGTTTCAGAATCTGCGGGATTTGGATCTGGCTGATATAGGCGCCGAAACAGGTGTGGTGGCCAGTGCCGAAGTGCAGGTAATGGCTGGCAGGCCGGCGCGGATTGAACTCAGTCGGCTTCTCCACCACCCGTTCGTCCAGCATAGCGGAGGCGGTCAGATTAAAGACGATCCCGCCTTTCGGGATCACCGTCGCATGCGGCTCGCCCGCGCCCAGCCGGTAATCCTGCTTGACCTGGCGAATGACCAGCGGATTGATCGGCCGGAAGCGCAAAGTTTCGAACACGATGGCAGCCAAGGCCGCATCATCGCTGGCCTTGGCCGCAGCCTGCGCCGCCGCCAGCAATTCGGGACGGTGGAACATGCCAAGCAAGGCATAGTTGCAGGCCTGGTTCGTGGTCTCGTCCATGCCGATGAGACACCCCATCAGCGTGCGCATGACGCCTTCGTCGTCGAAGCCCAGCTTGTCGCCGGCGCATTGTTGCGCCAAGAGCCGGCCAAACACGTCGTCGCGCTGGTCTCCCGCTGCGCGCCGGGCCGCCATTTGTGCGGTCAGGCTGGCATGCATCTCCGCCCCTGCCGTCACGGCGGCGTCGCGCACGCCCTGAACTTTGTCCAGATTGACGAAGAATTCTTCAAAGCCAGCCCTGGCCCAGCGCATCATGTCGGCGTCCGGTGCCTCGAAACCGAAATATTCGGAGGCGACACGCAAGGGCACGACACGGGTGAGGTTCTGGACGATATCGAACGGCTCGCCCGTGGCCGCAAGCTGCGCCACGATTCGGTTGGCATGGCTGGATACGATTTGCTGGATGCGCGGCAGGTCATCCCGGCGGATGGCAAGACGCATCGCCGAAATATCGTGGTCGTATTGCGGCGTGATATCCTGGCTAAGGATGAAAGGCCCGATGACCCCGGTCATATTCGGCAGATAGGGCACGCCGAATACAGTCTCCCGGTGCAGAATCTCCTCGACATCGCGGAACCGAGACACCAGCCAGAACGGGCCGATATTGAGGATCGGACTGTGATCGCGTAATTCGGCGAAAAACGCCGCCGGGTTGTCGCGAATCTGGCTGCGCACGAACAGCATCTGCTTGCCGACAATAGCGCGCGGGTCACCACCTGCCGCCGCAATGCCCTTGATCTGGTCCAGGATTGGCGTCTGCGCTGGCGGCGGCGCTGTTTTGGGCGGTGGCGGCGGCGAACCGACAGAAGACGCCTGCGCGTCGCCACAGATCAGTTTCAGTAATCCTTGCAAAAGTGACATCGCCTAGTCTCCCGCAATTGCCCGTTAGTCATGGCATTGTATCGACTTGCGACAGCGGCGGCTATGCTTCTGGGGCGACTGATGGGCGGTCAGGTCTTTCAACCCGGACGCCCGTTGCCGACCCGGATAGCGTGCACCCGCTCGGGCCCCAGCGCCAATGCGACGGCCGCCCCGGGAAACAACCGCCGAAATGCGGTATCGCCGATATCCAGCCCTCCAGTCAGCGCGCCAAAGGCCGGCAGCACGATGCGCTGGCCGTCGGTAATGAAACACCGTGCGCCAATCCGCCGGGCCCGTGTGGAAATTCGGATCTTCGGATGCAGATGCCCAGCAACCTCGCCCGTTGCCGAAACGATCGGCTCGTGCCGGAAACGCAACGGCCCGATCTCCACCTCACTGGCAACCGATCCGCCGAACCCTTCCGGCGGGACCGGATCATGATTGCCGGCGATCCATGTCCAGCGGTCCAGCGCCGAGACTTGCGCCCGCAACGCACGTGCGACACTCGGATCAAGCCGATCGGCCGCTTCCGCGTCATGAAAGCTATCGCCCAACGCCAGAACGTGCGATGGTCGCAGTCGTCGTATAACATCCGCCAGACGTTCCACCGTCGCCAGACTATCGTACGGCGGCAAAAGGATCCCACCCGCTGCATAGGCAGACGCCTTTTCAAGGTGCAGGTCTGCCACAATCAGCGTGCGATGGCCCGGCCACCATAGAACACCCGACGGATCGGCTATGACAGATGCACCGTTGAGAAAAAATCCGTGGTCTTTCATGACTGTGGTTCGGAGCACGGCAAAGATTGCAATACTGTGTGGCGGATTGACGCTTGCGACCGGGCGCTGATTTGAGTGACGGCCAGAAGTCGGCTAGACGGTTTTATCCCTATAGGGCCCTTGTTGAACTGGGGAAGGAGTGAGGATGGCGGACGCCATGCACGGAGCGGACCATCATGGTGATGGTGAGACCCGACGCGATTTTTTGATGATGACCACTGCCGCTATGGGCGCGGTGGCCGTAGGTGCTGCGGTATGGCCGCTGATCGACTCGCTGAACCCGGCAGCCGACGCGCTGGCGGTGTCTTCGGTTGAGGTTGACCTGGACCCTATTGCAGAGGGTCAGGCGATCACGATCATGTGGCGCGGCACGCCGGTGTTTATCCGGCATCGGACTGCGAAGGAGATCGAGGAGGCAACCAGCGTTGCGCTCGGCGATCTGCCGGACCCGCAGGCCGATAGCGATCGCGTAAAGAAGGCCGAATGGCTGGTGCTGGTCGGTGTTTGCACCCACCTGGGCTGTATCCCACTGGGCCAGAAAGTCACCGACAAGAAAGGTGACTATGACGGTTGGTTCTGCCCCTGCCACGGCTCGCACTACGACTCCTCCGGTCGTATCCGCAAAGGCCCGGCGCCGAACAACCTGCCTGTGCCGCCCTATGATTTCGTCGCCGATACGCTGATCAAGATCGGATAAGCGCCATGGCTGATCAAAACACTCCGCATACGCCGATCACCAACCCACTGTTGAAGTGGGTCGATGATCGTCTGCCGCTCGTATCGATGATGAATCATGCGACGGTCGATTACCCCTGCCCACGCAACCTGAACTACTGGTGGAACTTCGGCTCGCTTGCCGGTTTCTGTCTGGTGTTGATGATTGCGACCGGCCTTGTGCTGGCAATGCACTACACGCCGCACGTCGACATGGCTTTTGCCAGCGTTTAGCGCATTATGCGCGACGTGAATTTCGGCTGGGCCATCCGGTTCGTGCATATGAACGGCGCCAGCTTCTTCTTCATCGTCGTCTATATCCACATCTTCCGCGGGCTCTATTACGGCTCCTACAAGTCACCGCGCGAGATACTGTGGATCCTGGGCGTTGTCATCCTGCTGTTGATGATGGCGACTGCGTTCATGGGCTATGTGCTGCCTTGGGGCCAGATGAGCTTCTGGGGCGCCAAGGTTATCACCAACCTGTTCTCCGCCATTCCGCTGGTGGGTGAGAGCGTGGTGGTCTGGCTCTGGGGTGGCTTCTCCGTCGATAACCCGACGCTGAACCGCTTCTTCGCCCTGCACTTCCTGCTGCCGTTCGTGATTTTCGGCGTTGTGTTCCTGCACATCGTGGCGCTGCACAAGAATGGCTCGAACAACCCGCTGGGCATCGACACAAAGGGCCCGCAGGACTCGATCCCCTTCCATCCGTACTACACGGTGAAGGATTATCTGGGCCTGGGCGCGTTCATGACGATTTTCGCTGCGGTCGTGTTCTTCGCACCGGATTACATGGGCCACCCCGATAACTATATCGAGGCGAACCCGCTGCAGACGCCGCCGCACATCGTGCCGGAATGGTACTTCCTGCCGTTCTACGCGATCCTGCGCGCCGTGCCGGACAAGCTGTTCGGCGTGTTGGCGATGTTCGCCGCCATCGCCGTGCTGTTCATCCTGCCCTGGCTCGACCGCTCGCCGGTGCGTTCCATGCGCTTCCGTCCGATCAGCAAGTGGTTCTTCTGGGTGTTGGCGGTCGATGCCGTCCTGCTCGGCTGGTGCGGTGCGAATGCACCGGACGACGTCTGGATGGGTCTGCAGTTTGTGGTGTGGAGCCGCCTGGCGACCATCTACTACTTCCTGCACTTCCTGGTGATCATCCCCTATCTGGGGCTGTTCGAACGACCAAAACAACCGCCTGCCAGTATCGCTGAAGCCGTCCTGGGCGGCGGTACAGGTGCCGCTGCGGCTGCCGCTGCCAAGCCGATGGAGAAGGCCTGATGCGTATCCTTCGTCTTGCAAAAGCGGCGGTCGCCGCCGCCACCATCGCCGTCTCTGCATCGTCCGCTCACGCGGCCGGCAGCGGCATCCATTACGAGAGCCAGGATTGGTCGTTCAGCGGGATCTTCGGCACCATCGACCATGCGGCTGCGCAGCGTGGATATCAGGTGTACCGCAGTGTTTGCGCCGGTTGCCACTCCATGAACCTGGTGTCCTTCCGCAACCTGGAAGGCATCGGCATCCCGGAACACACCATCAAGGTGTTGGCCAGCGAGGCAGAGATCGCGACGATCAATGGCGACGGTGAAACCGTAATGCGGCCCCGCCTGCCGTCCGATCGTTTCCCTGCACCGTTCGCCAATCCCCAGGCAGCCCGTGCATCCAACAATGGCGCCCTACCGCCGGACCTGTCCTTGATCGCCAAGGCCCGTGCGAACGGTCCGAACTACCTCTATGCGCTGCTGACCGGCTATCACGAACCGCCGGCAGGTATGACGGTCAGCGAAGGCATGTATTACAATGCCGCCTTCGAAGGCCATCAGATCGCCATGGCCCCACCCCTGTCGGAAGGTGCTGTTGAGTTCTCCGATGGCACCAAGGCAACCGTGGAGCAGATGGCGCACGACATCACCACCTTCCTGATGTACGCCGCCGAACCGCACATGGATGAGCGCAAGCGTACTGGCCTGAAGGTCGTGCTGTTCCTGTTTGTGCTGACCATCCTGCTGTACTTCGTCAAAAAGAAGGTGTGGGCGGACCTGCACTAGCCTGTTGCGTCTCAAGCGCGTAAATCTTGCGAAGGGCTGCTGTTACAAGCAGCCCTTTTGCATGTTGAGCAGCGATTTCCAGAGAAGGACCCGGAGCCATGATCCATCCTCCCGGCACCCCACCCGTCATCGGTGTTATCGGCGGCAGCGGCATCTACGAAATTGACGGCCTGGAGAATGTTCGCTGGCAGCGCGTTCACTCGCCGTTCGGCGTCGCCTCCGATGCGGTCATGCATGGCGAGTTGAACGGCCAGAAGCTGGTGTTCCTGCCCCGCCATGGCCGCGGCCACCGCATACCGCCGTCGGAGTTGAACTTCCGCGCCAATATCGACGTCCTCAAACGCTGCGGCGTGACCGAGATCATCTCTCTGTCTGCCGTCGGCTCGCTGAAGGAGGAGCTGCCGCCAGGCACGTTCGTGCTGGTCGACCAGTTCATCGACCGCACCTTTGCCCGGGTGAAGAGCTTTTTCGGAACCGGCTGCGTCGCCCACGTTTCCATGGCCGACCCGACCTGCTCCCGCCTGATGGATGCGCTGGAGGGGGCGGCGGGCGACGCCGGCATCGAGGCGGTGCGTGGCGGCACCTACCTGACCATGGAAGGCCCGCAATTCTCCACCCGCGCCGAATCGGAGCTCTATCGCTCCTGGGGCTGTTCCGTCATTGGCATGACCAACATGCCGGAGGCCAAGCTCGCCCGCGAGGCGGAGATGTGCTATGCGACCGTCGCGATGGTGACCGACTATGACTGCTGGCACGATGGCCATGACGACGTGACGGTCGAACAGGTGATCAAGGTGCTGGGCGAGAATGCGGAGCGCGCCAAGACGCTGGTGCAAAAGGTCATTCCCCGCCTCGCCGGGCGCCAAGAGGCCTGCCATGCCGGCTGTCACACCGCGCTGGACGTCGCCATCATCACGCCGCCGCACGCTCGCGACTCGCAGATGGTTGCCAGCCTCGATGCGGTCGCCGGCCGCGTGCTGGGAGGCTGACGGCGATGCTGGTAGATGGCAAACCCTTCCGCACCATCTGGCCGAACACGGATGGATCGGTCGGCATAATCGACCAAACCCGCCTGCCGCATGAGTTCGAGACACTCACCCTGCGCGACATGCCGGCGGCGGCCAAGGCCATCAAGACCATGATCGTCCGCGGCGCCCCCCTGATCGGCGCCACCGCCGCCTATGGCATGGCGCTGGCGATGGCGGAGGACCCCAGCGACGCCGGGCTCGCAGCCGCCTATGACTCGCTCTACGCCACGCGCCCGACCGCCGTGAACCTGCGCTGGGCCCTGGACGACCTGCGCGCGCGCCTCTCCGCCCTGCCGCCTGCCGAGCGCGCCGCGGCGGCCTGGAAGCGTGCGGCAGAGATAGCCGACGAGGATGTCGCCATCTGCGAGGCCATCGGCGACCACGGCCTGAAACTGATCGAGGAGGCCGCCGCACGGAAGCCCGGCGAGACCGTGCAGATTCTGACCCATTGCAACGCCGGCTGGCTGGCGACGGTGGATTGGGGCACGGCGACCGCCCCCATCTATAAGGCACACGACGCCGGCATTCCGGTGCATGTCTGGGTGGACGAGACCCGCCCGCGCAACCAGGGCGCCTCCCTCACCTGTTGGGAGTTGGGACGGCATGGCGTGCCGCATACGCTGGTGGTGGACAATGCCGGCGGTCACCTGATGCAGCGCGGCCAGGTCGATCTCTGCATTGTCGGCACCGACCGGACGGTGGCGAACGGCGATGTCTGCAACAAGATCGGCACCTATCTGAAGGCGCTGGCCGCCGCCGCCCACAACGTGCCCTTCTATGTTGCCCTGCCAAGCCCGACCATCGACTGGAGGCTGACCGACGGCTTCGCCATTCCTATCGAGGAGCGTGCCGAATCGGAAGTGACGGAGATGTGGGGCAAGACACCGGAAGGCGCGCTCACCCGCGTGCGCATCACGCCGGAGACGACACCCGGCGCCAATCCCGCCTTCGACGTGACACCGGCGGCTCTGGTGACGGCCCTCATCACCGAGCGCGGCGTCTGCGCGGCCTCGACCGAGGGTCTGGCCGGCCTGTTCCCTGACCACGCGAAGGCGGCATGAAGCGCCCTACCAAAGCCGAAACGGCGCTGCGCCAGCAGGTCGTGGACACTGTCCGCCGCATGAACGCGCTCGGCGTCAACCAAGGCACCAGCGGCAATGCCAGCGTCCGGCATGGCGACGGCATGCTGATCACACCCTCCGGCATGCCGTACGAGGCAATGGAGGCCGCCGACGTGGTGTTCGTGCGCCTCTCCGATGGGGAATACGAGGCGCGGGACGGGCTCAAACCCTCCAGCGAGTGGCGCTTTCACCGCGATATCCTGGCGGCGCGGGCGGACCTAAGCGCTGTCGTGCACACCCATGGCCGCGCGGTGACGACGCTGGCCTGCCTGCATCAGGATATCCCGGCCTTCCACTACATGGTGGCGGTGGCGGGCGGCGACACGATCCGCTGCGCCCCCTATGCCCTGTTCGGTACGCAGGAACTTTCCGACAACGCCCTGAAGGCGCTGGAGGGGCGCAAGGCCTGTCTGCTGGCCAATCACGGCATGATCGCCTGCGATGTCTCGCTGGAGAAAGCGCTGGCGCTGGCGGTGGAGGTCGAGACGCTGGCCGATACCTACTGGCGCTGCCTGCAGGTGACGCGCCCGGCAATCCTGAACGGCGCGCAGATGGCGGCGGTGCTGGAGAAGTTCAAGACCTACGGCAAGCGCGAGGCCTGAGACAGGCCCTCTGTTCCTGGCGGCATAGCTCGCCTATTCTCCCCGGCAATGCAAACTGTCTGTCAGGGAAACAACCGCGCCATGTCCGCCACGCCAGAATACGAAGTCTACGCCATCCGCTATGCCGACCAGGGCGACGCCCTGGTTTCCGCCGGCAGCCTGATGCTGAGCGCCTCGCACGAGCAGATGATTCCGGGCATGGCGTATTACGTCTATGTCATTCAAGGCCACGGCAAGACTATCGCCGTCGACACCGGCTATGCGCCGGCGCTGACCGACCGGCTGAATTCGCGGCTGTTCTTCTCCGGCCCCGATGGCATGCGCAAGCTGGGGCATGATCCGGCGAATATCAGCGACCTGATCATCACCCACGCCCACTATGACCATGTCGGCAACCTGGAGGACTTCACGAACGCCACTTTCCACATCGATACCGAAATGATGCCTATCGTCGAAGGCACGGACCCCTGCCACCCTTTTTTCCGTCAAGGCTATGGCAAGCGCGACTGCGCCACGATCCGGCGGTTCAAGGCAGAGGGCCGGCTGGTGGAGCACGCCAATGTGTCCGTGCCGTGGCCGGGAATTGAGTTGATCCACATCGGCGGCCATTGCCGCGGCCAGATGGCGATCCGGGTCAACACACGGCGCGGGCCGGTCGTGCTGGCCAGCGATGCCGCCCACCTCTACCAGGAGTGGGAGGAGGAGCGGCCCTTCGGCGTGTTCTATGACATGAAGGCGATGCTGGATGGCTACCGCACCTTGTCCGACCTCTCTGGCTGCAAGCGGGAATTCATGATTGCTGGCCACGACGTCGCTGTGATGGGCATGTTCCCCGCTCCGGCAAAAGAATTGGAGGGCGACGTCGTGGCCCTGCACGCCGATCCGAACCCCTCGTCTTAAAGCTCCTTTCGCCCAGTTGGAGGCACAGGCTTTTGTGTTGGTTTCAGACTGTCCGCAACGTCCTGGCCCGGCTGTTATCGGGGTTCATGCTGTTTTGGATCGTCTGCTGTGGTGTTACAGCGGCTGCCGATCCTCAAAACGCCGCTGCGGATGGTCTGCCGGCCCGCATCACCGATCCTGCCGTTACCAGCAAAGAATTGGAAATCCGCCTGCTGCCCTTGACCGTCACGGAATCGCGGGCGGCGGCGGAAGCCTGGCAAGGCATTGTGAAGGCCAAGAGCGAAGAAATTGCAGACGCGCAGGTCGCCATTTTGAACAACCAGGGCGCAATTGCTGCCGATGCCCGTCGGATGATGGCCACGTTGATCGAAGAACGGCGGGACCTCCTGCGCAATTATGCCATCGCCGTTTCCGGCTGGGAGAAAAAGGGCGGCAACAAGGATGAAATTGCGACGGCGCGCGCCTACGCCAACACAATCCTGATCGAGCAAACCCGGACATCGGACCTCGATTCCCTCTGGATCCAGGTACGCAATTGGACCACCGATGCGGAAGGCGGTCTGGCGTTCGTGTTTAAATCCGCCGTTGTCATCGCTGCGCTGGCAGGGTTGCTGCTGCTGGCACGGCTGGTGCGATCCGCAGCCCGGCGAGGCCTTCAACGCATCCCGCAACTTTCGCGGGTGCTGGAGGCATTCCTTCTCAGCGGCATCTACTGGCTGACCGTCGCAATAGGGCTGCTGATCGTCCTGTCGGCCCTGGGAATAGACATAACGCCCCTGTTTGCCCTGCTGGGCGGCGCGGCGTTCGTCTTGGCCTTTGCGCTCCAGGATTCCCTAGGAAATTTGGCGTCTGGCATGATGATCATGTTGAACCGTCCGTTCGATGTCGGCGACTTCATCACCGCCGGCGGGGTCTCAGGCACCGTGCGCTCGGTTTCGATCGTGTCGACGACCGTTGTAACCGGGGACAATCAGGTCATTATCATCCCGAACAAATCCATATGGGGCAATGTCATTACCAACGTAAATGCCAGCAAAACCCGGCGGATCGATCTGGTGTTCGGTATCGGCTATGGCGACAGTATCGAACGGGCGCAACGGGCGCTGGAAGACGTGGTGGCCAGCCATCCGCTCGTCCTGAAAGACCCCGCCCCGGTTATCCGGGTGCATGCCTTGGCCGACAGCTCTGTCGATTTCATCTGCCGCCCGTGGGTTGAAACCCTCAACTATGGCCCGGTCGCATCAGAGCTACAGCGGCAGGTCAAGGAACGCTTCGATGCCGACGGCATAACGATACCCTTTCCGCAACGTGACGTTCATCTGCATCGCCAGCCGCCCGCCCGCAAGCCAGCCGAGGGAAAGGAAGGGGAATGACCACGCCATTGGACCTGCACTACCGCGAAGACGGAAACCCGAACGGCCCGCCGGTGCTGCTGGTGCACGCCTTCCCGACGTCGCACGCGCTATGGGCGCACCAAATCCAGGCGCTGGGCCGGCGATACCGTCTGATCCGTCCCGACCTGCGCGGCTTTGGCCGCAGCCCTGTGCCCGCCCCTCCCTACAGCATGGAGGCCTTTGCCGCCGACCTCGCGCGACTGCTCGACCGACTGGAGATCGAGCGGGTCAACTACATCGGCATTTCCATGGGCGGCATGATCGGGCAGGTGTTCAGCCTGACCTATCCAGAGCGGGTGCAGAGTCTCGGCCTTTGCATGACCACCAGCGTTGTGCCCGAGGATACGCCGGAAGGTGACGACCCGGCCTATTCGATCTGCGCCCGCCTGTTCCGCCGCGCCGCGGCAACAGCAGAAACAGAGGGAATGGAGCCCATCGTGGCCATGTGCCTGGACCGGTGGTTCACGCCGGCCTTCCAAGCCAGCGAGCCAGCGCTGCGGGTCGGACAGATCGTCCGGGAGAATTCGCCAAAGGGCTATCGCGGCGGCGTCGATGCCATGAGTGCATTCGACGTCACCAGCCGGTTGCCGGAAATCAGCATGCCGACCCTGGTGATGCCAGGGGCGCAGGACCAAGGCACGCCGGTGCGGTGCTCCGAGGAGATCGCGGCGCTGATCCCGGATGCCAGGCTCGAAATCATTGACGACGCGCGCCACATCGCCATCGTCGAGCAGCCCGAGGCCTGCAACCGTCACCTGTTGCAGCATCTCGACCGGTTCGCCGCCTAACGACCGGCAATGCCTCTCAAGCCCGTTCGCCGCGCCTACGCGACAGGACGATCCCGGCTATAATCACGCAGAACGCAACAGTGCCCAGCAAGATTGTGGCCAGCGCATTGATTTCGGGGCTGAGGCCAAGCCTGACACTGGAAAACACCACCATCGGCAGCGTCGTCGAGCCCGGCCCGGACACAAAACTGGCGATGACCAGGTCGTCCAGCGACAACGTAAACGCCAACAGCCAGCCGGCGACCAGCGACGGCAAAATCAACGGCAGGGTGATGGTGAAGAACACCCGCAACGGTCGGGCGCCCAAATCCAGCGCCGCCTCCTCCAGGCTCCGGTCCATCTGGCCGAGCCTCGCCTGCACCACGACCGAGACATAGGCGGTCGCAAACGTAATGTGCGCAATCGCGATGGTCAGAGCGCTGCGCCCATCAGGCCAGCCAGTCAGTTGCTGGAGCGCCACGAACAACAACAGCATGGACAAGCCGGTAATGACCTCCGGCATCACCAGCGGCGCAGTGGTCATGGCGGAAAACAGCAGGCGGCCGCGAAACCGGCCAAAGCGCACCAAGGTTATGGCGCATAGCGTGCCTAAGACCACCGCGCCGGTCGCCGACGCTGCGGCAATCCTCAGGCTGAGCCAGGCGGCATCCAACAATTTGTCATTGGCGGCTAGCTCGCCGTACCACTTTGTCGAAAAGCCGCCCCAGACCGTTACCAGCTTCGATTCATTGAAGGAATACACCACCAGAATCAGGATGGGCGCATAAAGGAACAGATAGCCGAGCGCCATCGCGACGACCAGCCATGGGGATAGGCGCCTCATCGCGCGGCGCCCCGCCGGCGGACACGCATGCTCTCCAACCAGGCAAGCGGGGCGACGATCAGTAGGAGCATGGCCACCGCCAGCGCCGAGGCGAGCGGCCAATCGCGGTTATTGAAAAACTCGGTCCAAAGCACCTTGCCGATCATGATGGTGCGGGAAGACCCCAGCAATTCCGGTATGACGAACTCGCCCACTGCCGGGATGAATACCAGCAAAAAGCCCGCCACTACACCGGGCAACGACAGCGGCAGGGTAATCGTCAGGAACGCCCGCCAGGGACGCGCGCCCAGGTCGCTGGCGGCCTCCAGCAAGCTCAGGTCCATCCGCTCCAGAGTGGCATACAGCGGCAGAACCATGAATGGCAGATACGAATAGACGATCCCCAAATGCACGGCAAAACCGGTCTGCAGCATCTGCACCGGCTCGTCGATAATGCCCAGAGCCAGCAACAGGCTGTTGATCAGCCCCTCGTTCTTCAGCAGGCCCATCCAGGCATAGACGCGGATCAGGAACGAGGTCCAGAACGGCAGGATCACCGCCAGCAACAGTGGCGAGCGCCAACGGTCCGGCGCGCGGGCAATGCCCAGCGCCATCGGATAGCCGATCAGCAGGCAGATCGTCGCCGATGTCGTCGCAATCTGGATCGAATTCAGCAGCGCCGTCAGATAAAGCGGGTCTTCCAGCAGAAAGGCATAGTTGCCCCATTGCGCCATGACCTCACCGTTTTGGAGCAAGGGCTCGTACGGCGGCACGCCAAAGCGCGCCTTGCTGAGCGAGATGCCAAAGACAATGGCAAACGGCGCAAGGAAGAACACCAGCAGCCAGAGATACGGCACGCCTGCCACAAGGCGGCGGCCGGCATGGCTGGCATGGGGATTGTCGCGGCTCATTCGGTCAGGATCACAGCATCACTGGGATGCCAGGCCAGGTGCACGCCTTCACCGCGCTCCAACGGCTTACCCTGCCGATGCTGACGGTTCGCCATCGCCACCTGCACCTTGATCCCACCGGCGGTGGCGACATGATAGATCGAGAGGTCGCCCAAATAGGCGATGTCCACCACTTCGCCGGTCAATTCGTTCGGGCCGCCGAAAGCCTGCCGCCCGGCCTCCATCTTTTCCGGGCGGACCATCACGGTGACGGACTGGCCGGTCGGGAATGAGACGCCCGCTTCGACCTCGATCGCGACCGTCTGTCCGCCAGACTGCAGCCGCACGCGCACCACACCGGCTTCCATGCCCACCACTTCGCCCATCAGCAGGTTGGCCGAGCCGATGAAATCCGCGACGAAGCGCGAGTTCGGATATTCGTAAAGTTGCCTTGGCGGCCCGATCTGGTGGATGCGGCCAGCGCGCATCACGGCGATGCGGTTGGACATGGTCATCGCCTCCTCCTGGTCGTGCGTGACCAGAATGAAGGTGGTGCCGGTGCGGGCCTGCAAGGCCATCAACTCAAACTGCGTGCGTTCGCGCAATTTGCGGTCGAGAGCGCCGAGCGGCTCGTCCAACAGCAAAATTTTCGGGCGTTTGGCTAGGCCCCGCGCCAGAGCGACACGCTGGCGTTGGCCGCCGGACAGCTGATGCGGCTTGCGCTTGGCCAGCGCCGACAACTCCACCAACGACAATACCTCGGCCACACGGTCATCGCGTTCCGAGCGGGCCATTCCTTCCTGGCGCAGGCCATAGCCGACATTGTGGGCGACGGTCATGTGCGGAAACAGGGCGTAAGACTGAAACACCATGTTCACCGGCCGATCATATGGCGGTGTCCGCGACATGTCCTGGCCGTCGATCAGAATCCGGCCCTCATCGGGCAGTTCGAACCCTGCGATCATGCGCAACAGTGTAGTCTTGCCACAGCCGGATTCCCCCAGCAGTGCAAAGAACTCGCCCTGGCCGATGGCCAGATCAACACGGTCAACCGCCACCACGTCGCCAAAGCGCCGGCTGGCGCGTTCAATGCTAAGGACCGGCGGGCGCGCGCCGGGCGCGGAATTGGCCGGGGACGTTCCGTTCGCCATCGTCCGCGCGTACCGACTTATTGGCCGGTTTTGACGCGCGTCCAGATGCGGGTCCGCATCCGGTCGTAGGACGGCGACTTCAAGGGAACAACGAACAGGCGCTCGCGGGTTTCGGCGGTCGGATAGATCACCGGGTCTTTCAGGCGCTCTTCGTCCACAAACTTCTCCGCACCTTCGATGGCGTTGGCATAGCCAACGGCGTTGGTGATCGCGCCCACTACGTCAGGCCGCATCATATAGTTGATAAAGGCGTGAGCATTGTCGGGGTGTTTGGCGTCCTTGGGGATTGCCATGGTATCGATTACCGCCAGCGCACCCTCTTTGGGCAGGTAGACCTGGACGGTCACGCCGTTCTTCGCTTCCGCGGCGCGGTCGCGGGACTGGATCAAGTCGCCGCCCCAACCGTGCGACACGCACACGTCGCCATTCGCCAGGTCATTGATATAAGAGGAAGAATGGAAGTATTTGATGAACGGCCGGACCGTCTCCAGCATAGCCGCGACTTTGTCCAGGTCCTCGCGTTTTTCGGTCGCCGGGTCGATGCCCAAATAGGCGAATGCAGCGGCGAACACCTCGTCCGAGTCGTCCAGCAGCGAGACACCGCACGCCGACAGTAATTTCGCCCATTTCGGGTCGAAAATCAGCGCCCAGCTATCGGTCGGCGCGCCGGGAGCCGCCGCTGCGACCTTGGCCGTATTGAAGCCAATGCCGGTGCCGGAAATGGTATATGGCACCGCATGTGCGTTGCCGGGGTCCGCCGCCGTCAGCGACTTCAACAGCGATGCCCGCACCAGCTTGCGGTTCGGTAATTTCTTCGGATCAAGATCCATGTAAATGCCCGACTTGATCTGGCGGGCGAGGAACGGCATGGCCGACGGGAACACGACGTCATAGCCGGAAGAGCCGGCCATCAGCTTGGCTTCCAGGACCTCGTTCGAATCGTAGACGTCATAATTGACCTTGATGCCGGTCTCCGCCGTAAACTTCTCCAAAGTATCCGCGGCGACATAGTCAGACCAGTTATAGACGTTGAGGACCTTCTCCTCCGCAGCATTTGCCGAGGCTGCCACTGCAACAGCCAGGCAAGACACAATTCCCGAAAGCCATTTGCGCATGCTGTGTTCACCTTGACATTGCCGTCGCCCCCGCCGCGCCCTCGCGGTGGGACAAACCGGAATTTCCGCGAAGCTTTCGGGCGAAGCGCCGCCCCTGTCAACGATGACTTTTGCGCTTGCATCCCACAGCGGCAATTTGCGAGGACTGTGGCGCGGCTGGCGGCCATGCCGGCTGTTTGCTACCGCTCTGCCGCCACGTATCCTGCAAGCCTATGAAGGAGACAGTTCCATGTCCGACCGCGATTCCACATGGCAATTGCTGGAAGGCTTCGCCCAAGCCTTCAACCGCCACGACCTGGACGGCGTTATGAGCCGGATGACCGATGATTGCGTATTTCTCGCTTCGGGTGGGCCCGAGCCGGCGGGTCAGCGGTTCGAAGGTCAGGCGGCGGTGCGGGCCGCCTTTGCGAAAGTCATTGCCGACCTGCCCGACGTACAGTGGAACAACCCGGTCCACACCATCGACGGCGACCAGGCCGTCACCGAATGGCGCTTCACCTGCACCAATCCCGACGGCAGCAAGCGGGACGTGGAAGGGCTCGACGTCTTCCGCCTGAAGGACGGCAAGATCTGGACGAAGAGCACCTTCCGCAAACAGAGTTAACCGGCGTTAGCCGTAGGCGCGGGCGTCTGCGGCTGCGATCTCGCTCATGAAGGGTGCAGCCACATCGGCGTTGATCTTGCAATCCAGGAAGATCGGGCCTTCGGGATTCTCCAGCAAGGGCCGCAGAGCCTCCAGCTGGTCCAGTGTGCGGATGGTGTGCGCCTCATAGCCCAGCGCTTCGGCAATCGGCGCATAGTCGACATCCGGGAAAAATGCCTTTTGCGCCGGCAATTGCCGCATCCGCAGGAAATGAACCTCCGCTCCATAGGCGCAGTCGTTCATGCAGACGACGACCAGGGGCAGGTCCTCGCGCACCACGGTTTCCAGTTCGCCCATGGTCATGGCGAAACCGCCGTCGCCGATGACCAGCACGGTCGGAACCTCCGGTCTGGCCTTGGCAAAGCCCATCGCCGCGCCGAAGCCGAGGCCGATGGACGCAAAGTCGCTGACCATCTTGAAATGGCCGGGCCCGGGCACGTCGAAATACGGCACGACGCCCAGGAAGTTGCCGCCGTCATATGTCATGTTGCGTTGCTTCGGCAACATGTCGTTCAAGGCAACCGCCAGCGAGCGCATATCCACAGTGCGGGCTGTGTTCATCGGCTGGAAATCTTCGGTGATGCTGAATTGCCCGATCACCGCCAGGTTCTCCGCTGAATGGAACGGCTTGTCGGCAGCGGAGCGGTCGGCGACCGCGGCTGTCAACTGTTCCGCAACCTGCCGGGCATCGCCCACGACCGAAACATCCGCTGGCGTCCACCGGCCGATATGCGCGCGCACCGCATCGACATGGATCAACGGCACCGGCGGAAATGTCTCGCCGAAACTCATGGTCAACACGTTCAGGCCAGCGCCGAACACCATGATGCAATCAGCCTGCGCCGCCATGCGGCGACCGAGCGAATGCGAGAACGACCCCAGAATGCCAAGGTTCAGCCGATGGCCCTTGAACATGTCCTTCCCGCGGGCGGATGTGGCCAGCAGCGCGCCGGTCTTTTCCGCCAGGGCCATCAGGGCGTCGCGCGCGCCGGATTTGTAGGAGCCCCATCCCGCCAGGATTAACGGCCGTTTTGCCTTGCTCAGGACAGCGGCGGCAGACGCGATGGTCTGCTCCCGTGCGGGTCCGACATTCCGCAACGGCAGCGGAGCCGCACAGATCGGCGCCGGCGGCGGCGCGTCCACGGGCACCTCGATCTCTTCCAACTGGACGTTCACCGGCATCAGATAGGCAACCGCCTGCCCCTGCGCCGCCTCCGCCGCCGCGTCAGCCAACAGCTTGCGGGCCTGTCCGCCGGTGGTCGGCATATAGGCCTTGATCCCGGCGGCGCGCAGCACGCCCACCTGGTCCAGAGCCTTATAGTCCGGACCGCCGGTATTGGCCCGCGCCGGCGTGATCGGCGCTTCGCCATAAATGATCAACGTGCTGTTGCCGGTGCGGCTGGCAAAAGTCGCGCCGTGCAGACCATTGGCCAGGGCCGGGCCGCGCCCGACGCAGGCGACCGCCAGCTTGCCCGTCGCCTGCGCCCAGGCGTCCGCCATGACCAGCGCGATATTCTCGTGCCGCGCGCCTATGAACTTTATGCCGAGCGCATCCAGTGTTACGCCGAAATGGGCGGTGTCGTCACTCATCAGGCCGAAGACGGCCTCAACACCCATGGCTTTGATGTCCTCAGCTAGCGCCTGGTAGACAGGGATGGTGCGGGTTTTGGCGGAAAGCATTTGATCCTGCGGCGACATGATTTTTTCCTTCGGTCAGAAAGCTGGCTCTTGGCGGAAACTGTACGGGCTGACCGGCACCGAGTCGAGGCGCACCTGACCGGCTAGGCCGAACGCGGCGACTTGCCGGAAAACGCGATTTCTGCCATCGGCGCCACTCCAGCAAAGCTGCGGGCGTGCTGCAACATAGCCTCAGACGGTTTGGCGTAGTGGCGGACCCGACTAACGCCAAGGCCCAGCGACCGGCGCGTCCCCGCCAGGAACGCGGCATAGCGGAATAGCGTGCCAAGCGCGTCCAGTACCGTTGCATTTTCGAATTGCATCAGACCTTTACGCCAAACGAACTCGTTTAGGACACCGTCGCCCGGAATGATGACGTCGGCTCCGGCAGCCAGAGCCTTGCGGCAGGCCCGGTGAAAGCCGTCAACAATCGGCTGCGTCGTCCGATCGTCGCCCTCCAGCATGTATTCATCGATTGCCGGCTCCATGGCAATGGACGCGGCCAACCGATTTTCCAGGCGATAGGCGTGGGCGATTTCCTCATGCTGGGCACGCTGATCCTCATTGAGCGCGATCAGGGCAAATTTATGCCCCAACGAACAGGCCACCAGCATCGCCGACTCCGATAGCCCGGCCACCGGGATATCCACCAGAGACCGCGCCGAGCGCAAGCCAGGGTCATAGAAGCAAGCGAGTGCAACGGCGTCGTAGCCATCTCGCTCTGCCGTCAACGCCGCCTCGACGATCTGCCGCTCGTTCAACGTTTCAAGGTAATGGTGCCGGATGGCGTCGATCGGCACGAAACTGTCGCCATAGGTGCCGGGCCGCAAGCCGTGGACGACCACGTCCACGCCGGAATCGACGGCCTTTGCCGCATGCTCAATCAGGGTGCGCCGATATAGCGGCACCATGTCGAGGTCGGTAAAGCTCTGGTGCCATATGCGCATGCGCCGATCCCCGTTTGAAGCCAGGACGGAGGCCTTGCGCCAACGGCCAAGGCCTCCCGATCCACAGGCTCCGGCTTAGTGCGCCGCGCCGACCTTGTGCGGCATGTACCAGCTCTGGTCCGCGCCGGCGCCGACATTGGTGATGCGGACGTCGAGCAGATAGGGCTCGCCGGCGGCCTGGGCGTCGGAGCCGCGCTTCAGCGCCTTCTCCAGGTCGCCCGGATCGTCGACGCGCTGGCCCTCGATGCCCTGGGCTTTGGCCAGCATGACGAAGTCAATTTCCGGATCGCCTAGGAAGGTCTCCGGATACTTGTTCTGCGCCGCCATGTTGCCGCCCCAGCCAGCGAAGTTCGCCCGCACCGTCTGGTACTGCATGTTGTTGAAGACCACGGTCAGGATCGGCAGGCCGTAGCGCGCCATGCTCCAGAACGCACTGGACGAGTACATCACCGCGCCATCGCCGAGGCCGAGCGTCACCGGACGGTCCGGTGCACCCAACTGCGCGCCGACCGCGCTGCCAGGGCCGTAGCCGAGGCTGGCGCCGTAGGTGCGGACGTAATCCCACTCGTTTTCCGCATAGCCCAGCGGCATGAGCTGGTCGGCGGCCCGGAAGGCTTCCGACACCAGCATGGTGTTTTCCGCCAGGCATTTGCCCATGGTGTAGCCGAGGAAATCCGGGTGGATCGGCTTGTCGCCGGAAAGCTTGGCAGCCCGCTCCACCATCTTGGTGGCGCGTGCCTTGGCCTGCGCCGCCAGTTCCTGCTTGCGCTTCTGGATATGGGCGAGGTTGGCGTGGTCCGGCTTCCAGAGCGCATTCAGGGCGGCCACCGAGTGCCTGACATTGCCGACAACGCCGATATCGACGTTATGGGTGTTGCCGATCAGGTTCGGGTCATGGCCGATGGCGATGATCGTGCCGGCATCCTTGAAGCGGTGATCGCCGGCGCCGGCCCGCGTGCTCTGGCGGTAGCCGACGGTGATGACCACGTCGTAGCCGCTGTCGTCCATCAGGTCGATCGGGCCGACATAGTTCGGATGGCGCAGCGGGAAGGCCGAATAGTCGAACATGTTGTGCGCGACGGGCAGGGAGTAGTTCTCCGCCAGTTGCAGCACTTCCTCGTGTGCCTTGGCCGCGTGAATGTCCGGACCGGCCAGAAGCAGCGGCTTCTGGGCGTTGAGGAGGGCGTCGTGCATGGCCTCCAGGGTGGACATCTGCGGCGCCATGGCGAGTTCCAGCGGCTTCGCCGTCTCGATCAGGGCCTCAACGTTCTTCGCATCCAGGGCGAGGCCGTCATAGGCGACATAGACCGGGCCGGAGGGCATGCTCATCGCCTCCTTGAAGGCGCGGCGGGTGGCCATCGGGATGCCGCGGGGGTCGGTGACCTCCCACCGGTTCTTGGTGACGTCCTGGACGGTGCTCATCTGCGAGAAGCCGGCCTGCGCGCCCAGCGGGTTGTGGTCGCCGAACGAGCCGTTGTCGCGCAGTGCGGCGGTCACCACCATCGGCGTGCCGTCGAAATAGGAGTTGAACAACTGGCCCGTGCCCTGGCGCGTGCCGGCGGCCAGGTGGACGTTGACGAACGCCGGCTTCTTGGCGGCCTTGGCATAGCCATCGGCGGCAGAGAGCACCAGCGCCTCGTTCAGCAGCAGGATCGGCTGTACGCCCTTGACGGTCAGGAAGGCATCGAAGAAGCCCGCCTCCGCACTGCCGGTGTTGGTGAAGGCATAGTCGACGCCCTGGGCGACGAGCTGGTGCATCAGCAATTCGCCGCCGGTGCCGACGACTGTTTTCTTTTCACTCATGGGGGGAAACTCCTGGGGCCGATCCCGGCCGGAAATTGGTCAACACGAAAGTATAGGCACCGAACCCCGCATGCGGCAATGTTGGAGGACGCACTTTGTGTGCAGCTGCCTAACGAAACGAAGGTCCAAGTCGATGTCCGGGAAAATCGCCGTTCTTGCCTCGGGAGCCAACGGCAGTTGCATCGCCGCCGACCTGATCCGCGCAGGGCTTGACGTTACCATGATCGACCAATGGCCGGCGCATGTAGAGGCAATGCGGGCGAACGGCCTTACGATCCGCACCAAGACCGAGGAATTCCACGTCGCGGTGAACGCTCTCCACCTGGCGGATGTCTGTACCCTGCACCACAAGTTCGACCGGGTCCTGCTGACCTCCAAAGCCTATGATTCGCGCTGGCTGACCGAATTCATCAAGCCCTACCTCGCCAACGACGGCCTGCTGATCGCAGCGCAGAACGCCATGACGGCGGAGATGATCGCAGGCATTGTCGGCGCCGAGCGCACGGTCGGATGTGTGGTGGAGCTGGCCTCGCAGATGTTCGAGCCCGGCTTGGTGACACGCAGCACGATCCGCGAAAAGACCTGGTTCGGCGTCGGCGCATTCGATCCGGTGCAGGTCGCGCGGGTCGGCGATGCGGTGGCGATCATGCAACACGCCGGCCGGGTCGAGGTGTGCGAGGACGTGTTGTCGGCCAAGTGGATGAAGCTCACAGTCAATGCCATGACCATGGCGCTGAAGGCTCTGCTGGGCACGACGAACGAGCAACTGGTGCAACTGCCCGGCATCCGCGACCTGTTCCTGCACTCGGGTACGGAAGCGCTGGAAGCGGGCCAGATCCTCGGCTATCGCATCGTGCCGATCTTCGGCCTGAAGCCGGAGGATGTGGAAAGCACCAACAGCCTGCTGGAAACGTTGCTTGACAAGATCATCCGCGATGTCGGGCCAACCGCCATTAACACCGTGCTGCAGGATCACATGAAGGGCCGCTACAGCGAAGTCGACCTGATCAACGGCGCCATCGCCGACACGCTTCGGGCCAAGGGCCGGCCATCGCCGGTCAGCGACGCCATTGTCGATGTGAGCCGCCGCATCTACCAGGGCGAGTTACAGCCCGGCACCGACAACCTCCAGATCATCCGTCGGCAATTGGGTGGATAATGGTCGCCGCCTATGATCAGATGCGGGCCAACGATGACCGTATCCGCAGGGACGCTTTCGCAATGACCACAAACATTCCCTCCGCCGCCGGCGCTACCACCATGATCCTGACGCCGGCAGGCCAACGCGCCGGCGCGGATAGCGGCGACCCGCAAGTCTCGTCTGCCGTCATTCACAAAGCAGACGGCATACATGTCGGCGTCTGGGAATGCGAGCCGGGCGGGTGGCCGATCCAGAACCGTCAGGATTGCGAGACCGCCACGATCATCAGTGGCAAAGGCCGGATCACCGATGCCGACGGCACAATCTGGCCGCTGGAAGCCGGCACCGTCATTACCCTGCCGAAAGGCTGGTCCGGTCGCTGGGACATCACAGAGACCTTGCGCAAGGTCTATGTAATCGTCGCCTGAGACCGGACGGTTTTGCCTACCCCGCCGCCAGCGGGCTGGTGACGTCGCGGAAGCTGGGCTTGAAGCTGGTGACCACGTCCACCACGCACGGCTGGCCGCAGTTCAAGGCCTCGTCCAGCGCACCGGCCAGTTCCGACGGGTCGGTGACGCGGATGCCGTGCACGCCCATGGACTTGGCGATGTTGGCAAAGTCCATCTCGGCAAAGGTCGAGGCGATGGTGCGGTTGCCCTGGCCGTGCTTCACCCAGCCCAGCGCCGAGTTGTTCATGATGACCGAGACGATCGGGATGTTCTCGTCACGGGCGGTCATGATGCCGTTCAGCGCCATGGAGAAGCCGCCGTCGCCGGAGATCGAGAGCACCTGGCGCTCCGGATAGACAAGCTTTGCCGCCAGCGCCGCCGGGACGGCGTAGCCCATGGCGCCGATGCCGGGCATCAGCATGGAGCCTGCGCTCTTGCACTGGAAATAGTGGACGGAGAACAGGCGGTTCTCGCCGGCATCCAGGGTGAAGATGGCGTCGTCGTCGGTGGCGGCCAGAAGCTCCTTGAACAGGCGCTGCGGCATGATCGGGGCTTCATCCGAGTCATAATCCGGGCCGCGGAAGAAGTTGTGCGCCTCCCGCGCCGCATCGAGCGCCGCCTTGCGCTTCGCCAGCGCGTCAGAAGTGGGCGCGCCCTCGGCGACGATTTCCCGCTCGATCTGAGCGAGCGCCAGCTTGGCGTCGCCAATGACGGACACATCGCAAGGGAAAGTCCAGCTGGCGTTCTTCGGCTCGACCTCGATCTGGATAATGGTCTGGCGGGCCGGGTCGATCAGGGCCGGGTTCTCGTTCGCGGTATCTGCCGGGCCGAGGCGGGTGCCGACGGCCAGCACCAGGTCGGCCTGGCCGATGACGTGGTTGGCGGTCGGCTGGCCAAAATTGCCGCAAACGCCGAGCGCCCAATCCGCAGTCTCCGCATAAACGCCCTTGCCGGAGGCGCTGGTCGCCACCGGCGCGCCGATCAGGCCGGCCAGCACCTCCAGTTCGTGATAGGCGCCGGCGATGCGCACACCGTTGCCGGCGATGATCACCGGGCGCTCCGCCTTGCGCAGGGCCGCGGCGGCGGCCTGGACACTGGCAGGGTCGGCCGGCTGCGGGCTCGGCAGGTAGTTTTTGGTGGAATAGAGGAAGGGCCGGGCGTTCGGGTCCACATTCCCCGAAAGCGCTTGGCTGTGATAGATGACGCCGACCGGCCCGCGCTCGCCCGTCAGCGCGTGCTTGATCGCCAACTGAGTGGCATGCACCGCCTGGTTCGGGTGGCTGGCGACCAGGGTCTGCTTGGTGATCGCCTCCAGCGCCTTGCGCGTATCGACGCCGCCATAGTCGCCGGTGCCGCTCTGATAGGGCGCGTGCTGGGTGTAGGGGTGAACGTCGCTGAAATCGGTCAGGAACAGCATGGGGGAGGAGCCGAACTGCGCCTCCAACGTGCCGAGGAAGGCGTTGGCCAGCATGAAAATGCCCTGGCCGGTGCAGACGCCGGGCTTGCCGGTCAGGCGGCCATAGACCTCCGCCATGACGCTGGCGAGTTGCTCGTGCCGCACCAGGACAGCGCGCACCGAGTCCTGATGGTCGTAGAGCGCATCGTAGAGCCGGCCCATATTGCCGCCCTGGATGCCGAAGACCATGTCGATCCCGGCTTCCTCCAGCACGCGGACGATGCCCTCGCCGGCGCGCACTTCCTCTGTCAGCAGTTTTTCGATCTTGGCCATGGCGTGTTTCCTCCGGCAGGCGGTGTTTGGTGCTTGCCAGAGAGCGTAGGACAGGGCGAGAGACTAGAAAAGCCCCCCTGCCTTTCAGCCTGAGGTGCGAGCAAAGCGAGCCTCGAAGGCGGCCATCCGCGATGTCGGCGCTTCGGGGGCGCCTGCGGCGCCACCTCAGCGTGAAGGGTGGTGTTGAAGGCGCGTTGGTCTAACGGTGGCGCTAAAACAGCCCCTCCACCTCGCCCGCTGCGTTCAGGCCGATGGCCTCGGCGGCAGGGGTGCGCGGCAGGCCGGGCATGGTCATGATATCGCCGCAGATGAGAACCACGAACTCCGCACCGGCGGAGAGGCGCGCCTCGCGGATTTCCACCGTGTGGCCGGTGGGCGCGCCCTTGGCCGAGGGGTCGGTGGAGAAGCTGTACTGGGTCT
>JAPOJR010000089.1 GCA_029978325.1 Alphaproteobacteria bacterium | reverse complement strand
CGATGTCGTCGCCCGTGCGCGAGAACAGCCGCGTGGCGCCGCCCTTCGCCGCCACCTGGATGCGGATGCCGTCCCATTTCCATTCGGCGGCGAAATGGGCGGGGTCGAGCGCCTCAAGGTCCTTCTCCTCCAGCGCATGGGCAAGCATGGCGGGGCGAAAGACTAGAGCGCTCTTGTGCGCCGGGCGCGATCCCTTGCCGTCCATCCATGCGAGCAATTCGGTATAGGGCGGCTCGAGCGATGGCCACATGTCTTCGACATCGTTGACGTCGCACGTGTGGTGGTCTGCTGCATTGGCGGCGATGGCGGTGCGCGCCAGTCGCGCCGATACACCAATGCGCAGGCCGCCCGTGATGAGTTTCAGCAGCGCCCAGCGGCCGCTTTCATCCAGCCGGTCGAGCAGGCCCGCCAGCACGCCCGGGAGGGCCGCCTTGCCCGTGTGGGTCAGCGTGTCGATGACAGCGGAGAGCGGGAGGGTATCGGCTTCTTCGTGCGGTTCGTCTGGCTCCGGCCAGAGCAGGGCGGCGGTTTCCGACAGGTCTCCGACGAAGTCGTAGCTCAGCACGAACAGCACCTCGTCGGTGCGTTCGGCAATCAGCTTGCGGATGAGGCCTGCCTTGGCATGGGTAAATTTCAGTTCGCCGGTTATGGCCGCCAGCGCATAGCCGCGGTCGGGATCAGGCGCGTTGCGCAGGTAGTCCTGCAGCAGCCGCAACTTGCCGATGCGTGCCGGTTCAAAGGCAAGTTGTTCGAGAAGTGCCGAGAAGCGCTTCATGCCGGCTGCTCCTGCGTGCTTGCTTCATTGGCCTCTTCGTCGCCGTATCCCAGCATGTGCAGCGGCCGGGCGCGCAACTGGCGCATGGCGGCCCAGTGCATCAGCGCATCCGCTTCGCCGTGGGTGATCCACACTTCCTCGCAGCCGGTTTCGATTATCGTGCGCGTCAGGTCGTCCCAGTCGGCATGGTCTGAAATGCTCAGCGGCAATTCGATGCCGCGACGGCGGGCGTGGGCGCGGATGCGCATCCAGCCGGATGCGAATGAGGCGAGCGGATTGGCGAAGCCGCCGGCCCATGTGTCGGATAGCGAGGATGGCGGGCAGAGAATTATTTCGCCGGTGAGTTCTCGCTTGTTGGCGGCAGTAACCTTGTGCGTTTCACCGAAGGAGATCCCATGCGCCTCATACAGGGCCATGATCTTTTCCATCGCGCCGTGCAGATAGAGCGGGCGGTCCCAGCCGGCGTGCCGGATCAGTGCGGCGATGCGCTGCGCCTTGCCGAGGGAATAGCAGCCGACCATATGGGTCTTGTCGGGAAAGACTTTCAGCGACTGCATCAGCTTGGCGATTTCCACCGCGGCGGCGGGCATGCGGAATACAGGCAGGCCAAAGGTCGCCTCGGTAATGAAGATATCGCAACGGACAGGTTCAAACGGCGCGCAGGTCGGATCTGGCTGGCGCTTGTAGTCGCCGGAGACGACGATGCGGCCTTGCGCCTTTTCGCTCCGGCCTTCAATCAGCACCTGCGCGGAACCAAGCACGTGACCGGCGGGATGGAGCGTTATGGCGACATCGCCGGTGCGCAGGCTGGTCGCATAGGACAGCGGCTGGCGCGTTGTACAAAACCGTTCGCCGTAACGAGCGGCCATGATCGCCAGCGTTTCCGGTGTTGCGAGAACAGCGCCATGTCCGGCGCGGGCATGGTCGGCATGGCCGTGGGTAATCACGGCGCGCGCGACGGGTCGCACAGGGTCGATAAAGAAATCGCCGGAGGGGCAGTAAAGCCCTTCCGGCCGCAGGGTCAGAAGATCGCGGGCGCTCATGCCTCCAATATAGTGCAGGCGGGCTGGTTGTCAGCCGAAGCCGCTCGTCAGAAGTGGGTGCAGAAGCGTTCGCTGATCGTGCGGCCAGCGCCGGGCAGGGTGCGGCTGGCGCGGAAGCAGCTGATGCCATCGGTACTGGAAATTTTTGCCAGACGGATGCCGGGGCCCGGGGTCAAGTCGCGTGCGGGCTTGCGGGAAATGGTCAGCGGCGCGGCATCGTCGTTGGTTGCCGCGACTGCGCTGGATGAATTCTGCAGGCTGATGCCGGCTCCGATGGCGGCAACGGTTGCAACGGCTGCGACGATCAACACGCGCCGGGCGAGTATGGCCAAAGAGCCTTTGCCGCTTGCTGCGATGTTTGCCATTGTCTTTCTCCGTTGTCGTTCGCCGTGTTGTCGAGAACCCTTGTTTCTGGAACGCCCTGTTTCCCCGTTCGTTCCATGGTTAAACCTTATTTAAGGCGCGGCCGTGGCGATGTGCGCTGGCGCACATGGCTGAAAGCGTCACGATCGCGTTACCCCGGCGATTGAATGGTGCTGCATGGCCTTGCCCAAAACGGGCTAAATAGCTGAAAAATAATGCTTGCAGATATTTGCGGCTATGCGCATAAGCCCCCACCGCATATCCTCTTGAATCGTTTTCCCATGACGCAGATTCCGGCGCTTCCCGCCGTCGAACCAGAACGCCTGCCGTCACCGGATTCCGTTGTGGCGCTGGCCGACAGTGCGCCCGCCGCCAGCCTCGTACCGGATCATCCGCTGGCAGCCAGGCGGCTGGCCTATGCGCATGACGCGATGGCGGACAAAGACTTTGCGGCGGCCATCGACATTCTGGAGCAGACGCTGGAACTGTGTCCCGGCTCTGCTTTGGTCTGGTTCCGGCTGGGCGAAGCCTTGGCTTTAGCCGGCCGTGCCGCAGATGCTGCCAGGGCCTTTCGCCAGACTATGCAATTCGACAGGCAGGGAGTCCTTGGCGCTGCTTTGCATCTGTCGCGGCTGGGTGCTGAAGCTGCACCGCCGCAACCGCCGCTGGCCTATGTGCGCGGGTTGTTTGACGACTACGCGCACCGCTTCGAAGCGCACCTTACGCAAAAGCTGCAATACCGCGGGCCAGAACAACTGGTCGCGGCGCTGGAGGCGGTGAAGCCGGGTATGATCTATTCTGCTGTGATCGATCTCGGTTGCGGTACGGGCCTCATGGCGAAAGCGCTTGATGCTCGTTGCGTCACCATATGCGGCTGCGATCTTGCGCCGAAGATGGTGGCGATTGCCGAGCGCACGGGGTCCTATAGGCGAGTAGCGGTCGCCGACGCCGCAAGCTTCCTCGCCACGCATGCGAACGTCAGCGCCGACCTGCTGCTGGCAGCGGATGTTTTCGTCTATGTCGGCGACCTGTCGGAAATTTTTGCGCAAGGTGCGCGAGTGCTAGTGTCCGGCGGCCTGTTCGCATTTACTGTCCAGAGTTCCGACGGGGCCGATGGTGCGGAATACTGCATCGGCGAGGATCTGCGCTACGCCCATACGCCTGCCGGGTTGATGCGGCTGGCGCGCGACCACGGATTTGCAGTGAAAGTGCTGGAGCCGGCGGTACTGCGCAAGGATCGCGGGCAGGACGTGGCGAGCCTGACGGTGGTTCTCGAGCGGGACTGAGCAATCCCGGACAATTGCCGGGTACCGTTTTGCCGCGATTGCGCTACGTTCCACAGGTGACAAAGCGCAAGACCGATTCCGAAACATCCCTGCCGCCACAATTTGCCGGCTGGTTCGCAGCACGCGGATGGTCGCCGCGCGCCCATCAACTGGCGCTGCTGGCGCAGGCGCGCCGTGGCAACAGCGCGCTGCTGATCGCACCGACGGGGGCCGGCAAGACGTTGGCAGGCTTTCTCCCCAGCCTTGTCGACCTTGCCGGTATGCGGCGCAACCTTTCCGGATTGCATACGCTTTACATCTCGCCTTTAAAGGCGCTCGCCGTGGACGTCGCGCGCAATCTGGAAACGCCGGTGCGGGAAATGAACTTGCCGGTCAGAATCGAAACGCGAACCGGCGACACTTCGGCATCGAAGCGACAGCGCCAGCGGCGCATGCCGCCCGATATTCTGCTGACAACGCCGGAACAATTGACGCTGCTGATCGGCAGCGCCGATGGCGCGCATCTGTTCGCGACCCTGCGGCATGTAGTGCTCGACGAATTGCATGCCATAGCGACCTCCAAGCGCGGCGATCTGCTGGCGCTGGCGCTGGCGCATCTGCGCACCATTGCGCCTTCCATGACAGTCATCGGCCTGTCGGCAACCGTTCGCGATCCCGATGAGTTGCGGCGCTATCTGGTCGCTCAGGATAGCGGCGAGTCGAAGAAAAAGCCGATGGCCTGGCTGGTCGAAGCCCCCGGCGGGGCAAAGGCGCAGCTCTCGATGCTCGATACGCGCGAGCGGCTGCCGTGGTCCGGGCATAGCGCATTGCATGCGATGGAGGAAATTTTCGCGGCCATAAGACAGGCCCGGCTGACGCTGGTTTTCGTCAATACCAGGGCGCAGGCGGAAGCCGTGTTCCAGCAATTGTGGAGCATCAACGACGACAACCTGCCGATTGCCCTGCATCATGGATCGCTCGATGCCGGACAGCGTCGGAAGGTGGAAGCCGCCATGGTTGCCGGCAAGCTGAAGGCCGTGGTGTGTACTTCGACGCTCGACCTCGGCATCGACTGGGGCGATGTCGATCTCGTCATAAACGTCGGCGCGCCGAAGGGGGCCAGCCGTATCGCCCAGCGGATCGGGCGGGCCAACCACCGTCTCGACGAGCCATCGCTGGCGTTGCTTGTGCCCGCCAACCGGTTCGAGGTGCTGGAATGCCGCGCCGCCATCGACGCCGCGGCGGAGGGTGCGCAGGATACGCCGGTGTTGCGGGCCGGTGCGCTGGACGTGCTGTGCCAGCACATCATGGGCCTTGCCTGCGCTGCCCCTTTCCATGCCGACCAGGTCTATCGTGAAGTCACGTCGGCCGAGCCCTATGCCGATCTCTCACGGGAGGAATTCGATGCGGCGCTGCAATTCGTTGCCAATGGCGGCTATGCGCTTGGCGGCTACGATCGCTTCGCCAAGATCAAGCAGCGGAACGATGGTTTGTGGCGGGTCGCCAATCCGCGGGTTGCGCAATCGTGGCGGATGAATGTCGGCACCATTGTTGAATCGGACGAGCTGAAGGTGCGTCTGGTAAGGGCGCGCAAGATCGCCATGTCGATGATCGCCGAACAGGGCGGCCCGGTGCGGTCGCGCAGCGGATCGCTGTACTATCCATCCAGACTGGCAGGCGGCGCACCGGATATGTCGAAAGCCTATACAGGCGTTGTCGGACGCGGCGGGCGGGTGCTCGGCAAGATCGAGGAATATTTCCTGGAGACGCTGGCGCCGGGCGACACCTTCCTGTTCGGTGGCGAGATACTGGCGTTGCAGGGCATCGTGGAGGGCGAAGCGCTGGTCGTGCGCGCACCGGGCGATGCGCCGAAAGTGCCATCCTATGCCGGCGGCAAGTTTCCGCTTTCCACCTATCTTGCCGAGCGGGTGCGCAAGATGCTGTCGAGCCCGAAGGGCTGGGACAGTTTGCCGGAACAGGTCGGCGACTGGTTGAAGCTGCAGAAAAGATTTTCGGCCCTGCCGCCGTCCAGCGGCATGCTGGTGGAAACCTTTCCGCGCGGCGAGCGGCATTATCTCGTCGCCTATCCTTTCGAGGGGCGGCTGGCGCACCAGACACTTGGCATGCTGCTGACCCGGCGGATGGAGCGCCTGGGCCTCAAGCCGCAGGGCTTTGTCGCCAACGATTATGCGCTCGGCATCTGGTCGCTTGCCGACACAGGGGCGCGGGCGAAGAACGGGCTATTGTCGATGGCGGAACTTTTCGCGCAGGACATGCTTGGCGACGATCTGGAGGAATGGCTGCAGGAATCGGCGCTGATGAAGCGCACCTTCCGCAATTGCGCGATCATTGCCGGGCTGATCGAGCGGCGCTATCCGGGCAAGGAAAAATCCAGCCGCCAGGTCACAATCTCGACCGATCTGGTCTATGACGTTTTGCGCCGGCACGAGCCCGATCATATCCTGCTGCGGGCGGCTCGGGCTGACGCCATGACCGGGCTGCTTGATCTGGAACGGCTGGCGGCCATGCTCTCGCGCATTGCCGGGCGAATCGTGCATAAGCATCTGGAGCGGATTTCCCCGCTCGCCGTGCCCGTCATGCTGGAAATCGGCCGCGAACCGGTTGCCGGTGCGGTGCTGGATCAGGTGCTGGCGGAAGCGGCCGAAACATTGGTGGAAGAAGCGATTGGCTCACGGGTTTTCTAGCGCAGTTCGGCGGGCGGCTTCCGATGAAGCGCGTTGCCAGACGTTTGCCGTCAACGGCACACGGGTGGTCGCCGATCCGTCCGGCGCGCTGATCCTGCCCGATTGCGCCACGCTGGTGGTGGCGGACCTGCATTTCGAGAAAGGGTCTGCCTTTGCCGCACGCGGCCAGCTGGTGCCGCCCTACGATACGGCTGCGACCCTGGCGCGGCTGATGCACGTGATCGCCAGCCATGCGCCGCGCATTGTCATAGCGCTGGGCGATTCCTTTCACGACGAGCGCGCGGGCGAGCGCTTTTCCGCCGCCGATCGCGGCCGGCTCGGGGCGCTGATGAGCGGGCGCGAATGGGTCTGGATCCGCGGCAACCACGATCCGGAGATTCCCGATGGACTGGGCGATACCTGCGCGGAACTATGCCACGGCGGGCTCACATTCCGGCACGAACCGCAGCGGGGATCTGCGCCGGGGGAGGTTGCCGGCCATCTGCATCCGGCGGCGCGCGTCATTTCGGCTTCGGGCTCGGTGCGGGCGCGCTGCTTCGTCGCCGACGGCAGCCGTTGCATCCTGCCTGCCTTCGGCGCCTATACCGGCGGGCTGAATTTCCGCAGTCCGGCCTTTGCCGGCCTCTTCGTTGCCGCCGGCATAACAGCCTATGTCATCGGTTCGGACCGGGTCTATGCGATCCCCGAAAGCCGCTGCGGGTTTTGAGCGCCCTCAATCGCGGCGGAAGATCACGCTGGCGATCCAGCCGAGCAGAAGCGCCATGAAGATGATTACCAGGCCGTAGCCGATGGGATATTCGCGGGCCGACGTGGCGATGGCCTGTTCCAGGTCGGTCTTGGAGACTTCAAAGGTCAAATTCCGGCGCGCTTCGAGGGCGCCATCGGTGAAGACAGCCACTTCCACTTCGTATTTGCCGAGCGGCACCCGGCCGGGCAGGTTGATCGAGGCCTGGAAGACCCGCGGCGAGACGAAGGTGACGCCTTCGGGATCCTCCTGGAACAATTCCTGTTCCCTGCGCAGCCGCTGCAGGGCGGCGCGGAACTCGGGATCGTTGGCGCCGCGCCGCGCTACCTGCTGCGGGATAAGCGCATTGATGCCGATGTGGAGGTCCTCGCGCACCGCGGCGCTGGCGATTTCGCGCACGTCGCGGTTCGACAGGACAGCGATATAGGCAGGAATGCCGATGTATTTGCGATTGTCGAGGTTGAACCAGAAGGGTCCCCAGCGCTGTTTGCGCCGGACAGTGACCGCGCCTCGTGGACCTTTGATGGTGACCACGGCATCATAGTTGGCGGACCGGTCGTTGTCCTCGATCGCGCCGAAGACGGTCAGGGCCTGGCCGGCGAAATTCGACTGGATCAGGATTTTCGATGGCGAGAGAGTGGTGACGAGTTTCTGCGCCGGAGGCTGGCCGCTGTTCGCGCCGTTTGCGGCACCTGTGCTGGCCGCTGGCGGGGGTGTCTGGGCCGACGCCGGTGTTGCCGCTGACACTGCGGCGGCGATGGCGGCCAGCAGCAGGGCTGCGCCGGTTATTGCGCCCCGCGCCCTCACCGGAACGTATCCGTCATGGTGGCGGAAAACGGCTCCACCGGCGTTGCGAAAATGTCGACGGTGAAGCGGCCGGCTACCGCCAGGATCATCAGCGCAAGCAGCAGCCGGAATATGTCACCGCGCAGGTTCGCGCCGACACGGGCTCCGAACTGCGCCCCGAAAACAGCGCCGACGATCAGCATCAGCGCCAGGAATATGTCGACGGAATAGTTGGTGCTCGCATGCAGCATGGTCGCCACGAGCATCGTGAACAGGATCTGGAACAGGCTGGTGCCGACGACCACATTGGCCGGGACCCGGAAAATGTAGATCAGGGCGGGTACAAGAATAAAGCCGCCGCCGATGCCGAGCACCGCGCCTGCAAAGCCGATGAAGATGGCGATCACCAGGATCGGTATCACGCTGATGTATAGGCCGGAGCGGTGAAAGCGCATTTTCAGCGGCAGGCCTTCGTACCAGTGGTGGCGGCCGGCGCGACGGGCGCGTGGGGTTGACCCCTTGCCGGAGCGCACGAAGGACATCACGCTTTCAATCAGGATCAGCGTGCCGACGGTTCCCAGCAGGATCACGTAGGAAATGGCGATGAATGTATCTAGCTGGCCGATGCGGCGCATCTGGTTGAAGAACAGGACGCCGAGAAAAGTGCCGATGATGCCGCCTATGAGCAGGACGATCCCGAGCTTTATGTCGAGCGCCTTGCGCCGCCAGTACATCAGCGAGCCGGTCATCGACGAGGCAGCGATCTGCGGCCCCTGGGTCGCAACGGCCACGGCGGGCGGTACGCCGACAAAGATCAGCAACGGCGTGAGGAGAAAACCGCCGCCGACGCCGAACATGCCGGAAATGAAACCGACCGCCATCCCCATGCCGAGGAGCAGCATCATGTTCACGGGCAATTCTGCGATGGGCAGGTAAATTTGCAACGGTTGGCCCCGGAACTCAGGCGGGAAGGCTGGCGATCAATCAGCCTTCTTGTAGCAGGAATTGGTTACGGAGCTGTATGCCGCGCGGACGGGCCGCGCTCCCCCGGCGATGCAGCTCATCGGAACGGGTACCTGCTTTGCCGGAAAATGCAACAGTCAGCGCACGATAAATCGCAATTGCCATCATCATGCCACAAGATGGCACGCCGGCAGTTGACGCGAGCCGGTCAGCTCCGCGACAGCTTGTTTCGGACCATCAGCGGAACGCTGTTGTTGACAGGCGTGCGCGCGCCGGATGTCTTTTGCGAGCGCACAGCGGCGGCATCCAGCTGCCAGCCGTCCTTCGGCTCGGCCACGCTGTTGGCCGTCTCCGTCTTCGGCAGCGGCGAGAAGGCGGCTACAGATTTCCGGGCGCGTTCAAGTTCCGATGCGCTCATCTTGCGCGCAACCTGGTCGCGTTTGCTGGCGGCGTCCTTGTCGCCCTGTGCGGCGGCTTTCGAGAACCAGAAATAGGACTGGCTCATGCTGCGAGCGATACCGAGGCCCCGCGCGTAGAGAATGGCGAGGTTGTACTGGCTGTCGCGGACCCCGTGCTGTGCGGCCTTGCGGAACCAGCTGGCTGCCTTAGCGTAGTCCGGCTTGCCGGTAGCGCCTTCGGCTGCAAGCACTGCGTAGTTGTGCATGGCGCGGATATTTCCGGCATTGCCGGCGCGCTCGTAGAGTTCGAGCGCCCGCGACGGATCCTTCTTTACGCCGGTTCCCTTCTCATAGAGGGAGCCGAGCCGGTACTGGGCCTGGGCCAGCCCCTGTGCGGACGCCTTCTCCAGCAAGGCTACGGCCTCGTCGTAGTCGCGGGGAATGGTGCGTCCTGCGATAAAGCGAACAGCCAGTTCGTACTGGGCGCTGGCATTGCCGCTGCGGGCCTCTTTGAGCAGGTCATTGGTCGCCGGCCTGGCGAGTGCGCCCGCGTTTGCCGGGATCGAGGCAACCGATGTGCGGTCAGTCCGCGCGGACGGCTGCTTGACGAAGCGGTTGCTGTTGGCGGCCTGCAGATTGTCGCGCGAGAAACTGTTGTTCAGCATCGCGCCGTTCTGCAGCGTGCTGGCGGGTGGTCTGTTGGGGGACTTTTCGCGCGGTCCAGGGGAATCGCCGAGGTTGGCCGGATTCGCCGGCAGAGCCGAGTTGGTGGCCTTGCCGGGCGTCGCGGCGTTGTTGGACGGCGCAGTCTTTGGCGGCGTTGCCGGCTTGGCAATGGGCGCTTTCGGAGCGCCGATCACATCGGGACCGCTCGGGTTATGGCCTGTCGATCGCAACATTTGCAGCGTTCCCAGAACCAGTACGGCCGCTGCGAGACCGAGGCTGAGCAGGACCTTGCGCTTGCGCAGGGCGGAGCGCTTGTCGCTGGTTCCCTCTGGCGCCGATGCCTTTTCGCTCTTGTTGCGTTCGAGTTTCCCGGACAGCGAAGCTGCTGCCGCGGCGGCGCGGGCGCGGGCGTCGGACAGGGTGCTTTCGCCGGACTTGCGGGCTCTTTTACGCGGTTCCTGAGCGGCTACAGCATCAGCTTCAGCCTGGGCTGCGATGCTGGCGCGCCGGGCCGCAGCGATAAAGCTGGACGAGGATTTGCCGCCTGACATGGCGTTCAGATCTAGGTCGCCGTCGGCGTCTGTATCGTCGCCTGATTGCAGCGCATCTCGTCCGCCGAATTGATGGCTGGCGTCTCCGGTTTGGCGGGACCTGTCCTGCATAGAAGTGTGCGGGGCCGGTGTCCCGCTGCCGGGCTCCAGCAGCTCATCATCGCCGCCATCCTGCCACAGCGCCGCAGCATCCGGACTCAGGTTCAGGTCATCGGGCTTTACGGCGGCCGACCTGTCTGAATACGCGGTGGCATTCGACGATTTGGCGAAATCCATCTCGACGTCCGGAGCCGCAGCGCTCTCGAGCGGCTGGGCGGACGGGCGGCGCTCGAACAGCGGTGCCGGGCCTGAGGCCAGCGATTGTGCCGCGCTTGCGCCGGATACTTCCGGCGAAGAGGCCGCGCTGTCGCGCGGGCGTGCGCCCGTATCGCTGTTCATGCCTTCGCGGCGGCCGGTGCCGGCATGCCCGGCGCGGGCCACAGCGGGAAGCGTCTCGATATTGTCTTCCAGCATGGCAAGCCGGTCGACCACTTTCTCGAGGGTTTCGTGGACGGCGCTAAGCGTTGCCTGCGTGCGCTGATCCTTGGCGTCCTGTGCGGTGCGCAGTCCGGACAGCTCGCGGGTGATGAGTTCGCGGGAATCCTCGTTGCGCATATTGGCGAGTGCGCCGCGCGTCAGAAGTTCGTCAAGCGCCTCGCGGGTAGCATTGCGGGCGGCATTTTCCGCCGCGTCGGCGGTCGAGAGACGGGTTTCCTCGATCTGGTTGAGCAGATCGGTCATGGTCTGCTCGATGGTCGAGAGCGTCGCCAGGCTGACGTTCGGATGTTCGATCCGTTCGGCGATCTCGCGCACCTGCGCTTCCAGAGCTTCCAGCGCCGTATTGCCGGGGGCCAGCGGATTGGCGGTAACGGTGTCGATCTTTTCAGCCAGCGAGCGGATACGCTCTTCCAGAGCCGACAGCTGCTCTGCCCCCACCGGGCTCGATACCATATCGATTTTCTGGGACAGACTGCGGATATGCTCTTCGATGCGGTCCGGTTCGCCGTCGGCGCCGGGGCTGCGCGCATTGATGTCGAGCCGGTCGCGGATTTCCAGCATCAGCCCTTCGAGCTTGCGGGCAGTCTGGGATACTTCGTCCGACGGCTGATCGAGACGCTGGAAAATCGACGCCTGGACCGCATCAAGGCGCGCCGAAATGGCGTCGACCGAATTGCTATCCGGCTTGTGAGCAAGGAGATCGTCGAATTTCTCCGACAGGGTTTCGATCTTGTCCTGTATCGCAGCCATTTCCATGGAAGGATAGGGCTGCTGCAATGCCGCACGGATCTCGTCGACATTCTCGCTCACGGCAGCGGCGCCAACCGGGGAGGAGCCGCGGCTGGCGATCAGGTCGATGCGCTTGCCGAGCGCATTGATCTGGCGCTCGATCTTTTCCACCGGCAACGGACGCGAAACGGCAGCCGAAAGCAATTCCTTGATGCTGGATGTCTGCTGGTGAATTTCCTGCAGCCGCGGATCGTCTCCCGAAGAGGTTGATCCGAGCTGCTCCATCCGCTGGTTGATGGCATGCAGCTCGCGTTCGATGGTATTGAGTTGCGGGCTCCTGGCGCCGCGAGCAACCGACTGCCGCAATTCTCCGATCAGGTCCTCGATCGGTTGCAGGATGGCTTCCTTGACGCCGCCCTGGCGCGAGCTGTCGACGCGGGCGCTCAGGTCGCGAATAGCATGTTCGAGCGTGGAGAGGGTCGCCTTCGGGTCTATCCGGGTGATGGCGCGGGCCATGTCGGCCATCTGCTGGCGCAACTCGTCGATGGCCGGCTGTGCCTGCTGGCCGCCTGCGTTGCGTGCCTCGATCGAATGTTTCAGGTCGCCGATGAGTGTTTCTATCGGTGAAAGGACGGATTCCCTGACGCCGTCCTGCCGCGACTGCACGACGCGGTCGGTCAGGTCGCGGATGGCTGTTTCGATTGTTGCGAGCGATTGCCTTGGAGCCAGTCCGGAAATTGTCCGGTTGACCTCGGCAATCTGCTGGCCGAGCTGCTCTATCGCGGCGTTGGTCTTTTCCTGCTGTGCGTTTGCAGTCTGCTGTATTTGTCCGGCCGCTTCCTCCGCCGGACGGCGCAATCCTTCAAGCTGGGCTGCAATCGCGCGCAAATCCTGGCGCACCGAATCGGAGCCGGTTGCCAGTTCCCGCTGGTCTGGCGAAACAGGCGCCTTCATTGCCGGATCGAACGCAGGACGAGCGCCACGCGCAGGCCTACGCGGACCGGCGTCGAGCGATTGCTGGCGGCGGTTAATGTCGGCGATGGAATCGGCGAGCGAACAGCGGGCCGGGGGTACGCCCGGTGGAGCGACTACCGCCGGCATATAGGCATCCTGAGCCGTGCTGGCATAGGGGGCGAGATAGGAAGGGCTGGCCGGGGTCGTATTTTCCCGCGACAGCAGCATGTTCAGCTTGGCTTCGATGCGGGCCAGCTCCTTTGGCCGCACTCCATCCCGGGTTGCCTCGCTGGCGGGCGCCTCAGCAGGTGCTGCAACATGCGCTGGAGATTCAGTGCGACGTGACAGCATGTCGGCGATGGCGGACAATTTGCGGTCCACATCGCTGATGGATTCACTGGCCTTTTCCGGCTCCCTGCCATCGGCAAGACTCTCGATCCGCGCCTCCAAGCGTGACAGCGTGCGGCGCAGGTCCTTGTCGCCGTCCTTGCCGGAGCGGTTTTCGAGGCTTGCCTCGATCCTTTTCAGGCGTTGTTGCAGTTCGTCGGCCGAGGCATGGGCATGGCCGCGATTGCGACGTTGTCCCGGCGCTTTTCCATGGCTGCGCGCCGGGCCTCCAACGAAGTCTTCGTCTTCATCGTGGGGAGCAAGAGTTTCCATGCGCGCTTCGAGGCGCGAAAGGGTGCGCCGCAATTCCCTGTCGCGGTCCGTGCGGCTGCCATCCCGGTTGCCGATGGCGGCTTCGATATTGGCGAGGCGGCGCTGAACCAAGTCTACCGCGGAATCTGGACCGGCGCCATATCGTTCGCTGTGTGGCGCATAGGGTATATCGTATGACATGCCGCTGCCGACGGACTCATAGGCATCGTGATCGCGCTCGTAAGCGGGGGCCGGGGCATAGGGGCGATGGCTGCGGCGGCTTCTGCGGCCGTGCTTGTAATTCATGCTTTCCAGCCTCGCCGATATCGCCTGTTGCCGGTCTTCGTCGTCGAAGTCGTCGGGATGAACGCCCATGTCGCTAGCCTGGTCGGCAATCACGCTGTTGAG
>JAPOJR010000088.1 GCA_029978325.1 Alphaproteobacteria bacterium | reverse complement strand
AAGCGTTGGCAGGAACTGGACGTGGCGATGTCCTCATTCGGCTATAGCTTAAACGTGTCGCCTGCACAGTTCGTTGCCGCGTTCTCATCGCTGGTCAATGGCGGCACCCTCTACAGCCCGACATTCCTTGCTATCAATGACGCCGACGCCGTTCAGGGGACGCGGGTAATCCGGCAGGAAACATCGGACGCCGTCCGCAGCATGCTGCGCGCTGTCGTCGACGGCGGCACTGGCCGCAACGGCGACACCGACCTTTATCCGGTTGGCGGCAAGACCGGGACCGCACTGAAACGCAGTCCGGACGGCGGCAGCAGTACCGACAAGCGCTTGTCTTCGTTTATTGGGGCCTTCCCCATCGACCGCCCGCGCTATGTGGTGTTCGTCATGGTTGACGAGCCGCAGGAGCGTATTGAGGTCACTGGCCGATATGCCACCGGCGGTAAAGTGGCGGCGCCGGCGGTCAGCCACATCATCGACCGGATCGCGCCAATGCTGGGCGTGCAGCCACGACCGGCGCCGACAATGGTTGCAACCGGCAAGACCAAAGCGCGTGGAATTCAGACTGCATCGGTACGGAACTGATCGAACCGGAAAAGGCAAATGCGATGGAGGGTTGCGACGCATCGGCAGTGGTTAAACAGGTCACAGGATTGACCGCCGATTCGCGCGCCGTAGCCCCGGGCATGCTGTTTGCGGCGTTGCGCGGCGTCGCCTCCGATGGTCGGGACTTTATTCCGCAAGCATTAGAAGCAGGTGCATCGGTCATTCTGACCGATGCGATGCCGGACGGAGCCGTCGATGGCCGGCTCGGGCAGGCGCGCGTTGTGCTTGCGCCCAACCCAAGGCGAACGCTGGCTGAGTTGGCAGCGGCCTTCTATGGCCGGCAGCCCGAGCGGCTGGCGTTGGTCACCGGAACGAACGGCAAAACGTCAACAGTGGAGTTCGCGCGACAAATTTGGCAGTTCGCCGGACTGAAAGCCGCCAGCATCGGCACACTAGGGATATCTTTGCCGAACGGCCGGCTGGATGGCGCATTGACGACGCCTGACCCGGTCAATCTCGCCCGGCTTTTGGCACAAATGGCTGCAAACGGCGTGAACTATGTTGCCATTGAAGCGTCGAGCCACGGCCTGGAGCAAGAACGCCTGTCGGGGGTTGCGGCAAACATTGGCGCATTTACATCCTTCAGCCGAGACCATCTGGACTACCACAAGGACGAACGCAGCTATCTGAACGCCAAGCTTCGGCTGTTCCGCGAACGACTGCCGGCCGGAGCCGCCGCCGTGATCTATGCAGACGGGAGTTTTTCGGCAGAGGCAATCAAAACAGCCAAAACGCACGGCCTGAAAGTTTGGGCCTATGGCCGAAAAGGCGACCGGATCGTTCTGCGGCGACGGGATGAAACGTCGGCGGGACAACGCCTGACGATCGCAATCGACGGCGAATCCTATGGCGTCGATTTTCCCTTGACCGGTGACTTTCAAGCCGAAAATGCTCTGGCAGCCCTTGGCATCGCCCTGGCGAGCGGCATCAGCATCGCAGATGGCATTGCTGCGCTGGCGCACCTATCCACCGTCGATGGCCGCCTACAACTGGCCGGCCAACGAGAGGACGGCGCCCGCGCGTTTGTCGATTATGCCCACACGCCCGGCGCGCTGGAGGCGGCTTTAACCGCACTCCGACCTGCAACCAAGGGGCGGCTGTTGGTGGTGTTCGGCGCGGGTGGAGACCGTGACGCGGGCAAACGTCCGGAAATGGGACGGATCGCCGCCCGACTGGCGGACCTGTGCATCGTCACCGACGATAATCCTCGCTCGGAGCCCCCCGCCCTTATCCGCGACCAAATCAAACGGGGCTGTCCCGACGCTATCGATATCGGCTCGCGTCGCGACGCGATTGCCTATGCTGTAGCCGCCCTCCGGCAGGGCGACACACTATTGGTCGCCGGCAAAGGGCACGAACGCGGCCAAACGGTTGCGGGTAAAGTCTATCCGTTCGACGACCTGGCGGAAGTCCGATCGGCACTCGGCAACAGCGAGGCCCGAACATGACCCCGCTTTGGACCGCGCGAGACGCCGCGGCTGCGACCGGGGGGCAGGCTGCGGTGCAATGGAGGGCAACCGGCGTCAGTATCGATTCCAGAACGATCTCCGTCGGAGATTTGTTTGTTGCTCTGCGAGGCCCTGCACATGACGGCCATGATCATGTCGTCGCGGCGTTGAAGGCCGGGGCCGCCGCCGCCATGGTGGAGCGCAGACCGGCCGACCTGCCCGACGACGCTCCGCTGCTGTTGGTGCCCGACTGTCAAGCAGGCCTGGAAGCCCTGGGCCGCGCCGGCCGGGCTCGCCTGAATGGCAAGGTCATTGGCTTGACCGGAAGCGTCGGCAAGACAGGCACAAAGGAAATGCTGCTCCATATGCTGCGCCAACAGGGCAAAGCAGCGGCGACGGCAGGCAACCTCAACAACCATATCGGCGCGCCATTAACACTGGCCCGTATGCCACAAGATACCGACTACGCCGTGGTCGAGTTGGGCATGAACCATCCCGGCGAAATCCGCCCGATCAGCCGGATGACCCGCCCCAATGTTGCGCTGATCACCCGGATTGCCCCGGCGCATACCGCCTTCTTCCCGTCTCTTGCTGCCGTGGCTACAGCCAAGGCAGAAATCTTCGAAGGCCTGGAGCCGGAAGGGACTGCGGTCGTCAATGCCGACGACGAATTTTGCGGGCAATTGTGCCAGTCGGCCAAGCAGGCTGGCGCGGCAACGATTCTTACATTTGGACAGTCGCCGAATGCCGACGCCCGACTGGTCGCCGTCGACCTGCAACCCGATCACTCAATGGTTTCCGCCACCATCCTTGGCCGGGACCTGACGTATCGGCTGGGCGCGCCTGGACAACACTGGGTGCTGAACAGCCTGGGCGCGCTGGCCGCTATCGCCGCGATCGGGGCCGATACCGATGTGGCGGCTGCCGCATTGGCCGGCATCCATCCGCCGAAAGGGCGTGGCGCCACCGAATCACTGCTGCTGCCACAAGGCAAGGTCACCCTGATCGACGAGAGCTACAACGCCAGCCCCGCCGCCATGCTGGCCGCGTTCGATGTTCTGACCCGGCACATCCCGAGCCGAACCGGCCGACGGGTCGCGATCCTGGGCGATATGCTGGAACTGGGTGGCCAGGCGGCCGAAGCGCATGCCGGCCTGGGCAAAGCCCTGGCCAATTTGCCCGTTGCCGCGGTCTTCACCGCGGGACTAGAGACACCCGCCCTGGTCGCGCAATTGCGGTCGGATCAACGATCCGGCCATTGGCCAACCTCCAAAGCCCTGGCCGCAGAGGTCGTAGCCATGCTGCGCGACGGCGACATTGTTTTGATAAAAGGATCGCTTGGCATCGGCATGGCGCACGTCATCAGCGCCTTACGCGAAGCGGCATCCGAGAAGGAACAAGCCGATGCTGTTTAACCTGTTGTCGCCGCTTGGCGACGAGTTTCAATTGTTCAACCTGTTCCGGTACCTGACGTTCCGGACCGGCGGCGCGATTATGACGGCGCTGGTCATCAGCTTCATATTTGGCCCTCGCATCATCGCCTGGCTGAAGTCGAAACAAGGCGAAGGCCAGCCAATCCGCGAAGATGGCCCCGCATCGCACCTGCTGACCAAGCGCGGTACACCAACCATGGGCGGCGCGCTCATTTTGCTCGCAATTACCGTCAGCACGTTGCTTTGGGCGGACCTAACCAACGGGTATGTCTGGTGCGTTCTGATGGTGACGGCGGGGTTTGGCCTGATCGGGTTTGCGGATGATTATCGCAAGTTGACCCGCCGTTCCCATAAGGGCGTCAGCGGACGCGCGCGATTGGCCGCCGAATTCGCCATCGTCGCCGTCGCGTTTTTCTGGATTTACCACCTGACCGGCGCACCGCTCGCGACATCACTGGCAGTCCCGGTGTTCAAGGACTTGCTGGTGGATTTCGGCTGGTTTTACCTGCCATTCGCTTGCTTCGTCGTTGTCGGCACCTCGAACGCCGTCAACCTGACCGACGGGCTGGACGGCCTAGCGATCGTCCCGGTGATGATTGCAGCCGGTTGCTTTGCCTTCATCGCCTATCTGGTCGGCAACGTGATTTTCTCCGGATATCTGCAAATTCAATATGTCCCGGGCACCGGCGAGTTATCCGTGCTGTGCGGCGCCTTGGTAGGCGCAGCCCTGGGCTTTCTCTGGTTCAACGCGCCACCTGCGATGGTGTTCATGGGCGATACCGGATCGTTGTCGATGGGTGCGGCGCTGGGAACCATCGCCGTCATCACCAAGCACGAAATCGTGTTGGCGATCATCGGCGGATTGTTCGTCTTGGAGGCAGTCTCGGTCATCGTTCAGGTGGCCTCATTCAGAATGACCGGCAAGCGCGTGTTCCGCATGGCGCCTTTGCATCACCACTTCGAGCAAAAAGGCTGGGCGGAGCCCACCATCGTCATCCGGTTCTGGATCATTGCATCGATTCTGGCGTTGGCGGGTCTCGCGACGCTGAAACTACGGTAGAGGGTGGCAATCATGATCCCGCTGCCGCAGGTCGCAGGCAAACGATACGGGGTGATGGGACTGGGCCGCTCGGGTCGCGCCGCAGCTATGGCGCTGCGCGCAAGCGGCGCCGAGGTGCTAACCTGGGATGACAAAGCCGGCGCGGCTCCACCGGGCTGCACGATGCATGACTTTCGCACGGGCCCCTGGCCTGCGTTGGAAGCGATGATCTGGAGTCCCGGCATCGCCTTTCTGCACCGAACGCCGCACGCAATCGCCGTGCGCGCGGCAGCGCAGGGTTGCCCGCTGGTAAGCGATATAGATCTGCTGGCAGACGCCCGGGCCGGCACGGCGCTGGTCGGCATCACCGGCACAAATGGGAAATCGACGACAACGTCATTGCTTGCGCACGTTCTGGCAACCAATGGCCGTCCCGCCATTGCTGGCGGCAATATTGGCGCCGCGGCATTGGAACTGCCGGACCTCGGCGTTGCCGGAGTCTATGTGCTGGAACTGTCATCCTATCAACTGGAACTGACCCAGCGCGCCCACTTCTCCATCGGCATCTGGTTGAACCTGACGCCGGATCATCTGGACCGGCACGGCGGCTTGCATGGCTATGCGGCCGCCAAGTCGCGCCTCTGGCGGTTTTCGGCGGCTGGGGATGTGGCAATCGTCGGAACGGATGGGCCATTCGGCGCGGCGGAAGCGGCAACAGCAGCAGCGGCCGGCAGGCGGGTAATCCCAATTTCCGGCACCCACGTGCCTGAAAACGGTGTGGGCGTTGCTGACGGCCTTCTGACCAGCCGGATCAGCGGGAAATGCGGGCGGATCGCCGACCTGTCCGGCTGCCCGACCCTGCCCGGCAGCCACAATGCCGAAAATGCGGCGGCGGTCGCAGCAGCGGCGCTCTGCCTGGGCTTGACTCCTGCAGAAATTGCAAACGCCTTTGCCTCGTTTCCCGGGTTGGCGCATCGCCAGGAACGGGTGCGATCCATCGGGCATGTCGACTATGTCAACGACTCAAAAGCGACCAACGCCGAATCAACTGCAAAAGCGTTGGTTTGCTACCCGCGAATCTATTGGATTTGCGGGGGTTTGCCAAAAGCAGGCGGCATCGCGCCACTGGCAAAGCTATTCAGTGGAATCGCGTCAGCTTTCCTGATTGGGGAAGCTGCGCCGGCTTTTGCTGAGACATTGGAGACCGCCGACATTCGCTATTCACTTGAAGGAGACTTGGTCACGGCCCTCGCCGCGGCGCACCGGGCTGCTCAAGCCGACCCGCTGCCCAGCACCGTCCTGTTGTCGCCTGCGTGCGCGTCGTTTGACCAATGGCCAAATTTTGAAGCCCGCGGCGATGCTTTCCGGGAGGCGGTCATGGCTCTGAAGGAAACCGGACAATGACTCCCTTCGCCCGCACAGACCGCAGCATCCTGGGCCGCTGGTGGTGGACCGTCGATCATTGGACATTGGCGGCCCTGTTGGCGCTGCTGGGTATCGGCGTCGTGCTGATCGTCTCTGGCAGCCCCGGGGTTTCGAACACGATTGGCTATGACCCATTCCACTTTGTCCGCCGCCACTTGGTGTTTGCGCCGATGGCTTTGTTGGTCCTGCTGTCGATATCCTTGCTGCGACCGCACCAGGTGCGCTGGGCAGCGCTGTTTCTGCTGGCCGCAACGTTTTTGCTTTTGGTAGCCGTATTGGCGGCAGGAACGGAAGTCAAAGGGGCCAGACGTTGGGTTTCCGTTGCCGGTTTTAGTCTGCAGCCATCAGAGTTCATCAAGCCGAGCCTGGCAATCGTGGCAGCTTGGTTGTTCGCCCTCTACCAGAGGACACATGATTGGCGCTACCTGGTGGTCAATATCGGATTGTTAGGCTTGACTGTTCTGCTGGTGGCCATTCAACCGGACATCGGCATGACCACGGTGATTGTCGCGGTTTGGCTGGCGCAATTTTTCCTGGCCGGCCTTCCGATAGCCGCGACGGCGGGCCTGGGGAGCGTCGGAGTGGCGGGGATGACATTCGCCTATTTCACCTTTGACCATGTCAAAAGCCGCATCGACCGATTTATCAGTCCTGAAGCGGGAGATACCTATCAAATCGACAAATCCATTGCCGCTTTCCAAAGCGGCGGATGGTTCGGGGTCGGGCCTGGCAACGGCTCCCTGAAGAGCCAATTGCCGGATGCACACGCTGATTTTGTGCTGGCCGTTGCGGGCGAAGAATTTGGGGCAATCCTATGTTTGGTGCTTGTCTTGCTGATTGCCGTTGTCGTGTTTCGCGGGCTGCTGCGCGTCGCTTCGACCCGCAGCCCGTTTGTCGGCGTCGCAACCGCAGGCCTGATCATTAGCTTTGCCCTTCAGGCAATGATCAATATGGCCTCCGCTTTGGAGCTGATCCCGGCAAAGGGAATGACCCTGCCTTTTGTTAGCTATGGCGGCAGCTCGATGTTGGCAATTGCGGTGAGCATGGGGTTCCTGCTGGCGTTGACACGCCGGCGCGTCGGTTATGAGCCGGAGGACACAATATGAGCGGCGAATCACTGCATATCGCGCTGGCGGCCGGCGGTACCGGCGGGCATCTGTTCTCCGCGGTCGCGCTGGCGGACGCCTTGCTGGCGCGTCACCACGCGGTCTCGGTTTTGACGGATAGCCGCGGCGCCCGCTTCAGTGCGGGCATCCAGATGCGGTCAGTGCCGGCGACACGATTGAACGGCGGTCTGTTGGGCAAAGTCATAGGAGCCTTTCGGTTGGCCGCCGGGGTGGCAGCGTCGGCATGGCATCTGAAGCGGGACAAATGCCGCCTGCTGGTTGGCTTTGGCGGCTACCCGAGCGTACCACCGGTTTTGGCAGCGAAATTGTTGGGAATCCCGGTCGTTCTCGTTGAACAGAACGCCGTTCTGGGCCGCGCAAACAATCATCTGGCGCGCTGGGCCCGGATGATCGCCACCGCCTTTCCAAAGGTTGAGAAGATCGGCGCTACGCCGCATCGGTTCACCGGCATTCCGGTTCGCCCGGCGGTCGTCGCCGCCCGGGCAACGCCTTATGCCGCCTCCAGCGGCGAAGCAACCTTTGACCTTTTGGTGTTTGGCGGCTCGCAAGGCGCCCATGTCTTTGCCGAAGTCGTGCCGCAAGCCTGTGCGCTGTTGCCGGGAAATCTGCGGCGACGGCTGCGGATCACCCAGCAAGCCCGGCCGGACGATGAGTTCGCCGTGCGGTCCGCCTACGCCGAATTGGGGATTCGCGCGCACGTGGCGACATTTTTTGACGATTTGCCGGATCATATGAGCCGCAGTCACCTGGTAATCGCCCGGGCAGGCGCATCGACCATCGCCGAGGTCCTGACCATCGGCCGGCCGGCCGTGCTGGTCCCCTATCCACATGCGATGGATGACCACCAGACCGCCAATGCCAGCGCGGTTGACCAGGCCGGCGCTGCCTGGCTGATGCCACAGCCAGCGTTTACGCCGGAAGCTGTCGCGCAGCGTCTGGAAACCTTACTGACGCTGCCGGCATGCGCAGCGGAGAAAGCCGACAAAGCCATGCAACTCGGCCGCCCCGATGCGGCGGAGGCCCTGGCGGACTTGGCTGAAAGCGTCCTGACATCAACCGTTCCAGCCCTTAGAGCGTCGCTGCGGAGCGTTGCGCCATGATCGCGACGCCATCCGCGAAAATGTCCGAATCCGGACAAGCAGTCTCCCGTCTGCCGTTCGACATCGGCGTCCTGCATTTCGTCGGAATCGGCGGGATAGGAATGAGCGGCATCGCCGAGATCATGCACAATCTGGGCTATAGGGTGCAGGGCAGCGATATCGCCAGCGGGCCGAATACCGAGCGCCTGGAGCGATTGGGGGTTGCCGTCTCGATCGGTCATGCCGCGGAGAACCTGGGCGATGCCGCGGTGGTCGTTGTATCCTCGGCCATTGATCCAAGGAACGCCGAGATCATTGCCGCGCGCGAGCGGCATCTTCCGGTGGTTCGCCGAGCAGAAATGCTGGCGGAACTCATGCGGCTGAAATGGTCGGTCGCAATCGGCGGCACCCATGGCAAGACGACGACGACCTCGCTGGTCGCAGCGTTGCTGGCCGCCGGCGGGCTGGACCCGACGGTCATCAACGGCGGAATTCTTAATGCCTATGGCACCAACGCCCATTTGGGCGCAGGCGATTGGATGGTGGTCGAAGCCGATGAAAGCGACGGCACCTTTGTGAAATTGCCGGCGACTGCGGCGGTGGTCACGAATATCGACCCGGAACATTTGGACCACTACGGCTCTTTCGAGGCGGTGCGCGAAGCGTTCCTGACTTTCGTCGAAAACATCCCGTTCTATGGCTTCGCCGCGCTGTGCCTGGACCATCCGGAAGTGCAGGCGTTGGCTGCCAAAATCCAGGATCGCAGGATCGTCACGTACGGCTTCAACCGCCAGGCCGACGTTTACGGAGCAATCCGGAATATTTCTCCCGACGGTGTGCGCTTCGACGTTGAATACCGGCCGACGCCGGATGCAACGCCACAGCGTCTGCGCGGCCTGTCGCTGCCGATGGTTGGGAACCACAATGTCCAGAATGCGCTGGCGGCCATTGCAATCGCCCTGCGGCTGGAGATTGACGAGGATGCGATCCGCCGTGGTCTGACCGGATTTGCCGGGGTCAAGCGGCGGTTTACCAGAACGGGCGAAGCAGGTGGCATCACCGTCATCGACGACTATGGTCACCACCCGGTAGAAATTGCCGCAGTCCTCCAGGCAGCGCGCAGCGCGACGGCGGGCAAAGTCATTGCTGTTGTCCAGCCGCACCGATATTCGCGGCTGAGCGACCTGTTCGAAGAGTTCTGCACCTGCTTCAACGATGCAGAGCATGTACTCGTGGCGCCGGTCTATGCCGCAGGCGAACAGCCGCGGGAAGGCATCACCCATGAAGCCTTGGTCGAGGGCCTGCGGGCGCACGGCCACCGCGGCAGCGCGGCCTTGGCAGGCCCGGAACACCTGGCCCGTGAAATCAAGGCGCTGGCCGAGCCTGGCGACATGGTCATCTGCCTTGGCGCTGGCAGCATTACCCGCTGGGCCGCGTCCCTGCCGAGCGAACTGCAAGCGCTGCTGGACAAGCGAGGCAGCGACTGATGTCCCTGCTGGATCGCCTGCCGCCGCTGCGTGGCCGTCTTCGCGCCAATGCCCCATTGGCGCCGTCCACATGGTTCAAGGTGGGCGGCAATGCTGAGGTTTTGTTTCGGCCGGAGGATTTTGACGATCTGCGGACCTTCTTGCGGGATCGTGCCGCCGACATTCCCGTCACGGTGTTGGGGGCAGGCTCCAATACGCTGGTTCGCGACGGCGGGATCCGCGGCGTCGTCGTGCGATTGGGCCGGGGGTTTGTCGAGATTGTCTCCGATGGAGACGATGCTTTGATCGCCGGCGCCGGCGCGCTCTGCGCCAACGTCGCAAAAAAGGCCCAATTGGACGAAATCGGCGGGTTGGCGTTTCTGTCCGGGATTCCTGGCGCCGTCGGCGGTGCCTTGCGCATGAACGCCGGCGCCTATGGCGGAGAGACGCGGCATGTCCTGGATTGGGCCGAAGCGCTGGACTGCCATGGCGGATTGCACCGCTTGACGCCTCGCGACCTTGGATATGCCTACCGCCATTCCGATCTTCCCGAGGGATGGATTTTCACCCGCGCCCGGTTCTGCGGCATCCCGGCGGCGACCGGGATTGCAGAAGAAATCGCGCGCATAGCAATAGCCAGAACATCAAGCCAGCCGACTGGTTCGGCAACGGGCGGCAGCACATTCCGGAACCCTCCCGGACACAAGGCGTGGCAATTGATCGAGTCAGTCGGGGGCCGCGGATTCAGTGTCGGCGGCGCACAAATGAGCGAGAAACACTGCAACTTCATGATCAACATCGGCGGCGCGACCGCCGCTGACCTGGAAAAGCTTGGCGAAACCATGCGCTCCCGCGTCCTGGAAGCGCATGGCATCGCCTTGCAGTGGGAGATCAAACGGGTCGGCGAAACCGTCGTCCCAGCCTATCCAGAGGACTGCGCATGACCCGACGCTTCCACCATGTTGCAGTGCTGATGGGCGGCACATCCGCCGAGCGGGCCGTCTCGCTGTCCAGCGGCCGCGAGTGCGCAAAAGCGTTACGCGAGCATTACCAGGTCACCGAAATCGACTTCACCGGCGACGTCGCCGATCTGGTGGCGAGGCTGAAGCGCCCCAATGCACCGGAAGCGGTGTTCAATGCTTTGCACGGTCGCCATGGCGAGGATGGAACGGTCCAGGGGTTGCTGGACCTGCTGAAAGTCCCCTATTCCCATTCCGGCGTGCTCGCATCGGCGACCGCCATCAACAAAGTTGCGACGCGGCGTCTGTTCGAACTGGTCGGTTTGAACGTGCCGATGGGTAGGGTCGAACCGGCATCAAGAGCGGCGTCGGTGCTGCCTCCGCCAGTCGTGGTGAAGCCGATCAGCGAAGGTTCCAGCGTCGGCGTGCATATCCTGCGCGAAGGCGACAACCGCGCCCTGCCGCCCAACTGGCCGTTCGGCGAACAGGTGCTGGTCGAGAAATACATCCCCGGACGCGAACTGACCTGCGCTGTCATCGACACGCCGGACGGCACGCCGCAAGCTTATCCAGCGCTGGAGATCCGGCCGCGCGATGCCTTCTACACCTATGACAGCAAATATGCAGACGGCGGGAGCGAGCACCTGGTGCCGGCCCCTATCCCCGCGGTCATCGCCAGCGAAATCCAGCGGGCGGCTCTTGTTGCGCACCGGACCTTGGGATGCCGGGGCGTCTCCCGGTCCGATTTTCGGTATGACGATACAGCCTGCTCGGGCGCGCCCGCCGGCAGGCTCTATATCCTGGAGACCAACACCCAGCCGGGCATGACGCCAACCTCCCTTGTGCCGGAGATTGCCGCGCATGCCGGGCTGTCCTTTACCGACCTGGTTGCCGGCTTGATAGAGGGGGCGCGATGCGACGGATAATTCATCGCCTGGGATTGAGCATCGGCGGGCCGCGCCGCCGCCGCAGATTGCCGAAATGGGCCAGAAAAGGCCTGTTTGGCCTGACGATCCTGGCCGGGATAGCCGCCTATTTCGTCGTCATTGCCCAGCTTTCCCGCAATGGACAGATCGACGACCATTACGCGGCCGCCCGCGGCTGGCTTTCCGGACAACTCGCGCGGGCCGGGTTCAGCGTAAATTCGATTGTTGCCTTCGGCGCATCCAAAACGGAAGCGCAAGCCCTGCGCATCGCGCTGGACGTTGCCGAAGGCGCCCCCATTGTGGACCTCGACCTGTCCGCGATGCGGCACAAGGTTGAAGCCTTGCCATGGGTTAGGGTCGCATCGGTTGAACGATCGTTGCCAGACCGGCTGATAATCCGCATCGTTGAACGGCAACCGGCAGCGCTGCTCCAAGAGAACGGCCGACTGTCGCTGATCGATAGCACCGGCGCGCCGATCGAGAATGCCGCCCTGACGCCTTATGCCAACCTGCCGACCGTAACCGGCCCCGGCGCGGCAGCCGCAACGCCTGACCTGCTGAAAATATTGCATGAGGCTCCTATCCTTGCGGCGCGCGTGACGGCGGCTACGCGCTTTGGCGAACGGCGCTGGGATGTCAAGGTCGATGACCGCGTTTGGGTACGCCTGCCCGAGGATGACCCGGCGACGGCATGGAAAAACCTCGCCACGTTGGACGTGGAAAAATCTGTGTTGAATCGCGCCCTGGAGGCAGTCGATGTCCGCGACCCGCGGCAATGGTCTTTCCGGTTGCCCCCCGGAATGCGAATGCGGCTGGCGATCGAAAATAGCGGTTCTTAAGGGTACGGCTTGAACCTATGGCGGCAAACTCTCCCCTTGGCCCTATTGCGGCATTGGATATCGGCACAGCGAAAATGACCTGTGTCATCGCCCGGTCCGACGCAACCGGGCAGGTTCGGGTTTTGGCATCCGCGACCAGGGCCAGCCAAGGAATGCGCAACGGCGCTGTTGTGGATATCGAGGCGGCCGGCCTCTGCGCCGGTGCAGTGGTGGAAACAGCAGAGGCGGAGGCGCATGAATCGGTAGAACGAGTTGTTGTCAATGTCTCCAGCGGCGCAATCCGGTCCAGACAACACCAGTCTTCGATTGCGCTGGCGCAACGCGCCATCGACACCCAAGATTTAAACGCCGTGCTGGCGCAGAGCCGGGCCGATATCCCGGCGGACGGGCGCGAAATATTGCACTTTCTGCCGCTTGGCTATGCCGTCGACGGCAATCGGGGCATTCGCGACCCGCGCGGCTTGTTCGGCCAAACCCTCGCGCTGGATACAGTCACTATCAGTTGCCTGGATTCCGCCGTACGGACGCTCCGAACTTCGGTCGCACGCGCGCACCTCGATGCAAAGCCCGTTGTCGCGTCAGCCTTTGCCGCTGGCCTGGCCGTGTTGCACGAGGAAGAACGGGACCTGGGTGTTACGGTCATCGACCTGGGGGCCGGCAGCACCAATATTGCAATATTCTACGAAGGCGAGCCGATCTTCTGTGACAGCCTGCCCGTCGGAGGCGCACACGTCACCCAGGATATCGCGCAAGGCCTGAGCACGCCTGTTAGCTATGCCGAGCGCCTGAAGACCCTGCATGGCTCCTGCCTGACCTCTGCCAGCGACGAGCGGGACATGTTGGATATCCAACCCTTGGGCGGAGAAGCTGAAGCGATGCAGGCGCCGCGCTCATTGCTGAATCAAATTATTCTGGCGCGGATCGAAGAAACTCTCGAGATGGTCCGAGATCGAATCAAGGCAAGCCCAGCACATCGTTTTGCTGGCGGAGCGGCAGTCTTGACCGGCGGCGCCAGCCAATTACATGGCTTAAGGGAACTGGCCGGACAGATGCTGGACAAGCGGGTTCGAATCGGTCGCCCTAGCGGACTAGCAGGACTAGCGGACCTTTCAGATGACCCTGCTTTTGCGACTGTTATCGGTCTCGTGCAATTCGCCCGCCGGCATCCGCAAGGAACCAGCGCTAGCGGAGCGGGTGGCAAGCGCGAACGAGATGGAATGATTTCACGCTTAAGCGGCTGGCTACGGGGTGACCGATGATGACACCTTACAAAAAGCCGAAAGATACTCTATTCCATAGTCGCTGATAGTTTGCACAACCGCGTTTTT
>JAPOJR010000087.1 GCA_029978325.1 Alphaproteobacteria bacterium | reverse complement strand
CCAAACACGCCCATTGGACGTCTAATAAGGAGAATAATTGTGGCGACCTCTCTCAAAAGCGATTCGGGTGCTCTGATGGAAAAATCTTTCTCAGGGCCCGAAGAGTCTGCCAAGCCATCGAACCTGTTCCTAGTTGAAGCGGACCCAAAGGCCGCCGAACGGTTTCAAGAAATATTTGCGAACAGAGCCTTGGAAGTGACACACTTCCAACACGGAGCCGACTTTCTGGAGCTCGCCGACGCGACTTCGACAGGCGTCGTCCTTTTGGATGAAATGCCCATGGATATGTCGGGCTTCCAATTGCTTGACGCGATGGCAGCCCGCGACATCGCCATGCCGGCCATTATCATGTCCGCGTCCCCCGATTATGAGTTGACGCGGGAAGCATTCAAGAAAAATGCCTTTGATGTACTGCCCAAGACGACCAGTCCGATTAAGATATTGGAAGCCGTTTTCAAGGCCTCTGAGTTGGAGCAGGAACGACTGTCGGTGCAACGCGCTGGAGCCGTTGTCAATCCAATGCTGGATGCGTTGAGCGCGCGGGAAACCGAAATCCTGGACCTGCTATTTGCCGGCAACAGCACAAAAGAAATCGCCAGGCACCTGGACATTGCTCCGCGCACGATCGACGTACATCGCTCGAATATACTGCGGAAACTGGGAATTTCTTCGGTTTTCCAACTTGTCCCAGCACTTTCGGCAATGGGGTATTTCGAGGGCAAGTACGACCTGGCAGATACTGTTAAGGCTTTATCAACGGAGATGGATGCCAAAAGCGCCGCCTCCGCCTGTCAACGATAGGCCCGGCGTCAGGTTGCCCGGCTAGCCGGTCACCGCCCCGGCAACCTGACCCGCATTTCCACCCCGCCATATCCATGACGTTTGTCCCGCGCACGGATGTTGACCTCGCGGACATCCTCGGGAATCTTCACTTCTGACAGAAATCGCGCAAACGGCTGTTCATCCACATGCGGATGATACAGCACGCGGCGCCCGTAAACGGTCTTGCCATCGACCGACTCCACATCCCATTGATCCGCATAGTGATCCCAGCCTTCGTCCGCATGGCGCAAGGTAACGGAAAAGGTAAACAAGCCGTCGGGCCGGGATGTGACCTCAACCTTCAACACATCCGCCTTACCCGCCATGGCCGGCGCAGCAGCGGCTACGAGCAGTCCGCAAATCATCCACAGCGTGCGCTTCATCCGCATTGTTCGAACTCCGAATCGGTCTAGCTTGCTTGCGAAAGTCAGCACCATCGCCCCGGCCTGGGTCAAGCATACCACCTTGGGCCAGCCTGTCAGGACCGTACCAAAATGGCCGACCTCTTCGCCACCAACGCCGCTACCGCCGACTACTCCGCCGCCGATATCGAGGTGCTGGAGGGCTTGGAGCCGGTGCGCCGCCGGCCCGGCATGTATATCGGCGGCACGGACGAAGGCGGCCTGCACCACCTCGCCACCGAAATCCTCGACAACGCCATGGACGAGGCCGTCGCCGGCCATGCCAGCGTCATCGACATGGAACTGGCCGCCGACGGCTCGCTGCTGATCCGCGACAATGGCCGCGGCATTCCGGTCGATCCGCATCCCAAATTCCCTGACAAGTCGGCGCTGGAGGTCATTCTCACCACGCTGCACTCCGGCGGCAAGTTCGGGTCCAAGGCCTACGCCACCTCCGGCGGTCTGCACGGCGTCGGCGTCTCCGTCGTCAACGCGCTGGCCGAGTGGCTGGCGGTAGAGGTGGCGCGCGACCGCACGCTCTACCGCCAGACCTTCCAACGCGGCGATCCGGATGGGCCGCTTGCAACCGTTGGCTCCATCGCGAACCGCCGCGGTACTCTGCTGCAATTCAAGCCCGACCCGGAGATTTTCGGGGCCCGCGCCAAGTTCCAGCCGGCCCGGCTTTACCGCATGGCCCGCTCCAAGGCCTATCTCTACCGCGGTGTCAAAATCCGCTGGAAATGTGCGGCCGACCTGCTGCCCCCGGAAAGCCCGACCCCGGCAGAGGCGGAACTGCAATTCCCGAACGGCCTCGCCGATTTCCTGGGCCTGCTGCTGGAGGAGCGGGCACCGGTGCTGCCGGTCTACGCCGGCGACCTCACCTTTCCGGGCGAGGGCGCAGGCCGTTGCGAGTGGGCCATCGCCTGGTGCGACGACCATGGCGACCCACACAGCCACTCCTACTGCAACACCATCCCGACGCCGTCAGGCGGCAGCCACGAGAACGGTTTTCGCAACGCTCTGCTGCGCGCGATCAAGGCGTTCGGCGAACTGTCCGGTCAGAAAAAGGCCGGCCAGATTACGGGGGAGGACCTGCTCGGCTCCGCCGCCTTTGCGTTGTCAGTGTTCATCCCGAACCCACAATTCCAGGGCCAAACCAAGGAGCGGCTGGACAGCCCCGAGACCCAGCGCCTGCTGGAAGCCAACCTGAAGGACCGCTTCGACCACTGGCTTTCTGCCGATCCCAAGGCGTCGACCGTTCTGCTCGAACATCTTATCGAGCGCGCCGAGGACCGGCTGAAGCGCCGGGCGGAGAAAGACCTGCAACGCAAGACCGCCACCAACCGCCGCCTGCGCCTGCCGGGCAAGCTGACCGACTGCTCGTCCACCGGGCCGGAGAACACCGAAATCTTCCTGGTGGAGGGCGATAGCGCCGGCGGCTCTGCCAAGCAGGCGCGCGACCGCAAGACCCAGGCGGTGCTGCCACTGCGCGGCAAGATCCTGAACGTCGCCAGCGCGACGGCGGAGAAGCTGCGGGCCAATCAGGAACTCTCAGACCTCGTGCAGGCGCTCGGCTGCGGCATGGGCAAGCAGTTCGATATCGACCGGTTGCGCTATGAGCGTGTTGTCATCATGACCGACGCCGACGTCGATGGCGCCCACATCGCCAGCCTGCTGATGACCTTCTTCTTCCGCGAGATGCCGCAACTCATCACCCGCGGCCATTTGTTCCTGGCGCTGCCGCCGCTCTACCGGCTGGCCGCCGGCGGCACCACAATTTATGCCCGCGACGACGCCGACCGCGAGCACCACCTCGCTACCACCTTCAAGGGCCGCAAGAGCGTGGAAATCAGCCGCTTCAAGGGCCTGGGTGAGATGCCGCCCGCGCAGTTGAAGGACACCACCATGAACCCGGCGACCCGCACCTTGTTGCGCGTCGACATCGGCCTCTCCGACCAGGGTACCGGCACGGCACGCGAGGCCGGCGACCTGGTCGACCGGCTGATGGGCCGCAAGCCGGAGCTGCGCCTTGCCTTCATCCAGCAGAATGCCCAGTTCGTCGACGGGCTCGATATCTAGTACGATCACCTACAGCCACTTGGCTTGCGCTTTACCGAAGCAGCCCCCATCTGCGAATCACCAGGCCCCAAGGCCGCTGACGCGCGGCCCAGAACAGCTTCGCCCGATCCAACCGGACCGGGAGCTGCGATAGGGATGATGGAGCGAAGCCATGCGCGCACTCGCAATATTGCTCGCCGGCAGTTTGGCGTCGGCCTGCACCGATGGCGGAACAATTCACTATGCCGACTATGGCCGCTATTCCGGCAGCACAGCCTATTACGCGGCCCGCACCGGCTATATGCCATTAATGGTCTATGGCAACCCAACCCATGCCAGCCAGAACGCATTCACCGGCGCCATGGCGCGCGCCCTTAAAGGAACACATCTGGTTCCGGGCGTCGAGTTTACGCCTGCCGATCCGGCAGTCATGCGGGGCTATCGGACCGTCCTGGCGTTCGGCTCATCCACAGAGGCCGCCATCTGCTCCTCCGCACCCATTACCGCGGCCACGCCGAAAGGAGCATCCGGACCGCTCAACGCAGCCTTTTGCCTGGATGCCGAGCCGCTTTCATTCCTCTCCGGCGCCATCCCCGCGGCCAATGGCCCGGAAGACCCGGTTTTGCGTCAGCAAATGGCCGCCATCGGCCATGCTCTGTTCCCGCCAAACAATCCCAACCGATCCCAAGACTGCTGGCCTGGAGCATTGAAATGTCTGTGATCCCTTGACTTCTCTCGCGACCACTGCTAGCCGCACCTATTGCTAAGTGCTTGCTGTCGCGAGCGTCATGTTAACCCCCATTTGCGCGTTAGGCTTATATGACTTTTGAAGCCTTGGGACTGAGCGATGAAGTCCTACGCGCCGTTTCAGATTCCGGCTACACCGAGCCAACGCCGATCCAACGCGATGCTATTCCCGTCGTTCTGATGGGTCGAGACGTCCTGGGTTGTGCACAAACCGGAACCGGCAAGACGGCGTCCTTCACCCTGCCGATGATCGATATTTTGGCCTCCGGCCAAGCGAAATCGCGCATGCCGCGCTCGCTGATCCTGGAGCCGACGCGCGAATTGGCGGCACAGGTGGCCGACAACTTCACGAAGTATACGGCATACCAGAACCTGAACTTCGCCTTGCTGATCGGCGGCGAACGTATGGGCGACCAGCAACGAGCGCTGGACCGCGGCGTCGACGTGCTGATCGCAACGCCAGGCCGCCTGCTCGACCTCTACGAACGCGGCAATATCCTGCTGTCGGACTGCAAGATCCTGGTGATCGACGAGGCCGACCGCATGCTGGATATGGGCTTCATCCCGGATATCGAGCGGATCGTAAGCCTGCTGCCGCGGATGCGCCAGACGCTGTTCTTCTCCGCGACCATGCCGCCGCCGATCCGCAAGCTGGCGGATGCTTTTCTGATCAATCCTAAGGAAATCACTGTCGCTCCGCCGGCCTCGCCGGCAGCGACCGTGGCCCAGCATAAGCTGGTCGTGGCCGAACGCGACAAACGCGAGGCGCTGCGCATCCTGATCCAACAGGAAGAGGTGATAAACGCCATCATCTTCTGTAACCGCAAGCGCGATGTCGATATTCTGGTCAAGTCGCTGAAGCGGCATAATTTCGACGCGGCCGGTTTGCACGGCGACATGGCCCAGCCGGCGCGCATGGCGACGCTGGACAGTTTCCGCGACGGCGAGGTTCGCCTGCTGGTCGCCTCTGACGTGGCGGCGCGTGGGCTCGACATCCCGCGGGTCGGCCATGTGTTCAATTTCGACGTGCCAGTGAATGCCGAGGACTATGTCCATCGTATCGGCCGTACCGGACGGGCAGGGCGCAGCGGACGCGCCTTCACCCTGGTCTCACCGGAAGACGGCAAGTTGCTGGCTGCCGTCGAATCAATGCTGGGCAAGCCCATCGATGAAATCGAACTGCCCGACATCGCCACCGCCGATATGAGCGAAGGCGATCACCGCGGCCGGGGACGGGGGCGCAATGCCGGCGGCCGGGGTCGGGGCAGAAGCGACAGCAGCAGCGATCACAGTGATAGCCCGCCGCCCCAAGACGCCGGCGATGCGGATGCCCTGGCGGAAGCGCCACGCCAATCCCGCCGCAACAATGACGGTCGCAACAATGACGGTCGCGGCAATGACGGTCGCAGCAACGACCGGCGGCATGACGACCGGCGGCATGACGACCGGCGGCATGACGACCGGCGCGGCAACGACCGTGGCGGCCATCGCCGCAATCGCAGAGACGACCATGAAGATACCGGCCTGGGCTTCGGCGATAACGAGGTGCCGGCATTCTTCCTGCAACGTTCCATCGCGCCGCAGCCGACGACCGAAGCCGACTGAGGCGGTCGCCAACCGCACAACTTCGCCCTAGGATACCGGCAAACGCAACCGCACTGCCGGAGGACTAATAATTATGGGCAAACTTGCAGGCCGCACCGCCGTCGTCACCGGCGCAAGCCGTGGCATCGGCCAGGCCATAGCCGAACTCTTTGCCGCCGAGGGCGCTAACGTCGTTTGCACGGCGCGCACCCTCAACGATGGCGACCACATGCTGGAAGGCTCGCTCTCCAACACAGTGGAGCGTATCCGCCAGGCGGGCGGCAGCGCCGTCGCCATTGCCTCCGACGTATCGCTGGAGGAAAGCTGCGAGGAATTGATCGCCAAATCGCGCGAGGCTTTCGGCCCTGTCACGGTGTTGGTCAACAATGCGGCACTCAATTACTATATCCCGACCGAGACCTACCCGACCAGCCGCTGGGTCCGCTGCTTTGCCGTCAACGTGCATGCGCCATTTATCCTGTCTAAGCTGGTGCTGCCGGACATGAAATCGGCGGGCGCTGGCGCGATCGTCAACATTTCCAGCGGCTCCGCGATTGGACCGGGCCGCGGCCCCTACGCCAACCATAAGGCGCTGGGCGGCGTCATGTACGGGACGACCAAGGCGGCGCTGGAGCGCTTCACCCAAGGCCTGGCCCAGGAAGCCGCGCAATACGGAAACATCGCCGTTTCGGCCCTCTCGCCAAGCCAGGTCGTGCCGACAGCCGCTACGGTTTACTTTAAGCTGGTCGACAGCATGGATGACCCCAAGGGCGAGCCGGTGGAATATATGGCCCGCGCGTCGCTGCTGCTGGCCAGCGAGCCGGCGGCAAAGGTCAACGGCCGTGTCTGCTATAGCCAGGAAATCCTCGGCGAATTCGGCTGGATTGACAACCCGAAAGGCCGCGGTGTGCAACTGCCGGGGTCCGGCTATTCGCAAGTTTAAAGGATCACACCTTGGAAACCATTCTGCTGCCCATCGCCAATGTCGCCTGCGCCGCCGTTTTCGGCGGCATGCTGGCGTTTACGGCATTTTTCGCCCCACAGGCGTTCCGGTTGCTGCCGGAAGGCGTCTCCGACAAGTTTGTGCGCGACCTGTTCCCGCAATACTATCTGTTCGCCTTCATCCTGGCAGCCATCGCAACCGTAGCCTTTGCCCCGGTCCGCCTGCCCGAGACCATCGTTATGGGGCTGGTGGCAGCGGGCTTCCTGTTTTCGCGCTACTACCTGATGCCGCGCACGGTTCGGGCGCATGACGAGCGCGAACGTGGCACGCCCGGCGCAGCGGAAACCTTCGCCGACCTCCACAAACGCAGCGCGTTTGTCAACATGGTGCAATTTATCGGCACTTGCGTAGTGCTAGTGCGAATGGTGGCCTGATGTCTGCAAAACCGTTGCCCTGGAATCGTGTTGTACTGGTGCTCGCCATCGCTCTGGTAATGCTAGTGGCCTTGCTGGTCGGCATTGCCTTCCAGCAGGGAGGCGGCAAATCGATCGTCACCGGGCAGGCGTTGCTCGGTGGCCCATTCACCTTGGTCGACCAGGACGGCAAGACACGGACAGAAAAGGACTTTCTGGGACATAACCTATTGATCTATTTCGGCTATACCTTCTGTCCCGATGTCTGCCCGACCGAGTTAGCCAAAATTTCCGCAGCAATGGACCAATTGCCGAAGGACGCTAACGTCACGCCGGTCTTTATCACCATCGACCCAGTCCGAGACGGGGTGAAGGAGATGAAAGCCTACGCCTCAGCGTTCCACCCACGGCTGATGGCCCTTACCGGCACGGAAGAGCAAATCCGGACGGCGGCGAAAGCCTATCGCGTCTACTTCGCCAAAAACACCAGCGCCGGCACCACGGATTACCTCATGGACCACTCGTCCATCATCTATTTCATGGGTAAAAATGGCGAATACATTGCGCACTTCACGGTGGAAAGCACGCCCGAGCAAATTGCGGAACGGGTGCGCCAGGCGCTCTAGCCACAGACTTTGCGATTTGGGATGCAACCGGTAGCATAAGCCCCCGCATTCAACCGCCTGACAGCGAAGCCGGAGGCTCTTCATGCCCACCTCCATGATTACCGAAGCCCGTCCCATCCAATTTTCCGCTCCATTGCCCGCAGAGGTGGACGTCGTGGTCATCGGCGCGGGCGTTGCTGGGACTGCAACTGCCTATTTCCTCGCGGAAGCCGGCGTTCGGGTTCTGCTCTGCGAGAAAGGCCGGGTCGCGGGTGAGCAGTCCTCCCGCAACTGGGGCTGGGTGCGGCAGCAGGGACGCGACTGGGCCGAATTGCCGATCATGATTGAGAGCAACCGCATCTGGCGCGGTCTCGCCGAACGCACCGGCGAGGCGGACCTGGCATTTACCGAGCGCGGCTGCCTCAACCTGGCTGCGACGCCGGAGGTCATGGCCAAGTACGAGGCCTGGCATGAGATCGCGAAGCAGCACCAGCTCGACACCCGCCTGCTGTCTGCCGAAGATGTCGCCCGCGAATACCCGAACATTGCGCCTCCTCCCGGCGGCAAATGGCTCGGCGGGTCGATCACGCGCAGTGACGGCAAGGCGGAGCCGTTCGTCGCCGTCCCGGCACTCGCCCGCGCGGCGCAGCGTTCCGGCGCAGTCATCATCGAGGATTGTGCCGTCCGCACTTTGGAGCGGGAGGGCGGCCGCATCGCCGGCGTGGTGACGGAAAAAGGCAGGGTCCGGGCGAAACAGGTCGTCGTCGCCGGCGGCGCCTGGAGCACCCATTTCGCCCACAATGCCGGCCTTTCCCTGCCGCAACTGACCGTGCGCTCTACCGTGGCACGGACGGAGCCCGCGCCGGATGTCTACGGCCCGAACCTCTCCACCCCCGGTCTGACGCTGCGGCGGCGGGCCGATGGTGGCTACACCATCACCAGCGGCGACCTGGCGGAGCATTTCATCTCCCCCAACTCGTTCCGTTGGCTCGGCAAGTACCGGAAACTGCTGAAGCTCTCCGCCAAAGACGTCAAGCTGGTGCCGGCGGCGCCCAAGGGCTATCCCGGCTCCTGGGGCATGCCGCGGCGCTGGCGGGCGGACGAGCAGAGCCCCTTCGAACGCCGCCGTGTGCTGAACCCGGACCCCTCGCCCGTCGTCGTCAAGCGGATCGAGGAGCGCCTGCCGCAGCGCTTCCCGGACCTGGCCGGCGTCAAGCTGGCGGAGGCCTGGGCTGGCATGATCGACGTGACGCCGGACGCCGTCCCCTACATCGCCGAGGATCACCGTCTGCCCGGCCTGTTCTACGCGACCGGCCTCAGCGGCCACGGCTTCGGCATCGGTCCTGCCGTCGGGCGGGTGATGGCCGACCTGGTGCTGGGCCGCCCCTCCGGCCATAACCTGGCCCGCTTCCGCACCAACCGGTTCGAAGATGGCAGCGCAATTGAGCCTGGACCCTATTAACTTGCCGGAGTAGGGTCCGCGCCGACTGATCCAACCTATGGAGCTTGAACCATGACCCAGCCAGGCGGCGTTTGGGTAGCGGCGTTAACGCCGATGAACCCGGACCTTTCTCCCGATACGGCCAAATTCGTCGCCCACTGCAAATGGCTGCTCGCCCAGGGCGCAAACGGCCTGGCGGTGCTGGGTACCACGGGCGAGGCGAACTCGTTCACGGTCGCCGAGAAGCGCAAGCTGCTGGATACAGTCGCCGCCAGCGGCATCAGCGGCAGCCAGATGCTGCCGGGCACCGGCGCATGTGCTATTCCCGATACGGTCGAAATGACCAAGCACGCGCTCAGCCATGGCGCTGCCGGCGTGGTGATGCTGCCGCCGTTCTATTACAAGAACGTCTCGGACGATGGCCTGTTTGCCGCCTATTCTGAAGTGATCCAGCGGGTCGGCGACTCAAAGCTGCGCGTTTATTTCTACCATTTCCCCCAGATGTCGGCGACGCCGATCAGCCATGACCTGATCGAACGCCTGCTGAAGGCCTATCCCGGCACGATCGCCGGCATCAAGGACTCCAGCGGCAAGCTCGACAATATGCTGGAAATGTGCCGCCGCTTCCCCGGCTTCGGCGTCTTTGCCGGCTCTGAGCAGTTCCTGCTGCCAGTGCTGCGTGCCGGCGGCGTCGGCTGCATCAGCGCCACGGCAAACGCCACCATCGGCATGTGCGTCGAGGTGCTGAAGAAAAAGGACGACCCGAGCGTCGATGCCCTACAGGAAGAACTCACCGCCCAGCGCCTCGCCATTCAGAGCCAGGTGCTGATTCCGGCACTGAAATCCATCGCCGCCCGGCATTCCGGCGACAAGAGCTGGCTGACCGTCCGCCCACCGGTCGCGCCGTTAAGCGCCGCGGAGGAAGCTGCGCTGTTTGCGGCTCTGGACGGCACGCAGTTCAAGTTGGCGGCATAGCATGCGCGCCTACCGCTATCTGACCGGCAAGGACGATTCGGCGTTCTGCCACCGCGTCACGGCCATGCTAAACAAAGGGTGGGAGCTATATGGCTCCCCCACCCTGACCTTCGACCCGGTCAAGGGCCATGCGGTGTGCGGCCAGGCCGTAGTCAAAGAGGTTCCAGGCGTGGATTATGAGCCCGGCATGGCGCTGGGCGAGCTTTAACCAAACCATACGGGCGTCGGAAATGGGTGAAACGACCAAGCGCATCCGCTCGGCCATGGGCCAGGCCATGCAGATTGCCGTCGATGGGCCAAAGCTGTTCGCGCTGGCGGACGGCTACCTCGACATGGACCTCTCACGCTTTCCCGACGTGGTGCGGGGCATCGGCGACGACCTGGCGATCGCCGACGGGCAGGACCTGAACGACATGACCCTGTCGGTCAACGCCTTCCTGATCGAATTGCCCGGCCGGTTGTGCCTGGTCGATGCCGGCGACGGCACCCGCCGCGGCGCGTCGCTCGGGCATGTCCGCAACGCCATCAGGGCCGCTGGCTTCGATCCTGAAGACGTAACCGACTTGTTGATGACCCATCTGCACGGCGACCACGCTGCTGGATTGGTAGAAGGCGGCAAGGCGCTGTTCCCGCAAGCGGACCTGCACGTCTCCGCCGAGGAGGTTCGGTTCTGGAACACGCCGGACGAGCACGACGCCATCCAGGCGACCCAGGTGCCCTTTGCGCTGGCGGCGTTGCAGGCCTATCGCGAGCGGGTAAAGACGCTGGAGCCAGGCGGCGAGGTGTTGCCCGGAATATCGACCCAGGCGTTGCCAGGGCACACGCCAGGGCAGATTGGCTATCGCATCGGCCAGGCAAATCCCGTGTTGATTTCCGCCGACGTGCTGCATCTGCCGGCGTTACAGATCAAGCACCCGGAATGGGGTTTTCTGTTCGACGCCAATAAGGCCCGTGCCCTGCAAACCCGCCTGGACCTGATGGCCGCAGTATCAGAGTCCGGCCTGCGCCTAGCTGGCGCACACATCCCGTTCCCCGGCGTCATCCGGGTGCTGAAGCAGGAAGATGGGCTGACTTTCGAACGCGCCGATAGTTAGTGCAGCCCGGCCAAGTCTGCTTTAGCGCCCTTTGAACACCGGCTTGCGTTTCTCGGCAAAGGCCAGCATGGCTTCCTTGCTGTCCTCGTATTTGCCCAGTTCTGCCGTCATGTTCTGCTCAAAGCGATAGCCGTCGCGCAGGCTCATATCTTCAATCGTGTTGAGCGCGTGCTTGGCCAGCACCATGGCGATGGGGCTCTTGGAGGCGATGTCGGCGGCCAACTCCATCGCAGTCGGCATCAGGTCAGCCAGCGGCACACATTTTTCCACAACATTCAGTGCCTCCAGCTCCCGCCCGGTCAGACGTTGGCCGGTGAACATCATCATGCGTGTTTTGGAGTGACCAAACAGGCGCATGGTATGCCGCCCGCCGCCCAGAAGGCCGACATTGATTTCCGGCAATCCCAGGCGGGCCTCTTCCGCGGCAAGCAGGATGTCGCAGCAAGCGGCAACTGCCAGCCCAGCGCCCAGGGCAGGCCCATTGATCGCCCCGATTACCGGCTTCTTGCATTCCAGGATCGACAGAAAGCATTCGCGCGCGCGGCGGCTGTGCTGCCACTGGTCGCCCGGTCCGCGCTCCTTACCCGCGCGGGCGCGGATGTCCGCGCCGGCGGAAAAGCACTTGCCCTCGCCGGTCAGCACGGCGACGCGAACGTCCGGCAGGTCGCTGATCGTGTCGAACACCAGCATCATCTCATCGTGGAATTGCTGGTTCTGCGCGTTCACCGGTGGATTGTTCATGGTAACGACAGCGATGTGGTCGGCAATGGCGACTTTGACCATGCCAAGGGTGGAAAAATCGGTCATGCGATCTGCTTTCTCTGCGGGTCCAAGCGTTGCGCCAACGCTACCGTGTCCGGGCGACCGCGTCGATAGGAGGGTGCCGCCGGTCCGCCCGGGCGGACCGGATCTGGCCAATATTCACGAACACCAGCCCCGTCACCATCAGCTCGATTCCCAGCCACACCCAAAGGCCATGCCGCCATCGGGCAGGCTATTGGCCGGCAACAGGATCACCAATGCGCCAACCAGTCCAAGCCCAATGCCGCCGGCCCGCAGGACGGCAAAACGCTCCTGCCCGGCGGCCAAGGCAATGGCGCATGTAAATACGGGGGCAGTCGCGATATGGTCGAGAGAACACCCGCGGGCACCTACTGCACGACAATCACATTGTTTAGACTGGGGACGGCAAAGCCGTTCAGACCGCTGGCGATGTAATACCGAATATGGCGCGCGCTCAGCGGCGGCAATTTTCGCCGGAACGCCGAAATCACGGCCAACACGCCAAAGGCCACCAGCGCGTACCAAAACACAACCCCAAACGGCCCATACGCCTGAACCGCCAGTTTGCTGGTGCTGACCGACAGGCCCCAGATCGAGCCCAGGGTCAGCAGGAATATCAGTGTGAGGGCCATTGGCTTATGGGCCCGGCTATGCCGCCCGACCCGATGCAATAGCGCTCAAGCGCCTTCAACCAGGATGAATTGCCCCTCCGATGCCGGCTGACGCAGAGCGATCGCCGCCTTGTACTGGTCCGAATTGTAAAATTCCCGGGCTTTCGCCATCGATTCAAACTCCAGCACAACCACCCGCTGGGTTTCTTCCGGGCCTTCCAGCGTTTCCATCTCACCGCCCCGGACCACGAACTTGCCGCCAAATGCAGCGACCGCCGCTGGCGTCACGGCGCGGTATTTCGCATACTGTTCCGGGTCGGTGACGTTGACGCGGGCGATAATGTAGGCTGGCATCTCGCGGTATCCTTATGTCATAGGTATGATGATAGAGTTGGCCGGATAGTCTGGGCACAATAGATATTATGCCCAGCATAGCATCAGGTATAGATTAAGCACCGTCTGGAGGAGAATTTCACAAGATGGCTGAAGAGCTATTCCCTGTTTCGGAATCCCTGGCACGCAGTTCGCACGCCGACCGCGCGACCTATGACGAAATGTACCGGCGGTCTGTGGAAGACCCCGAGGGCTTCTGGGGGGAACACGGCAAACGGATTGACTGGTTTAAGCCTTATTCAAAAGTCAAAGACGTATCGTACAACAAAGACGATCTGCATATCCGCTGGTATTACGACGGTACAACCAACGCCGCCTATAATTGCCTGGATCGGCACCTGGACAAGCGTGGCGACCAGACGGCCATTATTTGGGAAGGCGACGACCCGTCCGAGTCAAAGCATATCAGCTACCGGGACCTTTATACGGAAGTCTGCAAATTCGCCAACGTGCTGAAGGCGAACGGCGCCAAGAAAGGCGACCGAATCACCATTTATATGCCGATGATCCCGGAAGCGGCAGTGGCGATCCTCGCCTGCGCCCGGATCGGCGCAGTGCACTCGGTGGTGTTTGGCGGCTTCTCCCCGGATGCGCTGGCGGGGCGTATTCAGGACTGTGAATCCAACATGGTCATCACAGCAGACGAAGGTCTGCGCGGCGGCCGCAAGGTGCCGCTGAAGGCGAACACCGACGCGGCGCTGGAGGATTGCCCAGACTGCAAGACCTGCATCATGGTTCGACGCACGGGCGGCGCGGTCAACTTCGTCCAAGGCCGGGACGTCTGGTACCACGAAGCGATGGCGTCGGCCTCCGCCGATTGCCCGGCAGAGGAAATGGGCGCTGAAGACCCGCTGTTCATCCTCTACACCTCGGGCTCGACCGGCAAGCCGAAGGGTGTGTTGCACACCACCGGCGGCTACATG
>JAPOJR010000086.1 GCA_029978325.1 Alphaproteobacteria bacterium | reverse complement strand
CGATGAAGTGTCCCGAAACGCCGTCTTCGCCGGCCTGATGGCGACCGATCGCTAGATGGGTATCATTGTGGTATTGGATCATCCGGAGCAGGCGGATTCTATGGATAAGGTATACTCGGTCGAAAATGGACGTGTCGAAAGCCATTCGGTTGGCGATAGTATGAATTCTGAGGCTGCTGACTAAACAGGGATTGGGAAGAAACATGTCGATAACAGAGGAAGTCGAGGTGCTTCGGCGATTGCCGTTGTTTCAGCGTATCGAGCCGCGCCGGCTGAAATTGCTGGCATTCACCAGCGAGCGCATGGTGTTTCAGGATGGCACTGCCCTCATGCAACAGGGTGATCCCGGCGATTCTGCCTATATCGTTCTGGCAGGTGAAGCGGATGTGTTTGTTTCAACGCCGAATGGCGAATTGAAAGTCGCAACCCTTGGTGTGAACGAAATCATCGGCGAGATCGCAATTCTGATCGACGTGCCCCGCACTGCGACCGTGCGGGCCAGCGGACAGTTGACCACGCTCCGTATTTCGAAAGATCACTTTTTCCGCCTGATGACTGAGGTCCCGGAAATGGGTATTGAAGTTATGAAAGAATTGGCGCGGCGGCTGGAACGGACAACGGCCGATTTGCGGGAAGCGCGAGCTTCGGCCGCATGAGCCGTCTGGACAGTTTTATCCGCCGCATGCAGGCCCAGCGCGCTTGCTTGGATTCGGCCGCGGGTCTGATTGAGGATGTTCCCGGCGTAGTGCTGGAGTTGGGCTTGGGCAATGGCCGAACCTATGACCATTTGCGGGAATTGTTTCCTGGCCGCAGAATTATAGTCTTTGACCGAGAGGTGCGCGCGCACCCCGATTGTATCCCCGACGACGCCGATCTTTTTTTAGGGGAATTCACCGAAGCCTTGCCTAGGGTCTTTGAACAGGTCGGGAAAACCGTTGCTTTGGCACATGCGGACTTTGGCGGCGGTGACGCCGACCGGGTGGCCGCGACCGCGAAATTCCTGGCGGAGCGGTTGGCGCCAATGGTGGTTGCCGGCGGAGTGATCGCATCTGATCAAAACATTCCGGCTGACACTTGGGAGAGCTTGCCATTGCCTGATGGGATCAGCGTTGGCCGCTACCACCTCCGGCGAGCGGTCAGCTAAGGGCAGGGCAATTTATTTCGGCTATTTGGTCAGGCCTACAGCAGTTTTCCTTGCCGCGGTTCATTCGATTTATTTGATTTAGGGCTTGGCTTTGGGCGCTGGTGTGGCTTTGCTTCGCCGTCAATAGTGGCGTTCCGCACCCCGCCACCACCGAATTGCAGTGTAACGTTGAGGCCAGGGGTTGCAGCCTCGGCTTCGGTGATTGGTCCATCCGGACCGCGCACCAGGACGAATCCTCGATCCAACACCCGTTGATACGAGTACGAATCCAGCAACGCGCCGGCATGGGCCAGCCGCCTGTCCCCGTCCTGCATCAGGCGCGCTGCGCTCATCGGCAGGCGACGGGCGGCGTCGGCGCGGGACAAAGCGCTTTCTGTATTGCGAAGGATCTGCATTGCAGCCCGGTCCAGCGCCCGTCCCTGCAAGGTCAATGCCTGCGCGTGCAGCGCCATGACCTCACGCGGATGGCGCAGGCGTGCGCTCGTCGCCTGCAGGGTTTGGGCGGCACCGACCAAAATTGCACGCAACCCTAGCGCAAGCCGCTCTGCTTGATCGTCCAGCCGCTGCGCGACCTGCTCGACCAGAGCGACAGGCTCGGGCAGGCCGCGGGCGGCGCCACGCAACCGCAAGGCGCTTTCATCCAGTCCCCGCCAGGCGGACCCGGTAAGCCGGCGTTCCAGGCTGGCCAAATTTGCCAGCAACTCAGCCAGGACTGGCACGGCGATTTCGGCAGCTGCAGTTGGGGTCGGGGCGCGGCGGTCGGCGGCATGGTCGATCAGTGTCGTGTCAGTCTCATGGCCGACAGCGGAAATCAGTGGGATCTGGCTGTCCGCTGCTGCGCGGACCACAACTTCCTCGTTGAATGGCCAGAGGTCTTCAAGGCTGCCGCCGCCACGGGCGACGATCAGCACATCCGGACGCGGCAAGCCGGGATCGCCAGGTTGCAATGCATTGAAGCCACGAATAGCCGCCGCAACCTGCGCGGCTGCGCCGTCGCCCTGCACCGCAACTGGCCAGACCAGAACCCGCCTCGGGAACCGTTCACGCAACCGGTGAAGGATGTCGCGGATGACGGACCCTGTCGGCGACGTTATGACTCCGATTACGCCGGGCAGGTAGGGCAGCGGCTTTTTGCGGTCGGCAGAGAATAAGCCTTCCGCTGCCAGAGCCTTGCGGCGATCTTCCAGCAGTTTCAGCAACGCGCCTTCGCCGGCCAATTCCATCCGGTCGACGATCATTTGGTAGGTGGAGCGGCCGGGATAGGCGGTCAGCTTGCCGACGGCGATCACCTCCATCCCGTCTTGCGGCGCAATGCCCAGCCGGGCGGCGGCCCCACGCCAGCAGACAGCGTCCAGAGCCGCGTCATCATCTTTCAGCCGGAAATACAGATGGCCGGACCCAGCGCGCTTGAATCCCGTAATCTCGCCCCTGACCCTGACTCGTCCGAATTCGCCTTCCAGCATGCCCTTGATCGCGCGCGCGAGTTCGCCAACCGAAAATTCCGGCTGGTTCGATGCCTCAGGCATCGCCGCATCGAGGCCAAGCGGATCGGGGGAAGGGCTGTTGGTGGTCATCGCTTGTGATGCTACAAGACCTGTCATCAATGTGACAGGTCTATCGGGAGAGCCCGGGTTTGAAATTCCTTGTTGTCGGCAGCGGCGGCCGCGAACACGCGCTTTGTTGGGCCATTGCGGCCTCTCCGCTCTGCGATGCAGTTTATTGTGCGCCGGGCAATGCCGGCATAGCGAAGGAGGCAAAATGCCTGCCGCACCTGGGCGCTGACAATCTGGACGGAATCGTCGCATTCGCCAGGGACAATGCCATCGATTTAGTGGTGGTTGGTCCCGAAGCCCCTTTGTGCGCCGGATTGGTCGACCGCCTGGAAGCGGCGGGCATTAAGGCGTTCGGGCCTACCGCCGCTGCCGCCCGGATTGAAGGCTCGAAGGGCTTTATGAAAGACCTGTGCGCCAAATACGGAGTGCGGACCGCCAAGTACCGACGCTTTCGCGATCCTGTGCTCGCGCGGTCCTATGCGGCGCAGCAAAGCGGCCGGGTGGTGGTAAAGGCCGATGGACTGGCGGCAGGCAAGGGCGTGCTGCTGCCGGAAACCACGGCTGAGGCGGTTGCTGCGGTCGAGCAGGCGATGATCAAGGGCGCGTTCGGCAAGGCCGGCGCCGAGGTGGTCATCGAAGAATTCTTGGAAGGCGAGGAAGCCAGCTTTTTTGTGTTGGTCGACGGTAAAACTGCGCTGCCGTTCGGTACGGCCCGCGATCACAAGCGGGTAGGCGATGGCGATACCGGGCCTAACACCGGCGGAATGGGCGCCTATTCGCCGGCACCGATGGTCGATGCGGCCATGCACGAGCGGATTATGACCGAGATCATCAACCCTATTGTTGCCGGGATGGCGGCGGAGGGTGCGCCCTACAAGGGAATTCTCTATGCCGGCCTGATGTTGACCGCGGACGGGCCCAGCGTGATCGAGTTTAATTGCCGGTTGGGCGATCCGGAGGCGCAGGTTCTGTTGCCACGCTTGCAGTCCGACCTGATCCCCGCAATGTTTGCCGCCCGCGATGGCGTGCTCGATCAGTTCGATCTGCGCTGGTATGACGACGCCGCGGTCTGTGTGGTGATGGCGTCGAACGGTTACCCGGGCGATTATGCAAAGGGCTCGCAGATCAAAGGGTTGGAGAATTTGTCTGGCATTATGGATGTCATTGCCTTCCATGCCGGTACATCCGCAGATGGCGATCGGGTGCTGGCGCAGGGTGGCCGGGTGCTTGGGATTACCGGCCTCGGCGGCTCGATCCGCGAGGCCACGGCCAGGGCTTATAGCGCAATCGAGCAAATCGATTGGCCCGGCGGCTTCTGTCGCCGCGACATAGCTGCCAGGGAGGCCTAGCGCCGTGCGGATCGGTGTTGTGTCGGATATCCATGGCAACATGCCAGGCTTAATGCGCGCTGTGGAATTGATGGGCGACGTCGATGAACTGCTGTGCCTTGGCGACAGCATTTACGACTACCGCTTCTCGAATGAAGTCATTGGTTGGCTGAGGAAAAACCGGATACCGACGATTCTGGGCAATCACGAATGGGGGTTCCTAGGCCCACACGGCGTGCGGGCGCGCGCCGCCGAATGGGTCGACCAGGAATTGGTGGCATGGCTGGAAGCCCAACCCTACAGGCTGGAACTGGAGCGGCATGGCCAGCGGATTCTGATGGTGCACTCCACCCCATGGGAGCCTCAGGGCGCCTATGTTTTGCCCGGTTCTCAGGAACTGAAGCGCTTCGGAGAGGTGGACGCCGATATCGTTCTTTATGGCCATACGCACCAGCAGGTCGCCGAACGGATTGGCAGCGTGCTCGTGGTCAATCCCGGGTCGGCGGGGGATGCGCGCGATTCCCGCAATGGACGTCAGTTGTCCTGCGCCGTGTTGGATTTGGCGGCGGGCGAAGCGCAGATTATTGACTATACTGCCTGACCGGAGGCGGCCAGCGGCCTGAGCGATCCCGCCCCTTTGGAGCCGGCAAAACAGGAGGCGGGCATGAACCACTATGTTCTAGCGATCGACCAGGGAACCACATCCAGTCGCGCGATCGTCTTTGACCGTAATTGCCGCCCGGTTGCGCAGGCCCAGCAGGAATTTCCGCAGCTTTATCCTAGGTCAGGCTGGGTTGAGCACGATCCGGAAGCGATTTGGCAATCTGTGGTCCAGGTCTGCCGCAGCGCTATTGCCAGCTCTGGTATTGCGGCCAAGTCCATTGCCGCCGTAGGCATCACGAACCAGCGCGAAACCACCGTGGTATGGGATCGTGCGACCGGCAAGGCGCTTGCCAATGCAATCGTCTGGCAGGACCGGCGCACGGCGGACGATTGCCAGGCCTTGCGGCAGGCAGGTTATGAGCCATTGCTTCAACGCCAAACCGGCCTGCTACTCGATCCCTACTTTTCGGCCACAAAGATCGCCTGGATTCTGCGCAACGTCGAAGGAGCGCAGGCGGCGGCCCGGCTGGGGCAGTTGGCGTTCGGCACCATCGACGCCTACCTGATTTGGCGTCTGACGGGTGGGCGCGTTCACGCAACCGACGCCACCAACGCAAGCCGGACCTTGCTATGGGATTTGCATGCCGCCGCTTGGTCCAGCGATATGATGGAGATATTCGGCGTCCCGGCGTCGATGCTGCCGAAGGTGATGGATAGTGCTGGGTCGTATGGCGAGACCGACCCTGATTTATTTGGCGCCGCCATTCCGATAGCGGGCGTTGCCGGCGATCAGCAGGCTGCCGCGATCGGTCAGGCATGTTTCCTGCCTGGCATGATGAAGTCGACCTATGGCACCGGATGTTTCGCGCTGATGAACACCGGGGATGTCGCGGTCGAATCACAGAACCGGTTGCTGACGACGATAGCGTACCAGTTAGATGGCCGTCCGACCTATGCCCTGGAAGGGTCGATCTTTGTCGCCGGTGCGGCGGTGCAATGGCTGCGCGACGGCCTGGGCATTATCCGGGCCGCGGAGGAAAGCGGTGATTTGGCAGATGCTGCCGATCCGACCCAGGATGTCATTTTGGTTCCGGCTTTTGTTGGCCTGGGTGCGCCGTATTGGGATGCGGATTGCCGGGGTGCTCTCTATGGATTGACCCGAAACACTGGGCCGAAAGAGTTGGCGCGGGCAGCGCTTGAGAGTGTCTGCTTTCAGACTCGCGATCTGGTTGAGGCGATGCGGCGCGACTGGGGACAGCAGGCGGAGAGCCATGTTGACACGGTTCTGCGCGTCGACGGAGGCATGGCTGTCAGCGATTGGACCATGCAGCGGTTGGCTGACCTGCTGGATGCTCCGATAGACCGGCCGCAGATTACAGAGACGACGGCATTGGGTGCTGCTTACCTTGCTGGCCTACAGGCTGGCCTTTATCCGTCGCCGGCCGAGTTTGCTAAGGACTGGGCGTTGGACAGGCGCTTCAGCCCAAAAATGGCGCCAGCAGAGCGCACCCGGAAATACCAAGGCTGGCTGGACGCCGTGCGGCGAACGCTAACCAGGTAGGCGTCTGGCGGTTACAGCCCCATCAACGGCCTATACGCTTTCCAGAAGCCGCGGACCGACGTTTCTGTCGCGCGGGTGGTCTGGGTCTCGGCGCCTTCGCCGCCCATCTGCACGACGGACCGCTCGTCCGCCGCGCCGGCGATGCCGCGCTGGACGAAGCCGCCGACGCAGCCGTCCTCCATCGAGATATAGCCTGCCGGCCCGGCGAGGTTGGACTGGCGCTGGCGCATCTGCTGTAGCGCCGCGTCGTCATCGGCAAAGCCGTAATAGGTCCAGACCAGTTCTGTCTTGCCCGGCCCTTTCGGCAGCACCTGGCGCACGGCGAGCGCGTTGCGGATCTGCTGCATGATGAAGTTGGGGAAGATGGAGAGAATCTGCAGCGTGACGCCGTCGCCGAACTCGTCCCGCCCGGCGATCAGATTGGTATCCTGCAGGGTCAGGTCCTCAACGTTCGAGCGGATATCGCCGGCCTCGTACTCGGTCTTGGTCTCGACGTCCTGGGCGCCTTTGGACCAGCTCACGTGATGGCCGCCCGAGGCATCGACGACGATGCCGCCCTCCATGGTCAGGCGGTTCAGCTTGAAGGTGGCGAAGAAGGCGTGCAGCAGGCTGGCGTGATAGCTGTCCTTCACGTTCTCGACGTAAAGCTTCCAGTTGTTGTGCATCACCTGCCGCGAGTGGCCGAGCACGACCAGCGGCTTTTGCGTGACGCGCCGGACGCGCTCTAGAATGTCTGGGCCGAGATAGTCGGCGAGGGGTGGGGTTTCCGGGCTGAAGGTGGCGAAGATCAGGCCGTTCAAGGTCTCGACCCGTAGCTTGCGCAGCCCGTGCTTGGACTTGTCGAAGTCCCTGGGCATGCCGCCCTCGCCCTTGACGCCTCGCTCGAAGGCGACGCCGATCAGGTCGCCCTTCAGGGAATAGTTCCAGGCATGATAGACGCAGGCGAGCGAGCGGGCGTTGCCATGTTCCTTCAGGCAGACGAGCGCGCCGCGGTGGGCGCAGCGGTTCTCCAGCACGTTGACGCCGCCGTCGCGGTCGTGAACGACGATGACGGGGGTGTCACCGACAAAGCTGGTTTTGAAGTCGCCGGGGTTGGGGATTTCCGCCTCCAGGCCGACAAAGTTCCAGGTCGGGCCCTGGAAGATCCGGGCCTGCTCCTGGGTGTAAGTGTCGGCGTCGGAATAGAGCCGGTTCGGCACACGGGTCAGGCCTTCGGTGGGCCAGGTGATGGTCGGAGTGGGGGCGGGGTGGTTCATGGCGGCCTGCGGTTATGGCTGGGCGGTCTATGCGCGGGAGTATGTCATGGCAGATGGCTCTGACCAATCCTTTGCTAGCCGGCGGCGGTGGTGTGCGTGAAATCGGGTGGTGTGGGTGTTCGCGAGATAGGGCGGTCCCGGATGGCGGCTCCGCCACCTCCGGGAGACAATAGCGGCTTTGATTCCCGGTCGCCGCAGAGCGGCGGGCCGGGACCGGCTGGTGAGTACGAACACGAGCGGTGCGGGGGCGCGCGAGATAGGGCGGTCCCGGATGGCGGCTCCGCCACCTCCGGGAAACAATCGCTGCTTTGATTCCCGGTCGCCGCAGAGCGGCGGGCCGGGACCGGCCGGTGAGTACGAACACGAGCGGTGGGCGGTGGGTTATGGATCAATCAGGGCGAGTGCGTCTCGTGCCGGTTGCGCTAGGCCGTCGGCCCGCCCCTCTGCGACCGCAGCTTGGAGGTCTGCACGCATGCGCGGCTCCCAGAACTGGCGGAGGTGATTGGCGATGGCCTCTAACGCCTCATCCTCCGGATAGGCATGGAAGTTGGCGGCGATCTGGTTGGCCATGCGGATCAGGGTTTCGGTGTTCATCGGGTTGCCTCCGGCGGAAAGGCCATGATACCGTCGGGCGTTTTCGCGAACACGGTCATGCCGGCCCCGCCGGCCATGCGCAGCGCCAGGGCGCTGGGGGCGGAGACCGCGGCGAGGGAGGGGGCGGCGATGGCGGCGGCTTTCTGTACCATCTCGACGCTGACGCGGCTGGACAGCAGCACGAAGCCCTCAGCGGCGTCACGGCCCTGGCCTGCCAGCGCGCCGGCGAGCTTGTCGAGGGCGTTGTGGCGGCCGATGTCCTCGCGCACGGCCAGCACTTCTCCCGCCAGCGAGCAATAGGCGGCGGCGTGGGTGGTGCGGTTGGCGCGGTTCATGGCCTGTGCCTCCGGCAGGGCGGCGTAGGCGCGGGCGAGGGCGGCGTAGTCCGGCAGCGGACCGGAGACACGGCGAGGCTTGGGCACGGCGGCGGCGATGGTCTGGGCGCCGCAGATGCCGCAACCGGCGCGGCCGGCAAGTGAGCGGCGGCGGGCCTCCAGGCCGGAGAGCAGGGCAGGGGCGATTTTCAGGTTGGCGACAAGCCCCTCCGCCGCCTCGCCCAGGCGCACGGCTTCCAGGTCGTCAGCGCGGCGGATCAGGCCTTCGGTCAGGGCGAAGCCGAGGGCGAAATCCTCCAGGTCGGCGGGGGTCAGCATCATCACGGCGAAGTTCTCGCCATTGACCAGCACGGCGAGCGGCACTTCCTCCGCCACCTGCCATTCGGCAGCGCGGGCGCCATCCGCAGTCAGCAACTGCCCGGCGACGCGGGGGGAGACCTCCGCCACCGCCCGCTACTCCGCCGCGGTTTCGGCGACTTGGTAGTGGGTGGCCTGCAACGCCTCGTGCTCCTGCTGCCAGGCGGACGGGCGGTTGGTCGGGTGAATCTGTACCGCTGTCACCTTGTATTCCGGGCAATTGGTGGCCCAGTCGGAATAGTCGGTGGTGATCACGTTCGCGCCGGAGCCCGGATGGTGGAAGGTGGTGTAGACCACGCCCTGCGGCACGCGCTCGCTGATTTCGGCGACCATGGTGGTCTCGCCAATGCGGCTCGCGAGCCGGACCGCGTCGCCGTCGGCAATGCCGCGCTCCTCCGCATCGTGCGGGTGGATTTCCAGGACGTCGCGCTGGTGCCAGCTGGTGTTGGCCGTGCGCCGTGTCTGCTGGCCGACATTGTACTGGCTGAGAATGCGCCCGGTGGTCAGCAGCAGCGGGAATTTGCGGCCGACGCGCTCCTCCGTCGGCACGTACTCGGTCAGCATGAACTGGCCCTTGCCACGGACGAAACCGCCGACGTGCATGATCGGCGCGCCGTTCGGGTGCTGCTCGTTCACCGGCCATTGCAGCGAGCCCACGGCATCGAGGCGCGCGTGGGAAACACCGGCGAAGGTCGGCGTCAGGCGGGCGATTTCGTCCATGATCTGGGCCGGGCTGTCGTAGGCCATCGGGTAGCCCATGGCGGCGGCGAGGCGGCAGACCGCCTCCCACTCGCTGAGGCCGGCGGCCTCCCCCATCACGGGGCGGACGCGGTTGATGCGGCGCTCGGCATTGGTGAAGGTACCGTCTTTCTCCAGGAAGGACGTGCCCGGCAGGAAGACGTGGGCGAAGGCGGCGGTCTCGTTCAGGAACAGGTCCTGCACGACGACGCATTCCATGGCGGCGAGTGCGGCCTCCACATGCTGGGTGTTGGGGTCGGACTGCGCGACGTCCTCGCCCTGGATGAACAGGCCGCGGAACGAGCCGTCGAGGGCGGCGGCGAACATGTTCGGGATGCGGAGGCCGGGCTCGGAGAGGATCGGCACGCCCCAGGCGGCCTCGAACTCGGCGCGGGTCGCGGCCTCGCTGACATGGCGGTAGCCGGGCAATTCGTGCGGGAAGCTGCCCATGTCGCACGAGCCCTGCACGTTGTTTTGGCCGCGCAGTGGGTTCACGCCGACGCCCTCGCGCCCGATATTGCCGGTCGCCATGGCGAGGTTGGCCATGGCCATGACCATGGTCGAGCCCTGGGAGTGCTCAGTCACGCCCAAGCCGTAATAGATCGCGGCGTTGCCGCCGGTGGCGTAGAGGCGGGCGGCCTCGCGCAGGGTCTCGGCGTCGGTGCCGATGATCGCGGCCAGCGCCTCCGGGCTGTTTTGCGGCTCGGCGATGAAGGCGCGCCAGCGGGCGAAAGAATTGGGTTCGCAGCGCTCGGCGACGAAAGCTTCGTCCACCAGGCCTTTGGTGACGATCACGTGCGCGAGTGCGTTCATGACGGCGACATTGGTGCCGGGGCGAAGCTGAATGTGGTGGGCGGCCTCGATATGCGGCGTGCGCACCAGGTCGATGCGGCGCGGGTCGACGACGATGATCCGGGCGCCGGCGCGCAGGCGCTTTTTCATGCGGCTGGCGAACACCGGATGCGCGTCGGTCGGGTTCGCGCCGATCAGCAGCACGACGTCGGCACTCTCGACCGATTTGAAATCCTGCGTGCCGGCGGACGTGCCGAAGGTCTGCTTCAGGCCATAGCCGGTCGGCGAGTGACAGACGCGGGCGCAGGTGTCGACGTTGTTGTTGCCGAACGCCGCGCGGATCATCTTCTGGACGACATAGACCTCCTCATTCGTGCAGCGTGAGGAGGTGATGCCGCCGATGGCGCCCTGGCCATGGCGGGCCTGAATGTCCTTGAAGCGGGCGGCGGCAAACGCGATGGCCTCGTCCCAGGAGACCTTGCGCCAGGGATCGGTCGTTGCCTCGCGGATCATGGGGGAGGTGACGCGGTCCTTGTGGGTCGCATAGCCCCAGGCAAAGCGGCCTTTGACGCAGGAATGGCCCTCGTTCGCGCCGCCGTCCTTGTGTGGGACCATGCGGACGACCTTCTCGCCCTGCAACTCCGCCTTGAACGAGCAGCCGACGCCGCAATAGGCGCAGGTCGTCAGCACCGTGCGGTTGGGCGTGCCGTGCTCGACCACGGACTTCTCAACCAGCGTCGCGGTCGGGCAGGCCTGGACGCAGGCGCCGCAGGAGACGCAGTCGGAGTTGAAGAAATCATCCGACGCGATGCCGGCGGAGACGCGGCTCTCGAAGCCGCGGCCCTGGATGGTGAGCGCGAACGTGCCCTGGGTTTCCTCGCAGGCGCGGACGCAGCGGGAGCAGACGATGCATTTGGCCGGATCGTACTGGAAATAGGGGTTAGAGGTATCCGGCTCTACCTTGCTGACGGCGTCGAAATGGTTGGCGCCGTCCATGCCATAGCGGACTTCGCGGAGGCCCACTTCGCCAGCCATGTCCTGCAACTCGCAGTCGCCGTTGGCGGCGCAGGTCAGGCAGTCGAGCGGGTGGTCCGAGATATATAGCTCCATCACGCCCTTGCGGAGCCGGGCGAGGCGGTCGGATTGCGTTGTGACGCGCATGCCAGGGGCGACGGGCGTGGTGCAGGAGGCAGGCGTGCCCTTCATGCCCTCGATCTCCACCAGGCAAAGCCGGCAGGAGCCCCAGGCCTCCAGGCTGTCGGTGGAGCAGAGCTTGGGGATAGAGCGCTCTGCGAGGGAGGCGGCGTGCATGACCGACGTGCCGGCGGGGACGGTGATCTCGGCGCCGTCGATGTGGAGGGTGACAGGCTCGCCCGCGCGCGCCGGGGTGCCGTGGTCGGGTTCGCGGAGCAGGGTCATGCGTTCGCTCCTTTTCTCTCTGGCGTCATTGCGAGGAGCCCCTTAGCGCAGCGGCGGGGCGACGAAGCAACCCAGGGGCCCAAGGCTGTTGCCCCTGGGTTGCTTCGTTGCTGCGCGCCTCGCAATGACGGCGTGAGGGACGGGGTGGGCTGGCAATAACGAAAAATGGGGAACATCAGCCACTCCCTCGCATGAAATCCTCCGGGAATTTCTCGATGGCAGACAGCACCGGGTTCGGCGTCAGCCCGCCCATCGCGCAGAGCGAGCCATCGCGCATCAACTCGGCCAAGTCCTCAATCAGCGCCAGATTAGCAGAGACATCCTCGCCGCGCATAATCTTCTCCACCGTCTCGCGCCCGCGCACGGCGCCGACGCGGCAGGGGGTGCACTTGCCGCAACTCTCGATGGCGCAGAAGTCAAAGGCAAAGCGGGCCATTGCTGCCATATCGGTACTGTCGTCGAAAACAACAATGCCGCCATGACCGAGCATCAGGCCGGCCTCGGCCAGCGCCTCGTAGGTCATCGGCAGGTCGAGTTGGTCAGCGCTGGCGTAGGCTCCCAGCGGGCCGCCGATTTGCACGGCCTTGAGCGGCCGGCCGGAGGCGGTGCCGCCGCCGTATTCCTCGACGAGTTCGCGCAGGGTTATGCCGAACGGGACCTCGACCAGCCCGCCGCGTTTGATGTTGCCGGCAAGCTGGAATGGCTGGGTGCCGGCGGAGCGGCCCTCGCCGAAGCCTTTGTACCACTCCGCGCCGTGGCTGAGGATTGCAGGCACGGTCGCCAGCGTCAGCACGTTGTTGACGACGGTCGGGCGGCCATGCAGGCCGGCGATGGCGGGAATGGGCGGCTTGGCGCGGGCGGTGCCGCGTTTTCCCTCCAGCGAGTTCAGCATGGCGCTTTCCTCGCCGCAGATATAGGCGCCGGCGCCGCGGCGGATTTCGACACGGAAGGCTTTGCCGGAGCTAGCTATATCAGACCCGAGCCAGCCGGCCGCTTCCAGCACGCGCACAGCCTCGCCCATGACGCGGATGGCGTCCGGATATTCGGAGCGGATGTAAATGAGGCCGTGCTCTGCGCCGGTGCCGAGGCCGGCGATGGCCATGCCCTCCAGCAGGGCGAACGGGTCGCCTTCCATCAGTAGCCGGTCGGCGAAGGTGCCGCTGTCGCCCTCGTCGGCGTTGCAGGCGATATATTTGGGGCCATCTGCCGGCTGGTCGAGCACGGTCTGCCACTTGATGCCGGCGGGAAAGCCTGCACCGCCGCGGCCGCGCAGGCCGGACTCGCGGACGGCAGCACAGATGGCCGCCGGCTCCATCGCCAACGCCGCCCGCAGGCCGGCGAGGCCGCTGTTGGCCTCATAGGCTGGCAGGTCCAGCGGGTTGGCAAGGCCGAGGCGGGCGAAGGTCAGGCGTTGCTGGCGAGCCAGATAGGGGATGGCCTCGGTTGGGCCAAGGCAGAGCGGATGCGCGCCTCCGGTGAGAAAACCCGCGTCGAACAGGCCGGCCAGGTCCGCCGGCTTGACGGGGCCGTAGGCAATGCGGCCCGCGTCCGTCTCAACCTCGACCAGCGGCTCCAGCCAGAGCAGGCCGCGAGAGCCGTTGCGGACGAGTCTCACAGGCAAGTCCCGGGCCGAAGCCTCCCGCGCCAGGGCATCGGCGACGGTGTCGGCTTCGACCGAGCGGGCGGCGGAATCGCCGGGGATGAAGACCCGAACGGTCATGCTTCCGGCTCCCGAACGGCGGACAACAGACGCTCTACGGTCAGGCGGCCTACGAGCCGGTCATTGACCAGGGCAGCCGGCGCCAGAGCGCAGTTCCCCAGGCAGTAGACCGGCGTGATTGCAACTCTATCGTCGCTCGCTAGCTTCGCCTCCGCCTCGTTTGCCAGCGTTTCGATCCCCATCGCCTGGCAGGCTTCCGCCCGGCACAGCTTGACCACTACCGACGGCGGCGGCGCAGTTCGGAAGTCGTGGTAGAAACTGATAACGCCATGCACCTCGGCCTTGGCGATATTCAGGCGTTGCGCGATGGCAGGAATGGCATCTTCGGGCACGAAGCCCAGAGCATGCTGCACATCATGCAGGATTTCCAAAAGTGCTGATGGTTGATCGCCATAGGTCTTGCAGACGGTTTCTACTATCGCATTTG
>JAPOJR010000085.1 GCA_029978325.1 Alphaproteobacteria bacterium | reverse complement strand
GCGGCCAATCCTTGTTCGAACCGCCAGGTGGGCTTCCACCCTGTCTGTCGCTCTACCTGTGACGGGTCGAGCGCATACCGGCGGTCGTGGCCTGGACGGTCGTTAACGGACACGATAAAGCGACCGTGTGGTGCGTTGATAGGTCGACAATGGTCTAAGCGCCGGCAAATGGCCTGTACAACTGTCCGATTGGTCCGCTCCGACCGTCCTCCAACCAAATAGGATTTGCCTGGCGTCCCCTGTTGAAGAAGCGCAACCAAAGCGGCGGCATGGTCATCCACGTGCAGCCAGTCCCGCACTTGCTCGCCATCGCCATAAAGCGGCATAGGCTCACCCGCCCATGCCCGCGCCAGCATCAGGGGGATCAGCTTTTCCGGGTATTGCCAGGGGCCATACGTGTTGCAGCCATGCGAAAGGACGACCGGCAGGCCATAAGTATGGCTCCACGCCCGCGCCAAGTGATCGGCCGCGGCTTTTGATGCTGCGTAGGGAGACCGGGGTGCATATGGACTGGTCTCGGTGAATGGGGGATCGTCCGGTCCGAGACTACCGAAAACCTCATCCGTGGAGACTTGCAGAAAGCGGAAGCGGCGGCGTTGGTCCGGGGGTAGGGCCTGGAAGAAAACCTGGCTTGCTTCCAGCATCCGGGCCGTGCCTGCGACGTTCGTCTGTACAAAGGCGTGTGGGCTGGCGATCGACCGGTCGACATGGCTTTCAGCCGCCAAATGGGCTACGGCGTCAGGCTGGTATTCGGCAAAGACCCGGCTTACTGCGCTTGGGTCGCAAACATCGCCATGGACAAAGGCATAACGGTCAGAACCGGCTATTTCGTCCAGCGCTTCGGGCGCCGCCGCATAGGTCAGTTTATCCAACGCCACAACGCTATGGCCCTGAAACAACAGGCGCCGGACCAACGCATTCCCGATAAATCCCGCCCCGCCCGTCACCAAAACTAACACCGCGCCTGTCCCCTTCTCAGAATGGGTTGTCGGTAGGCAGGACGGTAGTCGGCCAATCGTTAATTGTGCGTTAATGGGTGATGCTGACCTCTAGGAACCGACGGACAGGCCGAACACGTAGCGTCCGGATCGTCCCGTGCTCGGCTTTTCCAAGGCCTCGCCGGCCAGGTCCGCCTTGCGTTTGCGGCGCTTTGCGGCTTTGATCGCACAGCGCCGCACGCCCGGAACCAGGAGCCTTTCGCAATGAGCCAGCGCGTAGTCGACTATTACCTGACCATCACATCGCCTTGGACGTTCCTTGGCCATGACGAGTTCAGCCAAATCACCCAAGAAGCGGGCGTAACGGTGAACGTAAAGCCGGTCGATATGGGCGCGGTGTTCCAGGTCTCCGGCGGTCTGCCGCTGCCGCAACGGCCGAAGCAGCGGCAGCGCTATCGCCTGTTTGACCTGCAACGCTGGGCCCGCAAGCGCGGTGAGCCGCTGAACCTGCATCCCAAGTACTTTCCCGCAGACCCGACGCTGGGCAACAAGATGGTGCTGGCAACCGCGGACGCCGGATTAGACGCGATGGCGTTGGCGGGCCGGATCATGCGCGGCGTCTGGTGCGAGGAAGGCAACGCCGCCGATCCAGCCTATCTGCGTGCGGCCGCGGCCGCCGTAGGCATTGATGGCGACGCCATGCTGACGGCCGCCGCCAGCGCTGCAAATGCCGCCCGGTACCAGGCCCTGACCGAAGAGGCCAAGGCGGTTTCGGTGTTCGGCTCGCCCTTCTATGTCATCGATGGAGAGCCATTTTGGGGCCAGGATCGCTTGGAACTGGTGCGCGACGTGCTGTTGGGCGGCTTTGAAACGATCCGCGAGCCGGTATAAGGTCCAGGCTTCAGACTTTAGGAAGCGGCCGCGACCTCGCGTTCAATCTGTTGCAGCAGCAGCCGGGGCCAGCCCGGCATCAGGTTGCGACCGATGAAAACCAGCCGGGTGTTGTGGTCTGCGGTTGGCCAGGCGTCCAGCCAGTCGAGCGCGTGAAACACGTGCTGGACGCCGTGGACGACGGCGGGCGTATCGGGCGACTCGGCGATCTGCACCAGGCCTTTCACCCGCAGCAGGTCCGGCCCGCAAGCCTCCGCCAAGGCTTCCAGGAACAGGGTGAGGGCGATGGCCGGCACCGGCTCGGGCCGCACCAGCGTGACTGTGGTCAGGCCCTCGGTGTGGTCCGGAGCGGCGTCTTCGGTGCGGGCGAGGATGTCGGCCAGCGCTTGCGACGGTGTCGCCGGCGGCAGCAAAAGCGTTGGGTCGAGGCGGCCGTTTTCGGTCGTGGCAACCGCGGTCGAGGGGTTGAACTGCCGCGCGGCCTGCTCCGCTGTTTGCGTCGGGGCAAGGTCGCCCTTGGTCAGGACCAGCAGGTCAGCGAACGCCACTTGTTTGCGGGCTTCTGGATGATTGTCCAGGGTCTGCCGGCCCAGCACGGCATCCACGGTGGTAACGATCCGGGCGAGTTGCACACGCCCGCGCAGGGCCACATCCAGCGCCAACCCTTGGACGATTGGGGCGGGATCGGCCAGCCCGGAGGTCTCGATCACCAGCTGTTCGAAGGCGATCTCGCCGGCGGCGCGTCTGGACAGCAGGTCGGCGATGGTCCGGGTCAGGTCGCCGCGAACGGCGCAGCAGAGACAGCCGGTCGAGAGCGCGACCAGGTCTTCCTCCGCCGACTCCAGCAAATCATGATCGAGGCCGACGGCGCCGAACTCGTTGACGATTACCGCTGTGCCCGCCAGCGCCGGGTCCGCGAGGGCGTGCTTCAGGATCGTCGTCTTGCCACTGCCGAGAAAGCCGGTCAGCACGGTAAGGGGCAGGGGAGACGGAGCCGCCGGCATCATCCCGCCCCGGCCGCAAACACTACGCGCGCCGTGCCGCGGTCTGGCGCCAGTTCCTCGCGCAGGCGTCGGATCATGCCGATGGTGGACGGATAGGCCAGCCGTCGCCCGCCTTCGGCCTGGACATGCCAGGCGATGCCGAAGGGTTGGATGCTTTGCTCAACCGTAACAGATGGCGCTGCACCATGAATGCGCGCCATCAGGCCGTCGCCGATGCGCGCCACGGTCAACCGCGCCTCAATCTGCCAGAGGCGCAGCAGACCGGTCAGCAGCGCCTCAAGTTCGGCAGGGTTCACCCTCGGGCCGCCAGCATTTCGGCGATGCCGAGCACATGGCGGGCCTGTTTCAGGTGGGGCATGTCTAGCATTTTGCCATCGAGACCGACGGTGCCGGAGCCGAGATCGCCGAACGCCGCGATCACGCGCTTGGCATAGGCGATCTCGTCGGCCGTCGGCGTAAATGCCTCGTTGATGATATCGACCTGATCCGGATGAATGGCGATCTTGCCGGTAAAGCCGGTCTTGCGGCCTTGGATGGCCTCTGCCTTCATGCCTTCCAGGTCGCGGAAATTCGGATAAACCACGTCAACCGGCTCCATTTCGCCGGCGTGGCAAGCGGCCAGGCAGAGCGAGCGGACGAGGCGGTAGACATCCTCATACAGGCCGCTGGGCGCGCGGTTGGTGGTGGCGCGCAAGGCAGCGGAGAGATCCTCTGCGCCCCAGGTCATGCCGTAGATGCGAGGGGATGCGCCGATGAAGCTTTCCATGGTGAAGACGCTGCGCGCGGTCTCGGTCGCGACCACCAGGATGCGAGTCGAGCCGATCTCCAGCCCCTCGCGCGCTTCCAGAGCGCTCAGGTAATGGTCGCACTGCACCGCCTCTTTGGCCGAATAGGTCTTGGGCAGGATGATGCCATCCGGCGCGCCGGCCATGATGGCGGCGAGGTCGGGCAGCGCCAGCGGCGTCTCCAGCGGATTGCAGCGCACCCAGAGCTGCTGGCGGGCGCGGTCGCCGCGGTGGCTGGCCAGGTATTCCCGCGCCATGTCGCGCGCCTTCGGCAGGTTTTCCTGGGCCACAGAATCTTCCAGGTCCAGGATCAGGGCGTCGGCCTTGGTTCCGGCGGCTTTCTGGTATTTGCGCTCGCTATCGGCGGGCACGAACAGGAATGAGCGGATAGGGGGCTGAGAAGCCATGGCGGCAAGGTCCTTAAACAGTCGCGAACGATAGGAGACGCGCAACATTGCGCGCCAGCCAGTTGGGATCAAGTGGTTGGTTGGCGCGGCGGCGGCGCGGCGGCCCGTCAGAACTCGCCGCTGCGATAGGCTTCGTCCAGACGCTTCGCTTCGTCTTCCGACAATTCCGGCCAGGGCTCGCCGCGGCGGCGCAGCGTACCGGTAAAGTTGGGCTCGCGCTTGGCATTGAAGGCGGCGCGGCCTTCCTCGCCATCCATAGTAGTCTGGATCAACAGGTTGTTAATCAGGTTTTGCACGTGCCAGGCCTGGTCGGTCGGCAGATCGCCGAAGCGGACGACGAATTCCTTCATCATGCGGACGGCGACCGGCGGCATTTTCTTGATTTTGGCGGCCATTTCCTCGGCCCGTTCCATCAATTTGCCGTGTGGCACCACTTCGTTGATCAGTCCGATGCGCAGCGCCTCATCCGCCATGATCGGCTCGTCGGTCAGCAGAGTTTTCATCGCATCGATATAGCGGAGTTGCTTGATCAACAGGCTTGCGCCCGGGCCGTGGCCGAGCCACCCTTGCGAGGTTAGCCCGAACTTGAACTTGGCGTTCTCAGCGCTGGCGATGCGGATGTCGGTCGACGCCAGCACCATGTACATGCCGGCGCCTGCGGCCCAGCCGTTGACAGCGGCGATGACGGGCTTCCAGACGCGCGGGTAGTGGTCGCCCATCCGACCGTCAACGCCGGTGCTTTGGCCATGCACAGTGCCGGCCAGCGGCCAGTAGATGCGCTGTGTTCGCAGATATTCCTTGTCTTCCGCTGTCAGGTCCGGGCGGGCGGCAAGGTTGTGGCCGGCGCAAAAATGCCGGTCGCCGGCCCCGGTGACGATAGCGCAGCGAATATCCCGGTCTTCCCACAGGTCGATCCAGGCAGCGGAGATGTCGTCTGACATCTTTTTATCCAGGATGTTGGCCTTGGACGGGTTGTTCATGGTGATGTAGGCGACGCCGTCGCGCTTTTCGTAGTCGAGGGGCATGGGGTTTCCTCAGGCGGGCTTGTTGTAAGGACGAGTGTGTCAGGTTCGGGCGGGGGGAGCCAGCGCTTCCGCCATCGCCAACACCTCCGCCGGTGAGTGGCCGGCCATACGGAGGTCAGGAACGCTGACGCTCTTGTCGCGCTTGGCGAAGCGCTTGCCATCCGGGCCGAGCAGCAAGGGATGGTGCCAGTAGTCCGGCTCTGGCAGGCCCAGCAGCGCTTGCAGCAGGCGGTGGATGTCGGTCGCATGCAGCAGGTCCTCGCCGCGGGTGACGAGGGTGACGCCTTGCAACGCGTCGTCCACTGTGACCGAGAGGTGGTAGCTGGTCGGTGAATCCTTACGGGCGAGGACAACGTCGCCAAAGCGGAGCGGCTTGCAAGCTGTCTTACCCCGGACGTGGTCGTGGTATTTCAACGGCCCGGCCCGTTTCACCGCGCGCACCACGTCCAGTCGCCAGGCAGGCTGTTCGCCCGCAGCGATGCGAGCCTCCGCGTCGCTGCGCGGCAGGTCGCGGCAGATGCCGGGATAGACCGGACCATCCGGCCCGTGCGGTGCGCCGCCGGCGGCTTCAATCTCGCTGGCGATCTGGGCGCGGGTACAGAAGCAAGGGTAGAGCAGGCCCATGCTGTCCAACCTGGTCAGGCTTGCACGGTAGTCATCGAAATGCTGCGATTGCACCCGAACCTCGCCATCCCAGTCGAGCCCGAGCCAGGCGAGATCGTCCAGCATTCGCGCCGCGAACTCGGGCTTGCAGCGGGTTTGGTCGATATCCTCCAGGCGCAGCAGAAATCGGCCGCCAAGATCCTTTGCCAGGCGCCAGGCAAACAGTGCGCTGTAGACGCTGCCGAGGTGAAGATGCCCGGTCGGGCTTGGAGCAAAACGGGTGACGCGCATGGGCTCTTGGCGCTAGGGTTGGCGAGGCCTTACCCTCGCACGCGAACCACCGGGAGCCAAGCCATGGCCGTCGAACCTGAAGCCAAAGGCATGAGCCTGATGAGCCACCACCACCACCCGGTCGGCGGCGGCCTTGCCAGGCAGTTGGTGGTGCTGCTGCACGGCTATGGCGCAGATGGCGAGGACCTGATCGGACTGGCGCCGATGCTGGGCCAGGTGCTGCCAGACGCCGCCTTCGTTGCGCCGAATGCGCCGTTCCCCTGCGCGATGTCGGCATTTGGCTTTCAATGGTTCGATGTCTGGGACGCCGATAGCGCCCGCCGGCTGGAAGGCGCGCGGCTGGCCAACAAGATCCTGCAGCCGTTCTATGACGTTCAACTCGAAGCCCACAACGTGCCGCCGGAAGAATTGTACATCGTCGGGTTCAGCCAGGGCACGATGATGGCGCTGCACTCCGGCTTGCGGCGCGAGGTGCCGCCCCGCGCCATTGTCGGCTTTGCCGGTCGGCTGATGGCGGCGCATCTGTTGGCGGAGGAAATGACCTGCCGGCCGCCGGTCATGCTGGCGCATGGCGCTAACGACGATGTGGTCACGCCGGAAAGCCTCGAGCACGCCAACGATGCCTTGCGTGCCGCCGGAGTAGAGGTGGAAAGCCACATAATAGAAGGATTGGGCCACGGCATTGACGAGACGGGAATTCTCCACGCCGCGCGGTTCCTGCGGCGCGTTTACGAGTCCACGCAGGACTAACGGGAAGCGGCGATGGTGCTTTCATCGTCGTGCAAAAAGTCTACAATCTGCAACGTCATAGATAAGGGCGGTCAGCCCCGAAGAGGAAGTGTCCTATGCTAGATCAGACTTATATCTTTGCCGCGCTTGCCGGCTATGTTGGACGACCGGATGCAACCGGCGCTTTTGGCGTGTTCCGTCGCCCCGCCGCGGCTGGCGGCGAATGGACGAATGTGTTCGGCGAGAAAGAAACCCACTACGTCATGGTGCATCCGACCAAGCCGGATGTTGTTTTGGCCGGTACGATTGATGGCGTCTATCGCTCCACCGACCGTGGTACCACTTGGAGCCGCGCGGGTTTTCCGCAGCCGTCGCGGCAGATCTGGTCGTTCATGGTCGACGCGCGCGACCCGAACCGGATTTATGCCGGCGGCTCGCCGGTCAGCGTCTTCGTTTCGGAAGACATGGGCGCAAACTGGAAGGAACTGCCGAACCCCGGTCTGCCGAAGCGCCTGAACGCGCCGTTCGAGAGCCGGGTGATGCGCCTGGCGCAGCATCCAAACAAGCCGGAGACGATTTATGCGGCGCTGGAGTTCGGCGGCATGATGGCCTCGCATGACGGCGGCCAAAGCTGGGTGGATCACGGCGACCCGTTGGTCGAGCTTTCGAAACTGCCCCATCTCTCCAGCAAGATTGTGTCGGAGACGACGGCGGAAGGCATGCTGGACGGCCATGCGCTGACGGTTACGGCCGCAGACCCCGACTCGGTGTTGGTGGCGGTGCGCATGGGCCTGTTCGAGTCGCGTGACAGCGGCGATTCCTGGCGCGACCTGGAGGCCAAGAACTTCTCGCCGACGACCTATGGCCGGGACGTCCGGACTGCGCCGAGCGATCCGAAAACCATCTACGCCGCGCTTAGCGTCGCCGCAGCCAGCCATGACGGCGGCCTTTACCGCTCGACCGATGCCGGCAAGACCTGGAGCCGCTTCGACAAGGTGCAGGTACATGGCACGATTATGTCCATTGGCCTGCACCGGCAGGACCCGAACCAGGTCTATATCGGCGCCCGTTACAAGGGCGAGGTGTTCGGCACGCAGGACGGTGGCAAGACATGGTCCGACATGTCGATTCCGGTCGACGTGAAGGACATCTACTGCGTCACCTGCGGATGATATCGCTGCCTCGGGCAGGCCAATCCGCCTGACCGCGACATTTGTTGCAAGGCGCCGGGCCCGGCAGATTGGGTCCGGCGTTTTTGCTTTGGCATACCTGCGTTCGCGTCGGCTGGTGCGGTCGGAACTGGGCGGGCAGGCGCGGGCCGATAATCCGTATGCCATCTCGAATCCCGTGCTAGCGTATCGCGACTTCTATTTGATAATTCGGTCCTTCAATGTCCCTTCTGCGCATCCTCGGTATCGACCCGGGCCTCCGCCGCACTGGCTGGGGGGTGGTTGACTATGGAGCCGGGCGGTTGCGCCATGTCGCCAATGGGCTGGTCGAGTCCGACGGCAAGGCCGATCTGGCGACCCGCCTCCACCAGTTGCATGTCGGGCTGACGGAAGTGCTGGCCGATTTTCAGCCGGCGGAAGTCGCGGTCGAGCAGACCTTTGTCAATAAAGACCCGGTCGGCACGCTCAAATTGGGCCAGGCGCGGGCGATTGCGTTGCTGGTGCCGGCCCAGGCGGGCGTGCCGGTGTTCGAATATGCACCGAATATGGTCAAGAAAACCGTTGTCGGCGTCGGGCATGCGGCCAAGGAGCAGGTTAACCATATGATCCAATTGCTATTGCCCGGCGCTATCGCCGCCAATGCGGATGCGGCCGATGCCCTGGCGATTGCCATCTGCCACGCACACCAGACCGGCGGGCGGGCGCACGCGGTATTGGCGGCGGCGCGGCGATGATCGGCAAACTGACAGGCGTGCTGGATGCCGTTGCAGCCGACTCAGCAATCGTCGATGTGCAGGGGGTCGGCTATATCGTTCACGCCTCCGCCCAAGTGCTGGCGCACCTGCCTTCGCCGGGAGAGCGGGTGACGCTGTGGATCGAAACGGCGGTGCGCGAGGACGCTATCACCCTCTACGGCTTTGCCGATCCCGCCGACAAGTTGTGGTTCAAATTGCTGACATCGGTGCAGGGTGTCGGCGCGAAAGCAGCGTTGGCGGTGCAGTCGGTGTTGAGCGCCGAAGATATCGCCCGCGCCGTCATGCTGGCGGATGTGGCGGCGGTGACGCGCGCGAACGGCGTTGGAAAGAAACTGGCGGAGCGGATCGTCAACGAATTGAAGGACAAGGTGCCGGCTTTCGGCGCTGCTGGGCTCCGCCCACCGACGCCGGCATTGTCCGGAAAGGGCAAGCAGGTTGCGGCCCCGGACCATGCCGGCGATGCCGTTTCGGCCCTGGTCAACCTCGGGTACGGGCTCAGCGACGCCAGCCGGGCGGTGCAGGCAGCGGCACAAAAATCCGGCGACGGCGCGCCTGTCGAGGCATTGATCCGGCTGGGTCTGAGCGAGTTGATGAAATGACCGCAACGCCGCAGCTGGTTTTGAGCGTCCAGGGAGGCGCTTAGATGGAAGAAGAGCGTTTCCTGTCGCCTCAGACTTTGGGCGAAGAATTGTCGGATGCCGCCCTGCGCCCGACCTCGCTGGCGGAGTTTATCGGCCAGCAACAGATGCGCGAGAACCTGTCGATCTTCATTGAGGCGGCGCGGGCGCGCAACGACGCGCTCGACCATGTGTTGCTGTTCGGTCCGCCGGGGTTGGGTAAGACGACATTGGCGCAGATCGTGGCGCGGGAAATGGGGGTGAATTTCCGCTCCACTTCCGGGCCGGTGCTGGCGAAGGCCGGCGACCTTGCCGCTATCCTGACCAATCTGGCGGAAAACGACGTCCTGTTCATCGACGAAATTCATCGCCTCAATCCGGCGGTCGAAGAAATCCTTTACCCTGCGATGGAGGATTTCCAGCTTGACCTGATTATTGGGCAGGGGCCGGCGGCGCGGACCGTCAAGATCGATTTGCAGCCGTTTACCCTGGTCGGAGCAACCACGCGCTCGGGTTTGCTGGCGTCACCATTGCGGGATCGCTTTGGCATCCCGTTGCGGCTGAATTTCTATGAGGTCGCGGAACTGGTGCAGATCGTCCGCCGCGGCGCCAACCTGCTGGCGGTGGACATGACCGAGGATGGCGCGCTGGAAATTGCCCGCCGTTCGCGCGGGACGCCGCGGATTGCCGGGCGCATGCTGCGGCGGGTGCGGGATATCGCGACCGTGACCGGGCAGTTGCCGATTGACGCCAAGGTTGCCGATGCTGCCCTAATGCGCCTGGAAGTGGATGCGGCGGGCCTGGATGCGCTGGACCGGCGCTATCTGCGAATTATCGCCGAGCACTATGGCGGCGGGCCTGTCGGTGTCGATACCATAGCCGCCGCCATGTCCGAGGCGCGGGATGCGCTGGAGGACGTCATCGAGCCCTACCTGGTCCAGCAAGGCCTGGTCCAGCGCACGCCGCGTGGGCGCATGCTGGGCCGCTCTGCCTGGGAACACCTGGGCCTGAAGCCGCCGCGTCGGAATGAGCCGACCCTGGATCTATAGGGCCGGCTCAGATATCCGCTACCGTTCTGTCAACCTTGGATCGAGAATATCGCGCAGGCCGTCGCCGAACAGGTTGAAGGCCAGCACGCTGAAGCAAATGGCGAGCCCGGGGAAGATCGCGATCAGCGGATGGCTTTCCATGTGATCCTGGGCGGCGCGCAGGTCCGAGCCCCAATCGGGAGTCGGCGGCGGCGTGCCAAGGCCGAGATAGCTGAGCGCCGCGATAATCAAGATCATATAGCCCAGACGCACGGTGGCGTTGACGATCAGCGGCGAGACGCAGTTCGGCAGGATTTGCGTCATGGCGATCCGCCACGACCGTTCGCCCATCACCCTGGCGGCCTCGACATATTCCTTTTTGGCCTCGACCAGTGCCGTGCTGCGCGAGAGGCGGGCGACTTCAGGCCAGAATGCCAGACCCAGCGCAAACACCATGATGGCATCGTTCCAAAAGCCATGCAGTTTCCATTCCCGCGCTACGGTGAGGATCAGCAGGTAAAGCAGTAGTCCAGGGAAGGCTAAGAACCCGTCCGTTATTCGCATAACGATACTGTCCACCCTCCCGCCATAGAAACCGGAAAGCACACCGATAGGGATGCCGACGGACAGACCGAATATCACGGCCGCGATGCTCATCAGGATCGTGCGCTGCCCACCGACGACGACGCGGCTAAAGATATCGCGGCCGAACTTATCGGTGCCCATGATGTGTTCGGCGCTGATTTCGGCCGTGCGTTCGCGATAGTTGGATTTGGTCGGGTTATGCGTGGCGATGGACTGGGCGAAGATCACCATCACCATGAGCGCGGCAATCATCAGCGCGCCGAGCGTGGCTGTGCGGCTCTTCAGCAGTTCGCTCCAGCCATTTGCAATTCCGGCACGGAAACGGCGGATGCGCACTCGGATTGGAGTCTCATTTGCCGCGACGGCGTCGATCCGTTGGCGGGCGTCTAATTGGGGATTGGTTGTGTCGGTCATGTCGCTATTTCCCAATCCCTTAGCTGCTGCCGATGCCGACGCGCGGGTTCAGCACCCGGTACATCAGATCGACAAGTAGGTTGATCAGCACCACCTTGAAGCCCAGGAACAGGATACCAGCTTGGATCACCGGGTAGTCGCGCAACTGGATCGCGTCATAGATGGCGAGCCCGATACCCGGCCAGGCGAAGATAGTTTCCAGCACCACCGTGCCGCCCAGCAGGTTGGCGAACTGTAGGCCGCTAATGGTGATGGTCGGGATCAGCGCATTGCGCAGGGTGTATTTGTAGATCACCTTTCGCTCGGACAGACCAAGCGAGCGGTGGGTGACGACATAGTCCTTGTTGACCTCGTCCAGCATGCTGGAGCGGGTTAGACGCGTAGTGTAGGCCGCCTGGCGAAAGCCGATGGCGACCGCCGGCAGTACCAGGAACCACAGGCTTGCGCCGAAATCTTCGCTAAGGCCCACATAGCCCGATGACGGCAGCCAACCCAGGTACAACGCAAATACAAGGATGGAAAGGATGGCGAACCAAAATTCCGGAATTGAGATCCCGATTAGGGAGGTCACCTGTGCCGCATAGTCGGTTGGGCTGTTGCGGTGGACAGCAGCCAGCGTGCCGAACGGGATGGCGATGATCAGCGACAGGCCGATACCGACCGCTGCCAAATAAATAGTGGCGGGAATGCGCTCCAGCAGTTCGATGGCGACAGGCCGTCGGGTCACCATGGATTTGCCGAAATCCCCCTGCGCCAGATCACCAAGCCACCATGCGTATCGCACATACCACGGCTGATCGAGCCCCAGTTCTTTTTCCAGTGCTGCACGTGTGACTGCGTCGATCTCAGTATCGATATCGGCCATTGTGTCGATAATGTCGCCCGGCAGCGCCTCAACCATCATAAAGACGATCAACGACAGAATGAACACAATCGGGATCAATTGCAGGATCCGATTGATTGCGTAGATCAGCATAAGCGTCTCACCGTGCTAGACGTGTTGCATAGGCAGGTCGCAAAGTGCGAACGGCGGCTACAGTGACTGTAGCCGCCGCCAATTGGTCAGCTTAGGTGTCGAACCAGGCGGTGCGGACGCCACCGTTTTGATAGTTCGGCCCACCGGTTAGCTGCGGCTCATAACCCTTCAGGTTTTTCACGCTGGCGCCGGTCAGCGGCACGGTGTGGTGATAGATGAACACGCACTCGTCGTTCACGATGCTGTCGACTTCGGTGTACATCTCCTTGCGGAGGTTCACGTCGGCGGTGGCCGCAGCCTCTTCGATTAGCTTGTCGCAGCGTTCGCTGACAAATCCGATCCGTTGCTTGTTCGCCGCTGCTTTGGAATGGATCCAGCGGTCGTAGTGACCGTTCGGATCGAAGCGGAAGCTGGAAGCGGTCGAATCGACGCCGTAGTCGTCCTTGTCGTACTTCGCCTGCAATACAGGGTTGTCGAACACCTCATAGGTCGCCGCAAAGCCGGCGTCGACCAGCATCGCGTGTAATATCTCGCCGCCATTGCGCATGTATTGATAGGCCTGACGCGAGACCACAGCGATCGGCATATTCTGCATATTCAGCTTGCGCAGAATAAATCGGGTCTTCTCCGGGTCGTATTCGGGCCCTTTGTTGACATCCGGCAAATGCCAGGGCGATTCGGATGCGTAGAAGGTGTGGGCGATTTCGCCCAGCCCATTATACACCGCTTCGTGCACGGCTTGGCGGTCGATGGCGTGCACGACCGCTTGGCGCAGTAGCTTGGCGTCCTTTCCGCCGGACATAGCAAACGGGCCCGACTTTGCCTGAATATTGTAGTGCGCCAGGCCGACCTGCGGCGCCTTCCAAATGTTGAATTTGTCCGTCTCGTTCTTGGCGAAGTCCGGAGCATCGAAGAAGGACATGTTCTCGATCATGTCGACCTCGCCAGAGCGAAGCGCGGTCAGGCGGACCTTGTCCTCTTTCTTCGGATATGCCTCGACGGCATCGAGATAGGGCAGCGGCTTGCCATCTTCGCCGGTTTCGAAATAGTTCTCGAACCGAACCAATTCGGTCTTGGCGTAGCGCTTCCAGCTTTTGAACTTGAATGGGCCGCAGCCATAGGGGATCTCGTCCGGATTAGGTGTATCCGGGGCGATCAGGTTCACCGGGTAATAGACCAGATCGGATGCCAGCACCGCGCTGGCCTGTTTCAGGTAGAAGTGCACCAGTTCTTTGCCATCGGCCTCGACTTTCTCGATATTCTTGAGGGCCGACCGGTGCAGGGAATGGGCGATCTTCGGATCCTGCATCCGCTGGATGTTCCACACCACCGATTCCGCATCGATGGTGCGGCCATTGTGGTATTCGGCGCCGCGGCGCAAACGGAATGTGTATTTCTGAGTAAACACGCAAAGGAGCGGCCAATGTGGTTGTTCCGCTCAACGCTCCGCGGCATCGAGCATATGCACGAGGCGCAGGGGATAGATTTAATAGCCGCTGAGGCGGCCGACGCGAGGAGCGCGCAGTTCTTAGAGCGCCTCGGTTTCGTCGAACACAACGGAGTGTTTTTACATGCAAGCACTACTGACAGCAGCACTGACGCCGGCGGGGGCAGCAGCAGGGTCCGCCGCCGCCGCCGCAGCGGCAGCAGTTGAGGCTGTGCAGGGAGCCAAGCTGCGCCAGCGCAAGCACATGCAGGCCGACCTACTTGTAGGCCTCCCTGCTAGTGGACCTCCCTGCTAGTGGACCTCCCTGCTAGGCACACGCACC
>JAPOJR010000084.1 GCA_029978325.1 Alphaproteobacteria bacterium | reverse complement strand
GTATAAGGTTTTTTTGAGTAGCAAATTGGAAAAGTAAGATAATTATTATTATCCATTTGTTTTTTGATTGGGATACGAAGACTTGAAAGCGGTGAAACCTGACTTGGTAATGGCGAGGATCTCGGGATTTGGCCAGTTTGGACCATATGCCCCGCGGCCCGGGTTTGGCATCATCGGCGAGGCGGTTAGCGGGATGCGGCACATCACAGGCGACCCGGATCGTCCGCCGGCTAGAGTGGCTGTATCGCTAACAGATTATATCACCGGCCTATACGCCGCATTCGGCATCTCGATGGCACTTATCCACAGAGACCGCACAGGCGAGGGTCAGGTAGTGGACGCAAATTTGATGGAGAGCGCCTTCAGCTTCATGGAGCCTCATATCTCCGCATTCGACCAACTGGGATATGTCGCAAATCGGTCTGGCTCCCGCCTGCCGGGGGTGGCGCCGAATGGTTTGTTTAAGACGCGCGATGGCCGGGATCTGCAAATTGCCGCGTCCGGCACTCCGGTTTTTCGTCGATTGTGTCGTGTCATGGGGCGGGAAGAATGGGTTACGGACAGCCGATTCGCCACAGGTCGGGCTCGAGGGCAGAATCAGGAAGTGTTGGAGCAAATGGTGCAGGATTGGGTCGGGCGGCACGACCTATTGTTTTTGGAGGCGGAATTAGCCGCGGCGGATGTGCCGGCGACCCGAATTTTTACGATGGCGGATGTCTTCCGAGACCCGCACTATGCGGCGCGAGAAACCGTGGCGCGCGTGGCGCATCCGGCGCTAGGCTTGTTGGCAATGGCCGCGCCTGCGCCCAGGCTATCGCAGTCTCCCGGCGAAATCCGATGGCCAGGGCGGGCAATTGGCGCCGATACGCGGGAGATCCTGATGCAGAAGGCCGGATACGATGAGGAGCAGGTCCGGAGTCTGATTGCCGATGGCACAATTTCCGTAGCGGCGCCTGACTGAAGCTTCAGCCCGCCGGATCGGTCAGCGCTAGGGTCGAAGCGTCCGGTTTGATGGGATGATTGACGTCCAGAGCTTGCCACGGCAGGCTGCCGCTTTCATGCGGATGCAACAGACCAACAGAGGCAGACCCATGCGGCTTGCAGACAAGACGATCATTGTGACGGGGGCGGCATCGGGCATAGGGCTGGCTTTTGCGCAGCGGTGCCTGCGGGAGGGAGCCACCGTGATTGCGGTCGATCAAAGCGCCTCTGGGCTGTCGATGATTGATGAGACCGACAATCAAAATCGCTTGCTTTGTCTTGCGGGCGATGTGCGGGACAAGGACCTGGCTCTGCAGGCTGTTGCCCTGGCGGAGGAGCGGACAGGCGCTTTGCATGGCCTTGCCACCGCCGCCGGCATCTCGCGCAGCGGTATCGCAATCGATGCGATTTCCGACGAGGATTGGGACGCTGTCTACAGTGTCAATGTCAAAGCCACCTGGCAGTTTATGGTCGCGGCGATCCCGGCGTTCCGGCGCAATGGCGGCGGCGCCGTTGTGACGGTCGCCTCGCAATTGGCGTTTGGTGGCGGCGCGATGAATGCGGCCTATATCGCCAGTAAGGGCGCTATCGTCAGTCTGACCAAGACCGCGGCGTTGGAACTGGCGCCTGACCATATCCGCGTCAACGCTATTGCGCCGGGGGCGACGGACACGCCTTTGTTCCGCGCTGGGATGGCCAGGAATCCAAATCCTTCCGCCCGGGAGAACTCCCGCAACCGCCATGCTATGAAACGGTTCGGCGAAGCGCATGAAATCGCCAGCGGCATGCTTTACCTGATGAGCGACGAAGCCAGTTGGACGACGGGTCACACGCTGCTGGTCGACGGCGGCTGGACGGCGGCGTAGACTGCTCGCAATTTTCCAAAATGGAGCCTGTTACCCGTGGATCAACTTGCCCGCGCTGTTGCCGACCGTACCCAATTCGCCGCCGATCTCTTTGAGGAATTGGCGCGGCAAACCCACGATGGCATCGGCATTACCCGCGCGTCTTATGGCGAAGGCGAGCAGAAGGCGCATGCGCTGATGGCGGAAACAGCGCGCTCGCTGGGGCTCGGCGTCGCGCAGGATCCCGCCTGCAACAGTTATTTCACCTTGCCGGGCAAAAGTCGTCGGGCGCCGTCAGTATTAATCGGCAGTCATCTGGATTCGGTCGCCCAGGGTGGCAATTTCGATGGAGCGGCTGGCGTTGTCGCCGGTTTGACGGCTCTGGCGGCGTTGAAAGACGCCGGCATTACGCCCAGCGTCGATGTGACGGTTATGGGCGTCCGGGCCGAAGAAAGCGCCTGGTTCGGGGTATCCTACCTGGGCAGCCGCGCGGCATTGGGCATGCTGCCGAACGGCGCCTTGGAGGCCAAGCGGTCGGATAATGGCCGCTCGCTGGCCGATCACATCGCCGAATGCGGCGGCGACCCAGAGGCATTGAGCAGCGGCCCCGGCGTGCTCGATACCAGCCTGATCCGCGCTTTTTTGGAGCCGCACATCGAGCAGGGGCCGGTGCTGGAGGAGCGGGAGACGCCGGTCGGCATCGTGACCGGCATCCGCGGCAACCGACGCTTGCCCTCGGCCCGATGCTTCGGCCGCTATGCGCATTGTGGTGGAGAGCCGCGCTGGAACCGCCAGGATGCGGTTATCGGCGTTTCGGAGTTCGTCATGGCGCTGGATGCCATTTGGACCGAGACCGAAGCCGGCGGCGGCGACTTTGCCTACACCGTCGGTAAATTCTTCACCGATGCGAAGCGGCACGCGATGACCATCGTCAATGGCGAGGTGGAATTCAGTCTGGACTTGCGCAGCCTGGACCCCAAGTTCCTGGGCAAAATGGAAGGCCGCTTGAACGAGATCGCGCGCAATATCGAGGCGCGCCGAGGCGTGCGGTTCGATCTGGGGCAAGTGACCAAGGCGGCGCCGGGACGGATGGACACGGTCATTCGCAACAGCTTGTGGCAAGGCGTGCGCGAGAGAGAGATAAAGGCGATGGAAATTGCCAGCGGCGCGGCGCATGACTCAGCCGCGTTTGCGGCTGCCGGCGTGCCAACCGCCATGATCTTTATCCGCAACGCGCACGGCTCGCACAATCCGGACGAAGCCATGCGTATTGAGGACTTTATGGTGGCGACCGACCTGCTGGCCTGGCAGCTGACGCGGTTCTGAGGCCGTCGCCGCGTTAGCAGCCGTTTCACCTTCCGGCAGGCTTGTTTTGCCCTAACGCGCCGTCATGCCGGCATCAATGACCAACTCGGACCCGGTCATATAGCTCGATTGGTCGCTCGCCAGGAACAGAATGCCATTGGCGATGTCCTGTGGCTTGCCGAGCACGCCCGTAGGCACCACTGCGGTGGCGCGTTGGTTAAGATCGCTGGCGTTTCGCCGCGCCTCTCCGGGCGGCAGGATCGCGTTCCAGATAGGGGTTTCGATAATGCCGGGATGTACTGAGTTCACGCGGATTTTGGCCGTGGCGCCCTCTAAGGCCGCGCATTTTGTGAACAAACGGACCGCGCCTTTGCTGGCGCTGTAGGACGCCAGGCCCGAGTTATTGCCCTTTAGGCCAGCGACTGACGATAGGTTGATGATCGAGCCGCCACCGGCACGCCGCATGGCCGGAAATGCGTGCTTCACGCCCAGGAACACGCCTTCGACGTTGATGGCGTGCTGTTTGCGCCAATCGTCCAGGCTGAACGTCTCGATTGGACCGGCAATGGCTATGCCGGCATTGTTGACCAGCACGTCTAGTTTGCCGAACGCTGCCTCCGTGGCGGCGATGACTTCCTGCCAGCGGTCTTCGCTGGTGGTGTCCTGGGCCATGGACTGCGCTTTGCCCCCGGCTGCGCAGATTTCGGCGGCGGCTGCCGCCGCGGTCGCTTCGTTCAGGTCCGTCACCATGACCGATGCGCCTTCGCGGCCCAATGTTAAAGCGGTTGCCCGCCCGATCCCTGAGCCGCCGCCCGTAACCAGTGCGACCTTGCCTGAAACCTGACCCATGTTTTGTGTCCTTGATTGCTGTGGTTATGTCCTGGTGAATGTATCGATGCCCAGCGTTCGGCGAAACTTTGCGCTGGTTTCTGCCTTGGCGTCTTCCAAGGGGATACCGGTTGCGTCGGCAATTTTGACGACCGCGGTGAAGATGGCAATGGTGGCCGCCGTATCGACCAGGGCGGCCTCTCCCAGTTGTTGGCGGACGGCCTCGCGCTCGCTGGCGAAGTCTCCCGCATGCACCGCATCGGCGAAGCGCAGCAATAATTCCCCATCGGCAACGCCGCCGTTGCCGTTGCCGTCCATTATCGCCTCAAACTGATAGGAATGCCCCGTATGATCGCCGCTCCCACGGAGCAGCACGATATGCGAGGTGGTTCAATAGGTACATCGGTTTAGCGCGCTCATCCTTGCCGCCAGCAACTCGATCTGCGCATGGGTGATGGCGCGGTATTCGGTGCCGTAGTCGCGCAACTGCGCATCGGGCAGGTACATGACGTTGTCGAGATCGAAGAAGTTCACCACCTCCGCCGGGACCAGGCTGAGCGCGCGGTGAATGTACATGCCGGCGCGGCCAAGATACATCGCGGCCTCATCAGGGTCGGATGCATCGACATCCGCCGGGGCCACCATCGGCACATAGGCCTGATCGAACGCGGCGCCTGTCGGGCGTTTTTGCGTGGGCTGGCCTGGCGCAGGCTCTGGCAGCGCGCGAAGCGGCTGGCCCAGGATAGCCGAGAAGGCATCGATAGCGGTCACCGAGGCGACAATCCCGACCAACTCGACAAACCGCTCAGCCGAAAGCACGCCCGGCACATACCGCCGAAACAGCGTCGGGCCAAAGCGGTCGGCGTCGGTGCGAATGCGGTGGACCAGGTCGATGACGCCTTCGCTCAGGCCGCCGGCTGCGCCGGAATGGCTGCCGCTCACCGCGTTGGCCGTCAGCGCAGCTTTCCGTGCCCGGCAATGGGGGCAGATGAGCGCCGCCCGCGTTGCCGCGGCTATGGCCACGCGCTCCGCACCGCTCCACCAGGTACCTGGCTGGGCGAGGCGGCGCCATGACCGCTCATGCGCGGCAAGTAGGTCCGGGCGCAGATTCGAGATGGACAGCACGCTTACCTCCAGCAAATCCAATTACCCAAAAAGGGGAGCACACTTTCGGCAGGGCTTCAACGCGATAGGGCTACCACCGGCGACCGGACTGTCCTAGCATTATTGCCAATCGATCATCCGCTCCAGAGGAGCCGCCCATGTCTCTCACTTTCCGCCAAGTCGGTCCCTGTTTTGCCGCCGAAGCATCGGGGCTGGATATCACCAAGCCAATCACGCCAGCGCAGGCCGACCAGATTCATGCCGCCATGAATGAATATGCCGTCGTTGTTTTTCGTGAGCAACCGCTGACCGACGAGACCCAGATGGCCTTCACCCTCAGCCTCGGTCCGATCGAGCCGCCGGTGACGACTAATCTGCGCAACAAGGATCAGCTGCGGATTTCCACTAACTTCGCCGATGTCTCCAATCTGGACGAGAACAACAAGCCGTTCACGCGCGACGACCGCCGCCGCCTGTTCGGCATCGGCAACCGGCTCTGGCATTCGGACTCCTCGTTCAAGGTTATTCCGGCGAAATACTCGTTGCTGCACGCCCGTACCGTGCCATCGAAGGGCGGAGATACCGAGTTCGCAGACATGCGCGCCGCCTATGATGCGCTGGACGATGAAACCAAGGCGGAGATCGAGGATCTGGTCTGCGAGCACTCGCAACTCTATTCCCGCCGCCTGATCGGCTTCACCAACTTCACGGATGAAGAGCGGGAGCGGATGAAGCCGGTGTTGCAGCGCCTTGTGCGCGTGCATCCCGACACGGGCCGCAAGTCGCTCTACCTCGCCAGCCACGCGGGCGAGATCGTCGGCTGGCCGACGCCGGAGGCGATGCTGTTACTCAGCGACCTGACCTTCCACGCGACCCAGCGGGAGTTCGTCTACAAGCACCAGTGGCGCAAGGGCGACCTGGTGATCTGGGACAACCGCCGCACCATGCACCGCGCCCGGCCTTTCCCATCACACGAGCCTCGCGATGTGCGTCGGACGACGCTGGCAGGCGAGGGGCCGACGGTGGCGCAGCAGGCGGCTTAGTTGCAAGCCTCAATCGCGACGATTATCTGTAAGGCGGATAGTTGTGACCAGTAGCACTTCAATTTAGCCATAGGGAATACCCAACGTAGATCCCAACAGTGCCGCTAATACCAACGCTCATTAATCAGAACCGATGTGCCCAGCGACGCATTCCGATAGTCATAATGCGCCATGGTTGGTCGATGAGGCGGTTCCAGGCTTGGCAACAATGTTCCAGGATGTCGTCGTAGCCCTTGAAGATGCGATTTGAGAGCCAGTTCTGACGGAGGAACTGCCAGATGTTTTCGACGGGGTTCAATTCGGGAGCTTTTGGTGGCAGTGGCAGCAGGGTGATGTTGGCGGGAACCTTCAGGTTGCGCGAGCGGTGCCAGCCCGCCTGATCCAGGATGACGACAGCATACGCGTTCGGAGCCACATGTAAGGAAATCTCGGCGAGATGTGCGCTCATGGCGTCGGTATTGCACAAAGGCAGCGCCAATCCCGCGCCCTTGCCTTCGGCCGGGCAGATCGCGCCGAACAGGTAGACGGACTTGGTGCGCTGATCCTTGGATGCTACGGGCCGTGTCCCACGCTTGGCCCACCGCCGGGTGATGCCGTTCTTCTGGCCAATCCTGGCTTCATCCTGAAACCAAATCTCTATGCGCTTGCCGATGGCTTCGGTCGACCGGATCGCCGCCAGCGCGGCCGGGAAGCTTTTTTAAAGGCTTCGAGCGCCTCCGGGTTTTGCCCGTGGTGCCGGGGTCTGGCCGAGAGCTTGGTATAGCCCATGGCATGCAGTTCGCGCCCCAGCGTCTGGCGGGAAACGGACACACGGAACTCCTCCCAGAACCACTGCACCAGATCGACCAACCGCCAACGCACCACGCCGTGCACCGCCGGGATCGGACCGGCCTCGACCATGGCCTTGAGCGCATGGCGATGCTCTTCGGTCAGTCTCGCGCTGGCGCCCGGCGGCTTGCGGTTGATCAGGCCGGCAGGCCCCTGAATGTTGAAGCGCTCCACCCAGTCACGAACGATCTGGACGGTGACGTCGCCGATCTTGGCCGCTTCAGCTCGGCTGCTGCCATCGTAAATCGCAGCAAGCGCCAGTAGTCGGCGGGCCTGGTTGGCATCATCGCTGCGCTTGGCCAACCGCCTCAAAGCCGGCGCATCAAAGTCCGCACGCAGCGGAAGGGGGCGACCCATGGCAAACCTCACATCTGTTTGCCAATGAGAATCAGATTTGCGCGGTCCTGGGAATCCCCTTCGGAGAGTCTCCGTTTATGGGCGTTGGTATAATATCCCTTGAGGCGATACACGTCCTAATTGGGAAACTAGCCGGATTGTACGCTCAACAGCTGGCCATAGTGGCCCAGTGCATCTTGCACTCCTGCCAGGCGCAGGCAGCGCCAGAGGCTCGCCTGATTGGCGGTGACGACGGGGCGGCCAAGCGCTTCCTCCAGCGCCTCGATGATCGCGACACAACGGAAGCCGGTGCCTGCGATGAAGACCGCGTCGGCGTCGGGCGGGCAGTTCGCAACGATCTGGTCAAATAGCGGCTGCACTTCCTGGGCGACCGCCTTGCCCTCCGCATAGAGCCGCTCCGGCGGGATATGCCGCCAGTCCGGGCCGGGGTCGTAGCGCATGTGGCCGGCCAGAACAGAGCCGTTGTCGGTGTAGTATTGAACCGCGGAGGCTACAGCCGCGTCGCTGAACCAGGCGGGCAGCACGATAAACGGCCGCCGTGACCCGACCGCGCGCAGGCCGGCGACCGTGTCATTCCCGTTCGTGGTGATATGGACACCTTCCCCCAGGATCGTCCGCATCGCGGCAATTGCGGCCTCGTCCCAGCCCTTGCCGCCGACGACGCAGCTGGAGGTATGGCCGATGACCACGGCGGAGAGCCGCATCGCGGCGAACTGCTGACAGCCGCGCGCCACATCCGGCGCCAGATCGACGCCTCTGCGGTCCGCCCGCCAGGGCGCCCAGGGCGCCGGCGCCGTCACCCGCGCCGCGTGGATGGATACGCATGGCGGTGCCATCGCATACCACTCCGCCTCCGGCACGACCTCGTTGCCAACGATAAACATGCCGATGCGGGCGCGATGGCCCCAGTTATCGTTGTTCATGTGCATTGTCAGCGGCGTGTCTTCAGTGGTCGGGGAGCCCGGGTTCGAACCGGGGACCTCTAGTTCCCAAAACTAGCGCGCTACCAGACTGCGCTACACCCCGACATGCGTGAGCAGAAGCATTTACGCTTCTATCTTTGGCTTGGCAAGCCGTCGTAATTCGTTCCAGTAGTAGCCGGCTGCGCATAGCGCCAAAAAGCCCTCTGCGGAGATAATTGTGACCGCCGTTGCCGCACCGAACAGGTGGGCGAGGAAGCCGACGTGCAGGATGCCCAGCGGGCCAAAGCCGATGCACATGGCCAGCACGCCCATCACCCGGTTGCGCCGCTCTGGCGGGGTGTTGAACAGAATCAGCGCGCTCTGCATCGTCGCAAAACCGGCTATGCCAAAGCCGCCGAAAAACAGCACCGGAAGCGCGATCCAGAAAATGCCGGAGACGGAAAAGATCAGGATGGCGGCCAGATAAAACAGCGATCCGAACCAGAATATCCGTCCGAACATCGCCGGCGTCGCATTGAAGGCGATGATCAGCGCGCCCAGAAACGCGCCGCAGCCTTCCGCTGACATCAGGATGCCAATCGGGAAGGGGGTCAGTCCCATCTCGACCTTGCCGATGACGGGCACCATGGAGACATAGGCAAAGCCCCAGAAATTCACGATGATCGTGACGACAAGTGCGGCCTGCACCAGCCGCGTCGCCCGGATCGTTGCCATGCCCTCGCGCATCACGCTGATGATGGACGTGCCGCGACCGGTAATCTCCGTGCCCGATTTAACCGGTATCAGCAGGAACGCACCCAGGGTGTATAGTGTAAATCCCAGGGTAAATGCGCCGTAGAGGCCGATGAACTCCAGCAGCATGCCACCGACGCTCGGCCCCAGCATGCGGGTGAAGTTGTTGGTGGACGATTCGAGGCCCATGGCCGCACCGATCCGCTCCGTCCCGGCGATGTGGCCGATGAGCGTACGCCGCACCGGCATCTCCATCGCCCAGAACAGGCCGGAAAGGGTCGCGCCGATGCCGACATGTGCCAGCGTGATATTGTCCGTAAAGGCCAGGGTCGCCAGCACGGCATAAAGCACCGCGATAGCGATGACCCCGCCCAGCAACAGCCGCTTGCGGTTTACCCGCTCGGCCCACGCGCCGATGACCGCGCCGAACAACAGCATCGGCAGCATGCGCAGAAACAGCATGGAGGCGACGATTAGCGGATCGCCGGTTACCTGATGGGTGTAGACGCCGACCGCCAGCACATCGAGCCAGCGCATGACGCCGACCAGAGCGCCGGCCATCCAGACGCGGCGAAACTCGAAATCTTGCAGCAGCGACCAGGGGCCAGTCTGCGACGCCGGGCTGCGAACGGTGGTGGTCACTGTGTTTGGGCGCTTTCCTCGGACGGGTAGAGCTTGCTATGCTCTCGGTTCCATTCAACGCCCGAATGCGGGCGCTGTCACGCCCGTTCCTAGCGCAAGAGCCCAAAGAATGCCCATATTTTCCGCCGATTCCCTCCGCGCAGTTGTCCGCGCCATGTGCAAGGCCGCCGGTTCCGACGATACCGAGGCCGAACTGGTCGCCGACAATTTGGTCATGGCCAATCTCTCCGGTCACGATTCGCATGGCGTCGGCATGCTGCCTGCCTATTTCACCAACCTCCACGCCGGCGGGCTCAAGGTGAACCAGCACGCCGAGATCGTGCGGGACGAGGGCGCGGTGATCGTGGTGGACGGCAATGCCGGCTTCGGCCAGGTCATCGGCAAGGAGAGCATGGACATCGCCATCGCCCGTGCCAAAGAGCGCGGCGTCTGCGTGCTGGCCATCCGCAACAGCCACCACCTCTGCCGCATCGGCGCGTGGGCGGAGCAGTGCGCGGCGGCAGGGCTCGTCTCCATGCACCACACCAACGTCACCGGGCATGGCGGCATCGTTGCCCCCTTCCGAGGCTCCGACGGGCGCTATGTCACCAATCCCTACACCGCAGTGATGCCGGCAACGGAGAACAACCCAGCGGTGCTGCTCGACTTCGCCACCAGCTTCGTCGCCGCCGGCAAGATCCGCGTCGCGCGCAACAAGGGCGTCGAGGCTCCGGAAGGCGCGCTGATCGATCACAAAGGCCAGCCGACCCGCGACCCGAACGTGCTGTATGAAGAGCCGAAGGGCGCCCTCACCTCTTTCGGCGAGCACAAGGGCTATGGCATGGCGCTGATCAACGAACTCTTCGCCGGCGTGCTCTCCGGCGGCGGCACCTGCCGGCCGGAGACAATCCGGGAGCCGTCGGCGACGATCAATTGCATGCTCACGATTGTGATTGACCCGGGCCGCCTGGTGGATCGCGCGTTTTTCAACCGAGAGACCGACGCCACCATCGCCCATGTCAAAGCCTCGCCGCCCGCCAATCCGGCTGAGCCGGTGCTGGTCCCCGGCGATCCGGAGCGCGCAACCCGGGCGGAGCGCGGTGCGAAGGGTATCGACGTCGACGCCGAGACCTGGAGCCAGATCAAGGCCGGCGCGGCGCTGTTCGGTCTGGATGGGGCGGAGATGGATCGCATCGGCGGCCTCGCCTGATCCTGACGGATTTAGCCGAAGGAGTGAGAATTATGGCCCTCTCTCAGGCCCAACTGGATCAGTACGAGAACGACGGCTACATCTCCCCCATCGACGTATTGTCGGCAAAGGAGGTCGCGGCCTGCCGGGCCAGCTTGGAGGCCGCGGAGGCGCAGAACGGTGGCAAGCTGTTGCCATCGCAGCGTCCCAAGTCGCACCTGTTGTTCAAATGGCTGGACGATCTGATCCGCGACCCGCGTGTGCTGGACCCGATCGAGCAGTTGATCGGCCCGAACATCCTTTGCTGGAATACCATTTTCTGGATCAAGGATGCCGGATCGGGCAGTTTTGTGTCGTGGCACCAGGATAACACCTATTGGGGGCTGTCCAGCGACAAGGTCATTACGGCCTGGCTGGCGCTGTCGCCCGCGCGGGTGGAAAACGGCTGCATGCGGGTGATGCCGGGCACGCACAGGGGCAGCACGCTGCACCATGAGGAACGCTATCACGACGACAACATGCTGACCCGCGGGCAAGAAATTACCGAGGGCGTGGACGACGCCAAGGCAGTCCACATGCCGCTGGAGCCGGGGCAGATGTCGCTGCACAACTATCGTGCCGCCCATGCCAGCGGGCCGAACCGTGGCGCCGACCGGCGCATTGGCGTCTCGATGCATTTCATGCCGGTCGAAACTCAGCAGATGGTGGGCCAGTGGGATTCAGCGGCGCTGGTCCGGGGCCACGATCCCTATCGCACATTCGAGCATACGCCGCGGATCGACCGCGACTTCGACCCCGGCGTGCTGGCGTTTCAGGCCAAGGCCGCAAAGGCGATCAACGAGATCGTCTATCACGGCGCAGCGGTCAACACGGCAAAGCTCTGAGCGAAATCCGATTAGGGTCGGGCGCCTCTGGCCCCGTCCTAAATCGCTGCCGTCGCCTGTTGCAGCCAGTTGAGGGTTTCCGCGTCCAGATGCGCTCCAACTTCGGCCAGCACGCGGGCATGATAGGCGTTCAGCCAGTTGCGCTCCGCCGCTGTCAGCAGCGCCACGTCGATTGCCCGGCGGTCGATAGGGGCGAGCGAGATCGTTTCAAATTCCAGGAACCTGCGGCCGGCATCGCCCGGCTCCGGGCTATCGCGCACCACAAGCAGGTTCTCGGTGCGGATTCCGAACGCTTTGGTTTTATAGTAGCCAGGCTCGTTCGAAACGATCATGCCCGGGACAAATGCCACTGCGCCCGTTTTGGCGACGCGCTGGGGCCCTTCGTGTACGCCAAGGTAAGAGCCGACTCCATGGCCTGTGCCGTGGTCAAAGTCCAGCCCGTCCGCCCACAGCGGCGCACGCGCCAGCGTATCCAATTGCGTGCCCGTGGTTCCTTCTGGAAAGCGCGCGGTCGCCAACCCGATGTGTCCTTGCAGCACCCGGGTAAATGCGCGCCGCATCTCGGCAGTTGGCGTACCAATGCACACGGTGCGGGTGATGTCGGTGGTGCCGTCGCGGTACTGCCCGCCGGAATCGACCAAGTATAGCGAGCCTGGAGCCAGCTTGCGCTCGGTCGCCGCCGTCGCGCGGTAGTGGACGATGGCGCCGTTCGGCCCGAATCCCGATATTGTCGGGAAGCTTTGGTCACGGAACCCGGGCACTTCGCGCCGAAAGGCCAGCAGTTGGTCAGCAGCGGCCACTTCGCCAACCTGTCCGCCCGGACCGTGTTCGTCGATCCAGGCCAGAAATCGAACGATGGCGACCGCATCGCGCCGATGTGCAGCCCGCGATCCCTCTAATTCCACCGCGTTCTTGGCAGCCCTAGGAGCGACGCAGGGGTCTGTGCCATTATGGATGTTTGCCCCGGCCTCGATCAGACGGTTCAATACCCAGGCTGGCGTGCTCTGCTTGTCTGCCAGTACTTTCCCGGACGCGCTTCCCAGTTTGTCGAGCGCGGTTCCCAGCCCATCGACCGGCATGATCTGCACGCCGTTGCCAAGATGCTGCTTTGTATCGGCCAGCAGCTTGCGGGGGTCGCAAAACAGGTCGGCGCGGCCATCGTCGTAAAGAATGGCGAAGCTCAAGGGCAAAGGTGTATGCGCCGTGTCGCCGCCGCGAATGTTCAACAGCCAAGCGATGGAATCCGGCTGGCAGAGCACGGCGGCTGACTGGCCAGCGGTCGCGAGCGCTTCGGCGAGGCGTTGCCGTTTGGCCTCCGCCGCTTCGCCGGCAAATTCCATCGGGTGCGGGATTACCGGCGCCAGCGGACGGGCAGGGCGGTCTTTCCAAATGCTGTCGATCGGGTTGGAATCGACCAGGTCCAACGTGCCACCGGCTGCGCGCGCGGCCGACTGAAACCGCTCAACAGCATCGGCGCTGTGCAGCCAAGGATCGATGCCCAGCTTCGCGCCATTCGGCAGGTTGGCCGCAATCCAGTCGCTCGGCGGTTGTTCCGTTACATGCTGCGGTTCGAACGCCGCGATATCGACCTGGTCACGGACCTGCAAGGTGTAGCGCCCATCGACAAAGATTGCGGCTTTCTCCGCAAGCACGACAGCAAGCCCTGCTGACCCGGAAAAACCAGACAGCCAAGCCAATCTTTCGCTGGCGGCCGGAATGAATTCGCTCTGGTGCTCGTCGCCGTGCGGAACGATAAAGCCGTCAAGACCGCGGGCATTCAGTTCCCGGCGCAACGCCGGCAGTCGGTCCGCCAGCGCCAGGTCGGCGGGCTTCGACATGGCAAACGCTGCGCGCGCCGCCGTAAGGACGGCCAGCAGTTCCGGTGTGGGCGATGGCGCAAAGAGCTTTGGCCAAATGCCATTGTCCGCGGCTAGCCCGGACTGCGGCGCACCCTGCAGTCCCCGCAACAGCGCAAACGCATCGGCCAGTTGAACGGACCGAGGGCAAGACGCCAGGGCTGCCGCCAGTTCGGCTTGCAGGAACGGTGGAAGAGTTGAGTTCGGCATCGGGTGGCCTTACGCAAGATTCAGACAGGGGGCACACGCAAGATCGGCATTTCCGACCGTCGCGAGAGGATCCCGGGACACAAACCCACTATGGAACAAAATGGGCAAGACAAAAATGGACAATGAAATTGGGGTGGATCCGAACGAAATCATGCCAAAGCATGTCCAACACCCCACATCATCAATGCCATGGGATGCTGTGCGCGCTCAAAGCGAGCGAGGATGATTGACTGCCCAAGCGGGAATATGGGGGCCCCAAGAGCGCCTTGAATGACACGAAAAACAAGAAGTGTTTCAAGACTTTCTGCCAAGCCACAAGCGACTGAAGCAAGCGTGAAACCTATCACCGAACCTAGCATAAGACGCCGCCAACCTAGC
>JAPOJR010000083.1 GCA_029978325.1 Alphaproteobacteria bacterium | reverse complement strand
ATCCCGTTCCAGCAGGACCAGAACTTGCTCTAACTTTATGAATCTACGCCTTCTTACCCCGAACAAATTAGCAAATTTGATCGGGTGTTAGCCTAGCGTTTGTAGTTGTAGAACGGCGCGTTGTTCATCAGCGTGTTTTTCTGAGCGATGAGATAGCCCAATTCTCCGGTTTTGGCCAGGAAGGCGTGCCAGTCGGGATCGGCCTGCATCGCGGCGCGGCGTTTTTCACGGTCGGCGGCATTTTCGTACGCCCAAATGTGCATGTAGGTGTTAACCTCGCCGGACTCGGTGATGCCATAGAACACCGGCTGGCCCAGGTGCTTGGTCTGCACGGCGAGGCCTTCTTTTTCGTACACTTCCATCTGCTTTTTGATGGTGCCGGGGCGGCAGGTATAGACGCGGACGTCGAACAGCATGGGTTTCTCCTGTTGGGTTGGAACGAACGGCGCGGACAGTACCCTATTTTCAATGGGACTGCCTCCCCGTTTTCCACGGCTTGGCGCGCCATACTCAAATCGGCGGACGGATGGGCGGCGTCATGGGTGGGCGGACCCGCGGAGGTTCAGTTGCGGGCTTCGCACTTGAACGCCGATGCGGTTCCGGGGCATATGACTGGCAATCGTTTTCGTGCCGGCCCGCCGCCGCCGTCTTGCGGCCTGGCCATATCAGCGCTCTTTAGGAGACCAATCCGTTGTCCAAATCATCGTCCGTCCTCATCGACCGCCATCCCGGCCGCTCGTCCCAGACTATCGGCATCGCTCGGGAACTCGGCACCGAGATCGATCTGATTCACGAGCCGTCGGTCGGCGTCGTCGGCAATAAGGGCGACAGCCAGTGCTATATCGGCGTCCAGCGGAAGGTCGAGGCGATCCACGAGGCGCTGCTGGCGAAGATCGGACATGGCGAAGGCCAGATGAAGCTGCGCCTGGTCCAGCCGGAATACACCGTCGGCATCTCTGACGGCATCCGCAACGGCACGCGCGAGATGCGCTATTCCCTGATAGGTCGCGAGATCACCCAGGATGCGTTGTCCGAGCACCTGTCGGGCAGCGGCCTGGCTGGCTGCATCGCCGTCGTTGCCTGCGACAAGCCCCCGGTCGGCACGCTTTCGGCGCTGCTGGAGCACAACGAGGCGGCCATTATTATGTCGGACGGCCCGATCCATCCCGGCCATGATCCAAACAACCCGGACGAGCCGCTGGATATCGTTTCGTCTTATCAGGTCGCGGGCAGCCACGACGAGGACTACAAATTCCACATCGCCTGCCATGCCTGCCCAGGCTATGGGTCGTGCGGCGGCATGTTCACCTACAACACCATGCAGACCTTTATAGGCGTTGTCGGCATGCAGCCGCTGCACATGGTGGCGCCGCCTTCCGACGATCCGCGCCGCCTCAATGAATTCCCGAAGGAATTGGTCGGCTACCTGCAACAGATGATCGCCAACGGCGTGAAGCCGCGCGATATCGTCGGCCGCGATTCGTTGCGCAATGCGGTCATCGTCGCCATGGCCGTCGGCGGCTCGACCAACGTCGTGCTGCACGCGCCGGAGATCGCGCGCGCTGCGGGCTATGCGGATTTCTGGAAGGAGATCATGACGCCGGAGGAATTCAACCACCTCTCGCAGCATGTCGTCCCGGTGCTGACGGATGCGCGCCCCTACGGCCGTTTCTCCATGGTCGATATCGACAAGGTCGGCGGCGTGCAGGTCATCGTCAAGGAATTGATGGACGCCGGGTTGATCAATGGCGACGTCCCAACCTGCACCGGCGAGACGCTGGCAGAACAGATCGCCCGCCTCGGCACGGCTGCGCCGGATAGCGAGGTGGTCCACACCTGCGCGGCCCCCTACAAGCCAACCGGCGGCCTGCGCCTGCTGGGCGGCAATCTCTCGCCCGACTATAGCGCCATCCTGAAGCTTGCTGGCGTCGAAGGCGGTCTGGAAGGCAATGTCTTCAAAGGCTCTGCCCGTGTGTTCGAGGGTGAGGCCGGCTTGCTGGAGGCGCTCGACAAGACGCCTGAGGTTTTCCAGAACCATGACATGGTCATCGTGCGTTATGAAGGCCCCGCTGGCGCGCCGGGCATGCCGGAGATGCTGGATTCGACGTCCCGCATCACCACGCTCTGCCGCGAGAAAGGCATCGTCGTCGGACTGATGACGGATGCCCGCTTCTCCGGCGGCTCGGTCGGTCTGGTGATCGGCCATGTTGGGCCGGAGGCGGCTCTGGGTGGCCCGATCGGCCTGATCGAGAATGGCGACGAGATTGTTGCCGACCTCAATACCAACGAATTGAACTGCCCGGTGCTCGACGATCCGGCGGTGTTCAACGCGCGCAAGGCGGCCTGGCAGAAGGTGGTGGACGCCAACGGCGGCCTGCACCCGAACTGCGGTATTGCCGACACGCGCTTGCTGCACCGCATGCGCCAGATGGGCGTGCCGGCCACCCGCGGCGGCGGCATGCACCCGAACCGCGAGGTCTGGGTTCGCAACGCCCGTACCGCCCAGGCCTCAGGGTTCGAGCCGAAAAACCGGCATCACTGAGCCTGGCCTAAAACGCCGGCTTGGCCAACGGCTTGCCGCCCAGATACCAGGCATCCATCCGGTCCCAATAGAAGGCGACGCAGTCCTGAATCTCAGCGACTGCGTCGATGGCCTGCGGATACCCCCAGACGGCATTCTCGGCGATGCGCCCGCCGGCTGCGACGCTCCAATAGCGTGCCGTGCCTTTGTAAGGGCAGAAGGTCTGGTGATCGCTGTCGCGCAGCAATTCCCACCGCACGTCGGCCCGGGGGATATAGGCAACCGGGGGATAGGAGCCCTCGCGCAGGATCAGGGCGTTGCGGGTTTCGGCAATGGTTGCGCCGGCGAATTCCACGCGGATACTGTCGGAGGCCGGCTCCAGGGTGATTTTGCGCGGCGGCGGGGATTGGGGCATGGCGAACGTCCTCCTTGCGGGCCTGTTGCAATGGTAGCCGATCACCAGCCGGCGTCATCCCCATCCTGTTGCCAGGCATTGGGAAAATGCTGCGGCGAGCCATCCGGTGTGATCACGATTAGGTCCAGGCTAACCAACGCTTCGGCGTATTGCGGGTGTTCTGCCAGGAAATACGACCCCGCCGCTGCGATCCGGGATGCCTGCCGCGCCGACAACGAATAGAGGCCGCGTCCGACCGATGCCCGCGCCTTGACTTCCACCAGCGCCAGCACCGGATCGCAATACGCGATCAGGTCAATTTCGCCCGATGGGGTGCGCAGGCGTTCCGCCAGGATGGTGTAGCCCTGGGAGCGCAGGAAGGTGGCGGCCTTGGCTTCCGCATCGCGGCCGCGTTGCTCCCGCCTTTGCCGTTCCGCTGTCATGGGTCCGGCGGCTCGGCCAAGGCCTTGGCCAGTTCCAGCGCGCGGGCGTAGACCTGCCGACGCTTTTGACCGGTGGCTTCGGCAACCGCGGCGGCGGCGTCGCGGACGCTGTCATGGGCAAGAGCCGCGCGGAGCATGGTGTCGATATCCGCCAGGGCAACCGCCTGGCTCTCTGCCGAGGGTGGGCCCACCATGATGACGCATTCGCCGCGCGGCGGCTCCGCCTCGGCGCCCGCTGCCAATTCCGCCGCGGCGCCGCGCCGCCATTCCTCAAAACGCTTGGTCAGTTCGCGGGCAAGGCAGGCCGGTCGGTCGCCCAGAACCGCGGCGATATCCGCCAACGTGTCGGCGGCGCGCCCGGGGGATTCATAGAACACCAGCGTTCCCGGAATCGCGGCCAGTTCTTCCAGCGCGGCCCGGCGCGCGGCCTGTCTGTTCGGCAGGAAGCCAGCGAAGAAAAACCGGTCGGTCGGCAGCCCAGCCGCCACCAGGCCCGCCAGCATGGCGCTGGGCCCTGGGATTGGAATGACCGGATGGCCGGCGTCGAGCGCTGCCTCCACCAACCGGTAGCCCGGATCGGAGACCAGCGGCGTGCCGGCGTCGCTGACCAGCGCAACCGCCTCGCCATCGGCCAGTCGCCGCAGAATGCCGGGCAGGGCTTGTCGGGCATTGTGTTCGTGGTACGGCAGCAAGGTTCGGCACAGGCCATAGCGTTGCACCAGCCGCAGTGTCGTGCGCGTATCCTCGCATGCGATGGCGTTGGCGTCGCGCAGGATGCGCAGCGCGCGCAGGGTCACATCCTCCAGATTGCCTATCGGGGTGGAGACGATATAGAGGCCGGGGTCGATCGGCGCCGGCGACAGCAGGTCGTTCAATGTGTCCATGCCGCCAGCATACAGGTAAGTTGCGCCAGCGTGCACCCATGGACGTTCCGTCACCTCGTCATTCGATGCAGGCTGGCCTATGAGACGGTGTATATCCTACGGAAGCTGTACAGCCATGCCGATCGTTCGCCGCCGCGCATCCAAACAATCCGCTATCGCCCGCGGTCTGAAGCGGCGTTGTCCGGCCTGCGGGCATGGCAGGGCTTTCGCCGGCTATTTGCGGCAAGTTGACGATTGTGCCAATTGCGGCGAACATTTGGGCCATATCCGAGCTGACGATTTTCCCCCTTATCTAACGATCTTTCTGGTTGGCCACCTGATCGTGCCGACGCTGTTGCTGGTCGAGCAGAATTACCAATGGCCGGTCAGCGTTCACATGGTGGTTTGGCCAGCATTGACTCTGGTGCTGGCCCTGATCTTTCTGCCGCTGCTGAAAGGCGGCGTGCTGGGCTATATGTGGTCCATCGGCATGACCGGCCGTGAGGTTCAGGGGCGGGGCTGAGACCGTGGACAAGCCGTTTTGGCAGACCAAGCAACTTTGGCAAATGACGCCGCAGGAGTGGGAATCGCTCTGCGACGGGTGCGGGAAATGCTGCCTGCTGAAGGTTGAATATGAGGACACCGGCGAAGTTGAGCCGACCTCGGTTGCCTGCAAGTTGTTCGATTCCGAAACCTGCCGGTGCGGTGACTACGCCAATCGGTTTACCCATGTCCCTGACTGTATTGATCTGTCCCAGACCGATCTCGGCGCGCTGCCGTGGCTGCCGCGCACCTGCGCCTATCGCCTGATCGGCGAGGGCCTGCCGCTGCAATGGTGGCACCCGCTGGTGTCCGGCGATCCCGGAACGGTGCATGCCGCGGGCGTATCTATACGGCACCGGACGATTTCAGAAGATGACCTGGCGGACGAGGCGGACCTCATCCGATACGTTGTCGACTGGCAATTGTAGGCCGGCGTGGCTGCGCCGCTGCCCGAACCGACCATCCGGGTCAACCGCCGCGCCAAGCGGATTTCGCTGCGCCTGAACGCCCGGGGCGAGCCCGTCCTGACATTGCCGCGCGCCAGCCTGAAAGCAGAGGGCCTGCGGTTTTACGCTGGCAAGCAGGACTGGCTGAAGGCGCAACTGGCCCGCAGGCCGGCGCAAGTGCCGTTCAAGGCAGACGCGGTGGTGCCGATTGCCGGCGCGCCGCATATAATCGTCCTGGCCGAGCAGGCCCTCGATCCGGTTCGGGCCGAAAATGGGGTCCTGTCGGTCGGCGGCGGTCCTGAAACCGTGGCCTCGTTGGTCCAAAGCTGGCTTCGTGCCAAGGCCCGGCGCGATCTTTCGCTGGCCGTGGCGCGGTATTGCGCCGCGCTGGGGCTGGCGCCGCCGCCCTTGTCGCTACGCGATCCCAAGACCCGCTGGGGCAGTTGTTCCAGCCGGGGAAGCCTGTCGTTTTCCTGGCGGTTGGCCATGGCCCCTGCCGACGTGCTGGACTATGTCGCCGCACACGAAGTCGCCCACCTGCGCGAACTGAACCATAGCCCGCGGTTTTGGGCGCTGGTGACGACGCTGGTGCCGGGGTTCGAAGCGCAGGAGGCGTGGTTGAAACAGCATGGCCGCAGCCTGCACCGCTATGGATAGAGGCCGGCCCGGCAGGCTGCTATAACGGCGCCATCGAACGTCACGCCCGGGAAGCTCTGCCGATGCCCACCACCTATACCAACCCCCGCACCGGAGCGATCTGGCCGCTGGACAAGCCACTCTGGCGTGCGCCGGATGACCAGGGCGCGGTGGAGTTGACGGCGGGGCCGGGCATAGCGCCGTCCGATATCGACCGGGGCGAAGGTTCGCTCTGGCGCTATGGCAAGGCGCTGCGGGTCCCGCGCCGTCTCAGCCTCGGCGAGGGTTGGACGCCGCTGGTTTCGGGCGAATGGCGCGGCCGCCCGGTGCTGTTTAAGTGCGAGCATCTCCAGCCGTCCGGCTCTTACAAGGATCGTGGCATCGCTATGCTGGTAAACGCTATGATGGCCGCCGGCGTTGGCGAGATCCTGGAGGATTCCAGCGGCAATGCCGGCGCGTCGATGGCGACGTATTGCCGAGCCGCCGGCATCGATTGCGCGATTTATGTCCCGGCGTCGGCGCCTGCCGGCAAGCTGATGCAGATGCAGGCTTTCGGCGCGACCGTCCATCGTGTGCCGGGCACCCGGCAGGACACGACCGACGCGGCGCTGGCAGCCTCGTCCGACCGCTTCTATGCCTCGCACGCCTGGCAGCCGTTCTTCGTCGAAGGTACGAAAACCCTGGCGTTCGAACTGTGGGAGCAGATGGGCTTCGCCTTGCCGGATCATATTGTGATGCCCGCTGGCCAGGGCGGCAATGTCCTGGGGCTGGCGACAGGCTTTGCCGAATTGATCGCCGCCGGCCAGATCGCGCACATGCCGCGCCTGCATGCGGTGCAGGCGGAGGGCTGTTCGCCGCTGGTGGCGATGTTTGAGGACAGGACCGCCCGACCAGTGCAGCCGACAATCGCGGACGGGATCGCGACGCCGCAACCGGTGCGGGCGGCGGCCATTCTGGACGCCGTGCGGGGCTCCGGCGGCCAGTTGCTGGCGGTTTCCGAGGCCGAAATCCGGGCTGCTCTGCGCGATTTGCTGGCCGCCGGCTGGTATGTCGAGCCGACCACCGCCGCCGCCGCGGCGGGACTCAGCCGGTTGCAGGCCGCGGGGCGGATCAAGACCGGCGAGACCGCTGTAGTGATCCTGACGGGTCACGGCCTAAAGGCTGGCCAAGCCGTGGCCGATGCGCTGGCATCGGCATAGAAAGCAGCGCTGTTTAACCGCCAGCAATGGCGCGCGCGATGGCCTCGGCGTCCGCGGCGGCATCCGCCAGACTGCCGCGATAGCCGGACCGGGCCGCGCCAATCGTGAAAATGCCCGGAGCCGATGTCTGCAATCTGTTGTCCGTGCTGAGTGCACCCGTTGAATCGCGGCTGGCTTGTGGCGGAGCCAGAGCAGTCCGCGGCTCCAAGCCGACGAAGACGAAAACGCCATAGGTCGGCAGAGTTTCGTCTTGGCCCGCCGCGGTACTCCGGATGCGAACGCCCTCTACTCCCGCGTCGCCAAGGATTTCCAGAACCTTGCAATTGCGCCGGATCGATAGGTTGGCGGCGGCGGCTGCGCGTTCCACAAAGTTGGGCTGGGCGCGGGGCGCATCGCCGCGCAGCAGTATTGTAACCGAAGAACAGCCTATCTCTGCCAGGTGCAACGCCTCCTGGAACGCGGCGTCACCACCGCCGACCACCACCACGTCCTGTCCGATGTAGAGAGCGCCGTCGCAAAACGCGCATTGCGAGACGCCGAGGCCGGTCAGGCGCTCCTCGCCAGGCACCCCCAGGGTGCGGAGCTTTGCGCCGGTCGCCAGCACGACCGACGGCGCTGAAATCTCTAGCTCCGGCAGCGCCCAAAGCCGGCCCTGCTGGTCCAGTGCCGTAATCTCGCCCATCTGGTAGTCGACGCCGGCCTCCATCGCCCGGCCCAGCAGGTCGCCGGCCAGGTCGGCCCCGGAGAGGCCGTCATAGGGGCCGGGCGCTTCCAGAAGGCCGACATTGGTGATGAGGCCGCCGAGATAGCCATCGTCGACCAGTGCGGTCTGCACTCCGCTTTCGGCCAACGCTGTGGCCGCGGTCAGGCCGGCAAACCCTGCGCCGATCACGATGGCCTGGTGGGTTGGCGCAGTCATGATGCCGGGCCTTCGCCAGTCGCCGCAACCGCCTGACGCAGGTCGCCCGCCGCTTTGGCGAGGGCTGCCTGCAACAGCCAGACGTCGCCGGAAATGGCGATCAGATCAAAGCCTTCGCGGTGCAGTGCCGCCCCATCGCGGGCGTCGCCGGCGATGCGCCCGACCGGGATGCCGGCGGCCTTGGCAGCGGCGCAGGTGCGGGCGACCGCTGCCTTGAAGGCCGGATGGTCGAACTCCCCCGGAATGCCGAGCGAGCAGGAGAGGTCGAAATGGCCGAGCCAGAGGCCATCGACGCCATCGATCTTTGCGATTTCCTCCACCTCGGCGACGCCGGCGGCGGTCTCGATTAACGGAAAGATGGCGGTTTCGCGGTTCGCCTGCCCCAGCTTTTGCAGCACCGGGCCGGTGCTATAGCGGTCGTGCATGATGCCGAGCGCCACGCCGCGCTCGCCCTCCGGCACATACCTGCACTGGCGAACAATGGCCCGCGCCTCCTCAGCACTGGAGACCATCGGCAGGCAGAGCGCGCCGGCGCCGATATCCAGCATGCGGGCCATGTCGTAATAGTCCTTGCCTGCCGGGCGGACCAGGCAGGGCAGGTCGGCGGCCTCGAAATAGCGCAGGACCGACTTCATCTGCCCGACGTCGAAGCCGGAATGCTCCATGTCGAGAAACACGAAATCCAGGCCGGCGTTTTTCAGGATATAGCCGATGCCGGGCGTCGCGAACTCGCAGACGAACGTGCCGACCTTCAGGCCGCCGGCAGTGGCGACGTCTTTGAATGTGGTCATGGGGCTGGTGCTCCGGAGAAAGGCCTCAATCCGTCAGGAACGCTAGGTTCTGGCAGTTGCGCACCGAGCCGTCGCGGATGCGCTGCGCCGCGGTCGCCACAGCCTTGAACCGCAGGTCCTGCAGCCCGGGTGGGCTGTAGAAAGCGGCGTGCGGCGATATCATCAGGCGGCCAGCGAGCCAGTCTTCATCCGCCATGTAGGCCTTGATCAGCGGATGATTGGTGTCTGCCGGCTCCTGCGGCAGCACGTCCAGGCCGGCGCCGGCGGGCCGGCCGGCCTTCAGGGCGTCATAGAGCGCATCCAGGTCGACGATGGGGCCGCGGGCGGTATTGACCAGCACGGCGGTCGCCTTCATGCGCCCCAGCAGGTTGGCATTGATGGCGGCGCGGGTGCCGTCGTTCAGCGGCGAGTGGATCGAGATATTGTCGGCGGTCTCAAACAGCTCTTCCGCCGACGCGACGCGCTTGTAGCCGGTCGCGAGTTCGTAACCATCGGGCTGGAGCGGGTCATAGAACATCACGGTCATATCGAACGCCGCCGCCCGACGCGCCGCGGCAAGGCCAATGCGCCCCATGCCGAACACGCCGAAGGTACGGCCGCGCAGTCGGTCGATGCAGGGGCTCTCGACGTACCGCCACAGGCCGTTCGGGTCTTGCCGCATGCGTTTTTCGTAATGGTTCAGGCCGCGGCGCAGCGCCAGCAGCATCGAAATCGCGTGGTCGGCGACTTCGGTGGTGCCGTAGTCGGGCACGGTGCAGACCGCGATGCCGCGCTCGCCCAGCGTCTTCAGGTCCAGCCCGTCGAAGCCGACGCCGCCGCGCACGACGATCCGCGCCCGTTGCAGCTTCGGCAGTGCGGCCATCACCGCCTTGGTGCCGCGGTAGGTGACGATGCCGTCGGCGCGGGCCCAGGCGTCGTCGGTAACGTCCTCAGGGTTGTCGAAGGCTTCGATCTCGATGCCGGGACCGGCGGCCTTTTCCTCCAGGCCATCGTTGGTGATGTGGCGGTCGGTGATGAGGATGCGCATGGGCGGGTTCTCTACGGGTTGTTGCAGTGTTCCACTTGAGCCTAGCAAGACCTAGCGCAGCGGCAAGGTCTGGCTGAGCGAGCCCCCGGCCCAGAGCGGCAGCAGGGTCATTTTCACGCCGGCGCCGCCGGTCTCGATCGGCAGGATAGAGGACGGGCCGGCGGCTATGGGCCCGTGTCGCTGAACCGCGGCGACGCCAGGAATCACGGCGGTGGCGGCTTCGAACAAAAAGGCCTGAATTTCCGCCACGCCCCAGCCATGCCGAGCCAGCGTCTCCAGCAGTTCCGGCGGGATCAGCACCACCTGCTCGCCCGGCTCGCGCGGCTTGCCGCTGCTGGCGGCGGCGGCAGACGCGATCATGGCGGCGGCGGCGGGGGTGAGCACCGCTTCCGGCGTGTCGCGGGCTTCGAGGGGGAGGACTTCCATGGTGCCGGAAACGCCGAACACCGTCACCGCGCTGACGTCTGCCGGCAGGCCGCGGCGCGAGGCCAGGGAGGGCAGCAGGCCGCCCGCGCCCTCGGCGAAGCAGAAGCCATACTTGCCGGGTTGGCCCATGGTCGCCATGTCGCCGGAGCCCTCGACCGCGCCACCGATGATGCGCGTCACCAGGGCCAGCGCCCGGCCGATGCAGGCGTTGGCGCGGCTGCCGGGGCCGAGCGTGTTGGTGCCGCTGTTCAGGCCCAATCCCGCCACCGCCGGCCCGCTGATCATCACCGCCACCGCCGGCGTTCCGGTCGTGGTCAGCAGGCCCAGCAGGTTGAAGTCGTCGGCGAGACAGGCCTCCGCCGCCGCCAGCACCACCGGCAGTTCCGCCGGCACGCAGCCGGCCAGAACGCAGCAATAGGCAACATTCGCCGGCGTTAGATCGCCGAACAACGGCGGCATCATGCCGAGCGATTGCTCCGGATCGCGGACACCCGCCAGCATGGCCGCGAGCCGCCTTGCGGTCGGTACAACCTGCGGCAGGCCGTCGGCGAGGCCGTGGTCTCGCAAAGCGGTCTGTACGGCGTCCCACTCAGCGCCCTCAGCGAACAGCGGCAGCGGGCCGTCGCGCTCGATCAGGCTCACCGCGCAGCGATCCTCACGGAACACACCTCGGTAAAGCCGAAGGTCGGCAGGAAGGCAGAGTGCTTGCCCGGACCGCCTGCCACCACGATCTGAATCGCCGACGGCGTCGGCGCCAGGTAGTAGTGGTCGTTCACCGGAAACTGCTCCCGCTCCTCATAGTTTTTGCGGTTGTCCTCGGACACGCGGCTGTAATGCACGGCGGAGAGTTCGTAGAGCTTCTCCTGCACCGCCTCCACGCTCCAGCCATCACGCTTCAGGGTGGCCGCGTGCTCCGGCCCGAAGGCGATCATGAAGGGCGACTTGCCGTAGATGTTGTTGTTGCCGGTCTCCGACATCGTGCCGGCCACCGTCTGCAGAATGCCAAGGCCGGTGGTGGAGCCGTGGTCGTTGATGTTGTGCGGCGCCTCCGTTGGCAGGGCGGTCACGACGCTGTCGCCGGCCTCGAAGCCGCGGCGGACGTGGAACGGCGCCCAGGGGCTCTCCTCCTCGTTCTCGCCGAAGCAGAAGGCGAATTTCGCCGGCGAGCCCTGGGTGGCGCGGTCCATGGTGCCGGGCTTGCCGCCGCCGACGTTCAGAACCGTCAACTGCACCGCCCGGCCGATGGTGGCATTGGCGCGAGTGCCCTGGCCAAAGCAGTTGCTGGAGCAGTTCAGACCCAGTTCATGGCGCAGCGGCCCGCTGACCATCAGCATGGGCGAGCACGGGTGCGTCGTCGCCAGCGTGCCGTGCAGGTTGTATTCGGGCTTCAGGATCGCACGCACCGCGGCGACCACCACCGGGAAATACTCGGGCTTGCAGCCGGCCATGACGGCATTGGCGGCGATGGTCTGTAGCGTCGGCAGCACCTGGCGCGGAGTCATCGGCGGGAACGGCTCGTTATCGCCGCGGCAGGTCTCGACAAAGCGGGCAACCTTTTCCTCGGTCGGCGGAACCAGCGGGAAGCCGTCGCTCCAGCCCTGTTCGATGGCGTATTCGTTGAACGCGTCAACGTCCATGTCGCCGAGGTCGAGGACCTCCTGTTCGCCGGGATCGCTCATGCGGGTCTCACCCTTTCAAATTCACACGCACAAATCATTTGCAACCATCGCTCCACCCTTCAGCCTGAGGTGCGAGCAAAGCGAGCCTCGAAGGCGACGGGCCAATCTCCAAAGCCGGCCCCTTCGAGGGCGCTCTTCGAGCGCCGCCTCAGGCTGAAGGATGGCTATAAGCTTACCTCCACACAGCCGTATGGCGGGCTTGGCAGCGTGCCCGAGCATGCCAGCCAGTGAGGCCAGCGCGAAGGGACAGTCCTAAACCGCCGTCTCAGGCGGCGACGGCCAGTCTCAGCGCGCCGAACGCCGTCTGGATGCGCTCGCGCAGTTCGTCCTCGTTCAGGCCGCCGACCGGATGCTTGACGATCAGCAGCTTGGGGTCGGCCTTGCGGGCCTTGGCCTGGGCGCGGACGAGTGGCAGGAACGTCTCGGTCACAACGATAAAGGTTTCAACACCTTGGGATTCCAGGGTCGTACTGTCATGGAAACTCCACGACGAGCACGACCCTCAATCGGCCAAGGCGAGGATCGCGCCTTTATAGTTCTTGGTGACGTGCTCGATCAGGTCCGGCGGCGCGGGCTTGGCGGCGCTGTTCTTGTAGAAGTAGTCGATGTTATCGACCGGCCGGAACTCGCCCATCAGCCGGCGCACGCCTTCGAGAAGCGCCTGCGCGTTGGCCTTGGAGTTCGAGATGATGGCGATGGGGTCATGCAGCCAGTCTGTCGGGCGGGCAGCAGCTTTCGCCGCAGCTACCGAGGCCGGTTGCAACCCGAAGGCGGGGTTGATGATCTTCAATGGACACCTCCCTAGTTGCACGGATTGCCTAAGGAATGGGCAGTCCGTGGCAGAGACCTAAGAAGTGTATGCCGGTGCCGCCGGTTCGGTCAAATGCGAAGGCGTTCGCGCACCTACAGCAGGCGAATTAACGCCCGACTGGCGTCAGGCCCATGGCGTGGCGCTGGAATTGCCGCTTTAGCAATGGCATGCGGTTAACCGATGCGAGGCCCAATCTGCGCGCCAGAGCAATCGGCGGCAGGTTGCTGCGAAACAGTCGGTTTAGCCCGTCGGTCGCCGCAATCATCGTCAGGATGTCCGGCCAGCGCCTGCGCGCATAAGCGGTCAAAACGGCATGGTCTCCGGGGTCGCGGCCGTTTTGAAGCGCAGCCTCGATCGTCTCGCGAAGGCATACGACATCCCGGATGCTGACGTTAAAACCCTGGCCGGCGATTGGGTGCATGCCGTGCGCCGCTTCGCCGACTAGCACCAGCCGCGGGCCGGTCAGGCGCTTGGCAAGCATCACCGATAACGGATAACTCCAGATGTCGCCCGGTACGGTCACAATGCCAAGGAAGTCGCCAAAGCGCCTGCGGAGCTGCTGCTCGAACTGCGGCTTGGGCAATTGTGACAAGTACTCGGCCAGTCTGCGGGATTCTGTCCAGACTATGGAAGACCGGTGCTGGCCGCTGACGCTGTCCTGCATCGGCAGGATGGCAAATGGGCCGCCGCTCAAGAAGCGTTCGTAAGCTATGCCATGATGCGGTGCCTCGTGATAGGCGGTGCAGACCAGCGCCGTTTCATTGTAGTCGGCCGCGCTGATGCCGATGCCGGCCATGCGTCGAACCGCGGAACCGCGGCCGTCAGCGCCTGCAATCAAGGCTGTGCGGACCAGCGTGCCGTCATCTAGCGTCAGCGTGGCGCGCGGGCCTTCATCCTGAATCGCGGTTACGCTGCGTCGCCAATAGACCGTAACTGCAGGCTCCTGTTCCAACGCACACAGCAGCGTTCGGCGTAGAATATGGTTTTCGACGATATGGCCCATAGGGCTATCGCCAATGGCGGAATGTGCGAAGTGTACGTGCAGAGGCGATGCCCGGTCGGTAACGCGAATATCCAGGATCGGGCCGCCATGGGGCTCAATGTCTGGCCAGATGCCCAGCCCGTTGAACACGTCCCTGGCGGACGCCGCCAAAGCGGTCGTTCGGCCGTCGATCTCTTCCGCAGCAAGCTGCTCGTGAGACTGCCGCTCAATCAAAGCGACCTTGGCGCCGCTGCGCACCAGCGCCAACGCCAGGGTCAGCCCGGCCAATCCGGCGCCGACAATGGCGATGTCATGCTTGGGCTCGGAAGAATTGTTCATTTTTTATGCAATAAATTTTCATCCATGTTTATGCCTTCTAGCATGTGTTTTAAAATAGGCTTACATCTACTTTGACATGATGGGTAAAAGTTTTTATGTTTTCTAATTTCTGAATTTG